>JBCCXH010000440.1:0-4530 GCA_039192005.1 Bacteroidota bacterium
CCCACTGAGTTTTTTGAAGATTTTATTTTGGTAGACCGAAACGACGAAGGGATCAATGTGGGATTCACAGACATTGACTCAGCCCTAACGAAAAATGAAATCGACCTCACCAACCTTGGAACGTATGGGACACTTCAGCTGTATCCCTTTCAGCGATTTAAGCTTTCTTTCTCTCTCCGGTATGATCGCTTCAACTATGATCACCGTAATTTCCTTCCACCATCTTCTTTCTCAGGTTCTGCTGATGCGACCAACACCTTTGATGCGGTGACTCCCAAGATAGGTTTTACTTATGACCTGGGGAATAACAGAGGTTGCTACGCCAACATCGCCCAGGGTTTTGTCCCTCCTCAAGTAAGCGAACTGTATCAAGGAGTTCAAATACCTACGCTCGATCCTTCCGTATATAACAACTACGAAGTAGGTGGATGGTATTCTTTTGCATTGGGTAGCCAATTTAGAGGCTTAACCAACCTCGCACTTTACCGGGTCAATGCGACCAATCAGATCATCTCGGTACAGCTGGACGACGGTACCAGGGAAAATCAAAATGCAGGTGAAACGCTCTCACGAGGGGTAGAATACATGCTCAACCTTGAATACAACAATCAGTTGCAATTCCGATGGAGTGGTTCATTTGCTCGTCACAAGTTCATTGAGTTTGTTGAAAACGGAAATGCGTACAATGGTAATGAAATGGCACAAGGGGCCAATGTGCAGTACAATTGGGAGTTGACCTATCGTCCTTCGTTTCTTAAAGGGCTGAGAGTAAGCATCGAAAACCAGTTTATGGGCCCCTACTGGATGAATAACGACAACACAAAGGAATACGAGGGTTTCCGACTTTTCCATGTCAGGACAGGATACAAAATCAAAAGCGTTGATGTTTCGCTCCATGTCATGAACTTAACCGATGAACTTTGATCTCCAAGGGCTAACTCATCGAGGTTTGGTACGACCTATACGCTGGGCATTCCAAGAACGTACCAGGTCGCGCTGGCCTATCACTTTGGCGGTAATTAGGCTCTGAAAAACACTTTTATCAACATTTACGACACATAATTGCACTACTGACAAGATTTTTTGAAACGTGTTTTTCCATTGGTGCAAGGTTTTTTAAAGAGTAGTCTCATTTTCTGTGCATTAAATAGTTCAACTGATCATAAAGTTGACGTATATGTGATCAGTTAAAGAAAAAGCTCCCATCCTCTTACCGGACGGGAGCTTTATTACTGATTAAAAAGATCTATTTTATCCTATTATTTCTTGATTAATCGGATGTTTTCTACGGTGCCATGTTGGTCAGTCAGTTGTAAAATTTTTATCCCGGAACCTACGCCTGATAAATCCTTTGTAAACGTCTCTCCTGCCGGAAGTTTGACCTGTTCTGTAAACAATTCCTTACCAGATAGTGACCTCATCGTAAGCATTAAGTCCTGTACTGATCCGCTTTCGTTGCGCACATGTAGTGACTCTTCAATGAATGTCGGATAAACTTTAACGGCCACCTCTCGATCAAAATCAAGACCTGTCACGTTATCGTCTAACATCAGGTCCATTGATACGGAAGGCGTTGATTCTGTAATGGAAATAGATCGGGTAGCTGTCTTTCCAGGACACTCAACCATTATTTTATACTCACCGTATGGTAGGTTTTCAAACCTGAAGTTGTTGGTATTCTTATCAGAAACGGTCCATTTCATTACATTTCTTGAAGATGGATCTTTAAGAAGCAAGACGTATTCATCTTCGGTCGTTACCAAACCTGAAAGCTGACCGGATACCGATCCGACACCTTGACTACTGAGATTTGCTGACCGGATCAAGGTAATGTTCAGATCATCAGCAGCACCCGTCAGATCTATTGTATAAGCATCTACCCAGTCCACCCCGTTTACGAAGTAGGTAGGAATAAAATCTGCATAACTGGTTGCTTCCCCACGGGCGTGTATCATATAGGTCCCTTTTGCTAATCCGGTGAACGCATACTCGCCATTCAAACTATTCGTGGTTGTTACTTTTTCCCACACGTCTTCACTTTTCTTGTAAAGATCCAATAGGCCATTGATCGGTACAAGATCGGCAAGTAAGGTCCCTTTAATGGAAAGGGTGTCTATCATCGTCGTGTCTGTTACTGTCGTATCCGATGGAGTGAGCGGCACAAAAAGCTCCTGGGAGGTCGTACAGGAATCTGCTAAACCCAATACGTCCAGTCGCACGGTGAAAAGACCTGAGTCAGGAAACGTATAGTTTAAAGACGAGCTATCCGACACATACCGATTATCTACATACCAGAGGTAAGACCTTCCTGAATCAAGTGTAGTTGGCTTGAAAGCATAACTGCGGAGTTTCGTTGAATCCACTTCAAAAGTGAAAGAAGCATCGCAGGGAACAACAATCTGCTGTGCTACGAAAACTTGCTGTGTGACCTTACAGGTGTCCGTTGTAGTGAATACCTCCAAATCTACCCGCCATAAGCCCCCATCCGGAAAGGCATAAACAAAGGGTACTTCAGACGATTGAAAACCGCCCTCGATGGTCCATAAGTATTGATGAGTTGAATCGATTACATTGGGAAGGAATGTATAACCCTGACTATTCAATGAGTCTACGGTATAACTATAGTCTGCATCACAAGGAACAGCGATTTGTTGCTCCACAAAAACTTGTTGCGTGACTTTACAGGTGTCCGTCGGAGTGATTACCTCCAAATCTACCCGCCACAGGCCCCCGTCAGGAAATGCATAAACAAAGGGTACGTCCGTAGACTGAAAACCACCCTCGATGGTCCATAAATATTGATGAGTTGAATCGATTACATAAGGAAAGAATGTATAACGCTGGCTGTTCAGGGAGTCAAAGGTATACGTGTAGCTGGCATCGCAGGAAGTCGTATCCGGTACAATGACAGTGACCTCCTTACAATAGGTACAGGAATCCTCGTTCATCGTCTGACAAATTTGATAGGTACCTTCAGAATCATATGTATGTGTGACCGGTACACCAAACTCCGAGTCATTTTCTATTCCTGTGCCATCACCAAAACTCATGGTATAGGAAAGATCGGTATACCAATGCATCCATGTTTCAATCGCTACCGTCTGACTATCGGTTTTCCATACGTTAAAAAAACATTGATCAGGGGACGGAGGGTTCGCACTTACCCTGCTTGATGAACTACAGGAATCCAGCCCAACGATCACCGTTAAGGTAACATCCCATGTGCCTCCATCAAAGAATATATGGTCTATTTCCGAACCGGCATTTCGATTAAGGCTCCCTCCTATATTCCATAAATATTGTTTATCCGGGTCATCATTCTGTGCCGTAAACGTGTAAACAGGCATGCCGTCTGAGTCGTCAAATGTAACAGCGAAATTGGCACAGGTATCACTCGCCAAGACGGGAATCTCTACGGTTTTGCAGTAGGTACAGGAATCCAGATTCATGGTTTGACAAATTTCATAAGTACCCCCTGCGTCATAGGTATGATAAACCGGAAAACGAAACGCAGGATCTTCTTCTACCTCTGTGCCGTCACCGAAATTGAGTGTGTAAGACCGATCCACTGAATAAGCAGACAGCCATGTCTCAACCGCAACTGATTGACTGCCCGTTTTCCATAAGTTAAAAAAACAAGAATCAGGTGAAGGGGGAGTTACACTAATGGACTGCTCTGTACTGCATGAAGTGATCCCGTCGTTTACTTTAAGTTCGATCAACCCGTTTGCATCTGTATCAAAGATGTGTTCAATGACCGAGCCTGTAGTTCTCTTCTTCCCCTCAATCTCCCAGGTATATTGCTTGTTAGGATTGTTATCCAGCGCCTCAAATAGGTAAACCGGCAGGCCACTTGTCGTATCCAAAGCGACAGTAAATGATGCATTACACGTATCGCCGGCCATTACCTGATAGGCAAACGATTCGGTAGATAAAAGAATAAATCCAATCAGGAATAAAGCGATATTCCGTATGGATCTGGTGAATTTCAATGATGAGTACATTTTTTCTAGTTTAGTTCGCTTAGGGTACACGATACCGCATAAAGTCCCCTACCCTTTAGTAAACTTTTCAAAAAACCCAGCCAAACCTGATTCCGAAACTATTTTTTGAAACTGTGCCTGAGGTGTCATTGGAAGATGGATCGACCATCCAGGAAACAAAAGGTGAAAAGTAGCTGGTCACTGCTTTATTTTCACTTTTGAAATGAACGGGGACCTGAATCAACAGCCCTAGCAAAGGGTTTCCTTGAGTAAAAGGAGCATTATCTACCTGGCCTGAAAGTGTCTCAAATTCACTTTGATCAATTACCCAACTTGAAACCACACCAAGAGAAGCTCCTAACAAAAACGTTCTGAACTCCCAGTAATATCCCGATTCAAAAGAAATACTGAGTTGTTGGTTGGTACGTAGTCGGCTGTAAGAACGCTCTATGTTGCGAGTAACCGAGGTGGTATCCACTACAAATACCGGCGTACGAACGCCATCTTCTACAATGAAAAATTGAGAAACCGTGTCTAAAACCTGAAC
>JBCCXH010000441.1:0-4511 GCA_039192005.1 Bacteroidota bacterium
CCTTTATTAACAACCGGCCATTCTTTTTGCTCGCGAGCTGTTCCCGATATGATGAGAAGCGCCTCTTTTAACAACGTTTCCTCAACATCTCCAAGTGGCTGAAGATCATCAAAAAAATCACTTTCAATCAATACTACTGAAGGAATAAGACCGGAGGAATAGTCGAGAAACTCCGAATTGGTCAACTTACTTACGATTGGTTGCATCGCATATCGATGGTTTGGATTGACATCTCCCGGTTCGTTGCTTGAATAAGCTACTTCTGGTGAATCATACAATGTAATTGAGCTTTCATTTTTACCCGTTGTTTGATCTCCAATGACCACAACATCCATGTAAGGAATTAATCCCGCGATGATCAACTCAGAAGCAGAAGCCGTACTTTCCGTAGTCAATACAAAAACCCGATCGATGTTTAGGCGATTCATCTCAACGGAAGACGAATCAATGGGAATGTCACTAAGAAAACTAAAGTCGGTGTTAAGATCCGAAACTTTGTCATTAAAAATCAAAGAACCTAAGACGGTGTTTTCATTGGCCTCTCCGTAAATCATGGATGCCAATAACCTGCAAGTAAATAATGAACCTCCCGGATTATACCTTAGGTCAAGTACCAGTTCAGAGACTTCATCCTGTATAAATGATTGAAACACGTTATTCAACTCAATATGAGCAACATTATTATTGATAAACTGGTTGTAAACAAAGTATCCGACCCTTACATTTCCAACCTCTAATGTCTTACTAAGTAAAATGGGATTTTCCACTAACTCTACAGCAGTCAAAGGGACTTCCGTGTTACTTGTTAACAACTCACTACTTCTGAAATTTGCCAGTGTTAGGGTATAGTTGTCTGATTCGATAATTAACGAAACATAATTTTCTAAAGTGAGCACCTGACCGTTTACTTCCGTAAAGATGTCTCCCCTTTTTAAACCTGCTACACCTGCAGGGGAATCAGGGATGACGTACTCCACGTACCCGAATAGTTCATTACTGGCAGACGAAACCCGTAACAACTTAAACTCATACCCAAACGACTTCGAAACTCCCTGAAAGGCATTATCAAGGGCGATGTAGTCATCAACGATCCACGAAAAGCGATCTTCCTGAAAAAGTAGTGTGTTAAAAAGACCTTCCGGTGTGGGAAACCGATTCAAAAAAGAAGTCAACTCCTCCGTGGTGCGAAATCGTTCATCCGATAAGTTAGGAACCTCAGACTGCCAGAAGTAATACAAATTCAGGCCTTGCCAGACAAACCGGTTGACTTCGTTCTCCAATACCTCGTTGCTTTCCAACAGGATGTCGTCTGTACAACTTGTTTGCGTAACAAATATCAACGTCACCATGAAAAACGATCCCACAAAAAATCTCAACCTGAATCTATGCATACCTACCAAATCATCTTAGGATATATCCTATTATATAACGTGAAATTACCAGTTTATTGACTTAAGACCCTTAGATACCAGGTATTGGTTGGTTTTCGAGAAATGTTTACACCCAAAAAAACCATTATTGGCTGAAAATGGAGAAGGATGGGCAGCTTTTAGTACCAGATGCTTATGCTGATCTATAAACGCTCCTTTTTTCTGAGCATAGGCTCCCCAAAGTAAAAAGACCACTCCTTCTTTGTTTTCAGAAACCCTTCTTAACACTGCGTCGGTAAACTCCTCCCATCCTTTATTTTGATGAGACCCCGCCTGGCTCGCTCGAACCGTCAACGTAGCATTTAACAGCAACACTCCCTGGTCTGCCCACCGCTCCAGGTTTCCATTAGGTGGAAAAGGGATTCCCAGGTCACTTTGGATTTCTTTAAAAATGTTTTGTAACGAAGGGGGAGACCTTACGCCATCGTTCACGGAAAAGCATAACCCGTTCGCCTGACCGGCTCCGTGATAAGGATCCTGACCAACGATTACCACCCTGGTTTCATTAAACGGACAGTGGTCAAACGCACTGAAAATTAATGACCCTGGTGGGTAGATTTTTTGTGTGGCATATTCCGTTTTTACAAAGTCGATAAGGTCGTTAAAGTAGGGTTTTTCAAATTCGTCGTTCAATTGTTGGCTCCAAACGGTCTCAATGCGCACCTTCATAGATTATCTTCATTACTTAGTCTAAATGTTGGCAATTTAAATTCAATTTGATTTAAATTGTCCACCATATAATGATAACAGGAGTTACCAAAGGAATTAAAGTTTCAGTAGAAACGAATTATCAGCCAGAGCATTCTCAACCGGCTCACGAACACTTTGTTTTTACCTATCGGATTACCATAGAAAACAACAGTGGAAATACTGTACAACTCAAATCAAGACATTGGGACATTGCAGACGTAGGACACCCAAAGAACGAGGTGGAAGGTGACGGTGTTGTTGGAAAGCAACCCATACTGGAACCTGGTGAGATTCATCAGTACGTCTCAGGGTGTAATTTACGATCTGGCATTGGTAAGATGAGTGGTTTTTACACCATGGAACGCATCATTGACGGAAGAATCTTTGATGTAGAAATTCCTGAGTTCATCATGGTGGTCCCCTTCAAGCTCAACTAGTCAATTGGGATCTCCATCCCTTCTTCCTCAGTCCATTGCTTACTTCAATTACCTGATCAAGGCAAAAAACGCGTATGGCCTGCACTCACCATTTGTATATGACCTGTATCAGCAGGTGATCAAAAAATCTGCGCAGTTCAGAGTCGAGCAGGTTGAAGAACTCCGTAAACGTTTATTCCAACAACGTGAATTAATTGACGTAACTGACTTCAAATCCAACATCACGAAAAGAAAAACCGTGCAGTCAATTGCGAAAGGTTCGCTTAGCAGGCCAAAATTTTCTTCGTTTCTTCTGCTGATGGCCAACTACATGGAAGCGTCTGCTATCTTGGAGACAGGCACTTCATTTGGCGTTTCAACAGCATACCTGGCATGTAGTAATGCAAGCAGCGTCATTTCATTGGAAGGGTCTCCGGTTTTGAGTGAAATGGCAAAAAAGAATTTGCGGCAATTAAAGCTCAACAAAGTAAAAATCATTACCGGGGACATTCACCAACAGTTTCTCTCTGCAGTCGAAAGATACCAGCCCGATTTTGTTTTTCTGGATGCCGACCACCGTGGCACAGTCACACAAAAAATGATATTTGACGTCATCAAATATAGCCCCCACGTCAAATGTATTGTGGTGCACGATATCTATTGGTCCAAAGACATGAGTAACACCTGGTTTCAACTCACACGAGATCCACGCCTAAGATTAACCCTGGACATTTTCCAGGCAGGCATCATCCTGCCAAAGCGAGAGTCTCCAAAGCAACATTTTATTCTTCATTTTTAAAAATCAACTGTTTCCATAGTTTTGCAGACGCAAAAACAATAGGAAATGGAAGGAGAACACCAAGAAAACAGCGCCCAGAAGCGCTCATACCCTACAACACCACAAAGTGAAAAACCTAACAGAACACCCGTCTTCATAGGTGTTTCCATTGTCCTGGTGGGCATTATTGCCTTTTTTATCTGGCAAAACCAGCAACTTAAAAACGAGCGAGAAAGGCAAAAACAAGAAATTTCGGAGACGTATTTAAGACTTGATTCAGTTGCCAACGAACTGGACCAACGAATTATTACCATACAGGAGTTGGGTGGTGAAATTGACACGCTTCTGGTACTCAAGCAGCAACTGGAGGAAGATAAAAAAGCGTTGCTCACCAGAGACCAAAATCAACGAAAGCAAATTGCACGACTTAATGCACGTGTTTCAGGTTACAAGGAACTTCTTTTGGTCAAAGACGAGGAAATTGAACAGCTTAAGGAGGTCAATCAACAGTTGACGAAAGAAAACACCAACCTGAAGGTTGAAAAGAATCAGCTGAATCAATCCATTCAGAAACTACAACAAAATACAGAAGAACTCGAAGGGAAAGTAGCGGTAGCATCCAGATTGGAAATACAGGGTTTGACCGTCTATGCGGTAAATTCCAATGGAAAAGAAAGGGAAAGCGAGTTTAGAAACCGTCACATTAACCAATTGAAGATCGAATTCACGATCCTTGACAACCAGATTGCTCCAATCGAAGGAAAAGAACTTCTGTTAAGGATTATTGCACCTGATGGCAATGTCTTGTTTGATGTTACCAGAGGCTCCGGTTCCTTCACCTTTGAAGGCAGGGAACTTTTTTATACTGCCAAGCAGGAAATTTTGTACGACAAAAACAGTCAATTGGTCACTTACCTTTATGATAAAGGAAATGAATACCCCATTGGTTTACATAAGGTGGAAGTCTACACCGATGACTACATCATGGGAACGGGTACGTTCAGAGTAAAGTAACTGCTGCCTTTCAGGGTAAGATCATCTGAGCATTGACTAAATCATCTAACTTTCATCAGAATCGTATCCTAAAGACAGAAAAAAGTGAGTGACTACGGAAAGATAAAGGGCCACTCCTTTCGGTTATTAGAAAAGCTACAAACTGATGGATTATCAAAGAAAAATTAGTAATTTCGCAGTTCG
>JBCCXH010000442.1:0-4488 GCA_039192005.1 Bacteroidota bacterium
AACCTCTTAATTAATTAAGAGGTTTTTTTATTTGTCAATGGGTGAGAAACCCTTTCTCTTTTAACTTTTTCTTAACCTGTATGATTTCACCATCACCACCCTCGATTTGGGTTTAAGCCTGATAATCAGGAAGCTACCTACCTTTTCCGGCGGGCATGCCTTTTCTCAAGTCTGCCCTAATAAAAGAGTCCTGCGAATCTTTCCGGTTAAAAATGCGTCCATCCCTGAGCGCTTAACGCTACGGAGTTGCCATTTCTTGTCACAAAAGCTTTCCCCTTATTTTTTGCTTGCATGTATCCAATGGTATGAATATCTGAATGGTTTTTTAGCTTCTCAAAGTCATCTTGCCTGATCGTGAATAATAGCTCATAGTCTTCTCCACCATTCAGCGCACAGGCGTTTGGATCAATACTAAACTCTGCTGCTGTTTCATAGGCCTGTTTGTCTATAGGTAGTTTATCTTCAAACAAAGCAACACCTAAATCAGACTGTTTACACAGGTGGAAAATTTCTGAGGCCAGCCCGTCAGAAACATCAATCATCGCGTGAGGAATGATCCCCAATTCATCAAACTCATGGATGATGTCCATCCGTGCTTTTGGTCTTAGTTGCCTTCCTACGATGTACTCGTATTCACTCAGTGCTGGTTGCATTTCCGGGTTGGCAAGAAACTCCTGCTTCTCCCTTTCCAATACCTGCAGGCCGGCATATGCTCCACCCAAGTCTCCCGTTACACACACAATATCATTTTCGGCTGCTGTACTTCGATAGGTTATTTTGTCTTTGGCTACTTGCCCGATTACGGTAACAGAAAGCACCAACCCTGAATTACTGGAAGTCGTATCCCCTCCTACCAGATCGACTCCATATTCTTCACAAGCGATTTTTATGCCTGAGTAGAGCAACTCCAGCGCCTCAACAGAAAAGCGATTGCTTATCCCCAGGCTGACGGTGATTTGCTGAGGGACGCCGTTCATGGCTGCAATGTCGGATACATTAACAGCAACTGCCTTATATCCCAGATGCTGTAAGGGGACATACGAAAGGTCAAAGTGTACCCCTTCCATCAGCATATCGGTAGAAACCAACTGATACATGGCTCCCGTATCGATAACGGCCGCATCATCACCTACCCCCTTTACACTTTTTTCATTTCTCAGATCAAACCCTTTGGAAAGCCTGTCAATCAGTCCAAACTCTCCCAGATCACCAATCTCTGTTCTATTGGTTTCGCTCATTCTTTAATCTCTTGACACAATTCCACTAACACGCCATTGGCTGACTTAGGATGAACAAAGCAAACCAGCTTGTTGTCAGCGCCTTTTTTTGGCTCATCGTTTAGTATTTGAAAGCCTTCGCCTCTAAGTCGTTCCATCTCCGCGTAAATATCATCCACTTCAAAAGCAATGTGGTGTATTCCCTCGCCTTTCTTCGCGATGAACTTCGCGATGGCACTGTCTTCACCACCTTCCAGAAGTTCAATTTTGGTTTCACCCAATTGAAAAAAGGAAGTAATTACTTTTTCGGAACTCACTTCTTCTTCCTTATAGGGAGAATCGTTAAAAAGTGTCTTGAAAAGCTCATTTGAAGAAGATAAATCCTTCACAGCGATGCCTATATGTTCGACGTTTTTCCACATTGTGTTGTAGTATTAGTAAGTTTGCAAAAATGAGGAACTTTCAGTCTATCTGAAAAGTTATTGACATTATATAATTAATAAATGGAAATAAGGTCGGATGTTCACGTAGAGTCTGCAAAGATTCAAAATGAGATCAAGAATTTTTTAGGTCTTCGGAGCGACGAACTCATGTTCGAATATGCATCTGCTGAGGGGAAAACGAAACTAGATCTTATTACAATCAATCCAAGGCATAATCAGTCGTTTCTTTTCAAAACGATAACAGGTTTTGATAAGACAGATGTTTTACATAAAATGCTTGATTATGTACGAACACATAAAGACAAGGAAAACTCTTTTACCATACAATGGATGGTAAAGGGGATGCCTGAACTTCAGACCTCCTACTTTCGAGCCAAAAATATCTACGACGCCCTGGACAAATTGTACTATGGGCGTGATATTAATCAAATTACCGTTTTTAGTGTTGTTTTAAATCCAGTAGCATAAATGATATTAGTAACAGATACGGCAAAAGATCAAATCAAAACGTTATTGAACGCTGAGGGAATAACGGAAGAACAGAGTATCCGGGTCTCTGTTAAAGGTGGCGGATGTTCAGGCCTCATGTATGACCTTTCTTTCGATACCGAAATACAGGAGTCTGATGAGATATTTGAAGACAAAGGAGTGAAGATTTTAGTGGATAAGAAAAGTTTACTCTACCTTTTAGGAACCACACTGGATTTTTCCGGAGGACTAAATGGCAAGGGATTTCAGTTCGTTAATCCCAATGCGTCCAGAACATGTGGCTGTGGTGAAAGCTTTTCTCTTTAGAATCGCATTCATCCCTTTTACAATCAATTAAAGCGTCTTTTTGAGCTGCCGTTCATTCATGGAGTAGTAAAGAGCCGAACTATTTACTCCAAACCAACATAGCTCGATGGTGGTAAGCATGTAAGAAACATGAACATTGGCTTCTTTATCGTCTTTTTTTCCACCTTATTTGCCGAGAGCGAAGCCATCAACAACCAACATCTTCCTGAAGTTGATACGTATGGGGGCTCCCCTATTTTACTAGACGACGCAGAGGTCCATTGTTTAAATGACTACGCAGTATTTCTTTCTGTATATGATCAACACCTCACGGCTAAAGAGGCTTTGGCAAAAAAGGATGCCTTTCTCCCCTGGAAAGAAACGTCCATTTCATCTAAGGAAAAAGAAGTATGGGTCTTACTCACCTTGAGAAACGAGACGGACTATCCCAGGACATTTTACCTAAATGGCCAACTCACGGACTATGTAGACCTTTATCAAATACTGGATGACCAGCCTGAGCTTATTACAAAATCCGGATACTTACTGCCATTTGAAGACCGTGCAATACTGGACTGGGGTACAGTAGTAAGCAGTTCCATAGAAGCCCAAACCCATCAAGCATACTTACTAAGGCTAAAGTCAGTGACGAAAAACTCACAAAGGCTTATGAGTTATGCGCTTCCGGGCTGCATGAAGCTTTTCACTCAATCGGGATATGAAGAGACGTATAGACTACCCAGAATACTCAACTACTTTTTCCTGGGTGCAATCTTCATCATGTTCATCTACAATTTCTGTATATCGCTCATCACCCTTTATAAAGAGTATTTCTTATTCTCCGTTTATAACATTGCTACCGTCCTAACTTTCCTTTTCCTTTCCGGGTCTCACCTGGAAATAGGGTTAACTCAACCCATTGATTGGATCAGGAACTTCCAGTACATCTGTTTTGCCGGGGTATTTTTAAGCTATTTTCTCTTTTCTGCTAAATACCTGGACCTTAAGGTGAATATGCCACGTACGTACAAGGTGTTGAGGTGGGTACCCTTGCTCTATCTGGTCATCGGAGTGGGGCTTATTTTATCCTATTACATTTTTGCCTTACGCCTTATCATCATCGCCGGTATCGGTTCTTTTTTGATCATCTGGTATTGTTCGATTAGGTTGTCTCTGAAAATCACAAGTGCTCGCTTCCTTTTGGGAGGAAATATGGTGATCAGCATGGTAGGATTATTCAACCTTTTCAACCTACAAGGTTGGATCAAAACCAGTGAAATGATGTACGTAAGCTACTCCGTGCAAATGGTTGAGGTGGTCATTTTCTCTTTTGCCGTCGCCTATAAGTTGAAAGTATCCAAGCGTGCGATGCACCAATATCGCCACCAAAATGAAATTCAAAAAGAGCGTCTAATCACAGAAGAAGCCATGCGAAAACAGTTGGAAATCGATGTCAACGAAAAGTCAAGGTCTCTGACAGCTACTTCCATTCAGTTGCTCAGCTTTAGTGATAAACTTTCTGAAATCATTGAGAAAGTAAAATTTGACGTTCGCGCAGGGAATGACCCCTGGGAGTACGTAGTCAAAGAATTGGATTCCTTAAAAAATACGGACAACTATTGGGCAAGTATCAAGACACATTTTGAAAACGTACACCCTGACTTTTTTTCGAAACTTGAGCATGCTTTTCCTAACCTCACTCCCAATGATCACAAACTCCTTGCGTTTGTAAAAATGAAACTCTCCAATAAGGAGATTGCCATTATCATGAACGTTTCCAGACGTGCCGTAGAGCAGGCAAAAAGAAGGGTGAAAAAAAAGATGCAGATGAATTCTGACGATACGGACATCATCGGGTTCATTGAAAAAATCCCTTCTCAACAGGAAAAGTAAACCTAAAATCAGTTTTATTTCATATAGGTTGCTTCCAAAAAAGCATCATTCTGAGCTCTCAGAGGGGTTGTCGTAACTTTGTAGGGTGCTTTTAGAATCTCCTTACGCTGCCAAATACAAACAAGTCTCGTTTAGTTAAGGAAAGGAAAATATTATCAAAG
>JBCCXH010000443.1:0-4475 GCA_039192005.1 Bacteroidota bacterium
GTTCATGTAAGGCTCCAGATAGTTTTCAATGGTAATCCGATACTCCTCCGGACAAGCAAGGATATCCGAGAGAAGGGGGGAGGCCTTAAAGCGGGCATCTTTCTTTAAAAACTTAATCGCTTCAGGAAACCCTTCCAAATTATCTACCAGCGATTTGGTGAGGTTGTATTCGTTCTGTTTCGCGTCCAGGTTTCTGTTGATCAGGGAAAGCTCTTCTTTGCTGTAGCTGATCGTTTCCTCCTGCTCCCGAATTTGTATTTTCAATTCTTCTTCAAACGTTCGTACGTCTTCATAAGATTGAGTTTTTGCTTCCTTTTCCTGCGCGATTTCAGCTAACCTCGTCTGGAACTCTTCGATGTTGGCGCTCTGCTGGTAGGAGTCTTCGCTCGTCTTATTCAGTTCGGCCAGCATGGACTTTAGCTGGATTTCCTTGATTTCTATCTCTTTGTTGATCTGGAAATTATGCTCCCTTTTTTCAGAATAATATTGGCTGAGTTGATCAAGTCTCTGTTGTGCTTCCGAAGCGAGCTCTTTTTGCCTGTCGTAATCAGTTTTTAATTGTTCTACGTCCTGCTTTACCTGGTCAAAAATCTCCTCCGCTTCTTCGCGTTCACGTTGTAGCCCGGCTAAGGAAACAGATGTACGCTCGTTGCTTTGCTTGTCGGATGAGATTTGCTCTCTAAGATTTTCAATTTTATCCTGAAGGAAATTTTGTCGCTCATTTTTGATCTTCTTATCGCTCTCGTACTGACGAATTTGACTGACGTGTTCATTCAGTGTTTTTTGTCTGGAAGAAAGGAGCTTCTCCTTATTGATCAAATCGGCCTTTGCTTGTTCTATGGCAGATTCCTTCTCCACTACAAGTGTATTGAGCGCCAGCTTTTTGTCATTTTCCTCCTGGATCTCCTTCTGGATGCTGTCGTAGGTTTCTTGTTGATTGGCGATTGATTTTTTAGCAAGAGCGACACTGGAATTTTTGTATTCTTCTTTGACCTCGTAGTATTTTTTGGCCTGATTGGCCTGTCTTTCCAGCGACTTGAGGTTTTTTTCGATTTCAAACAGGAGGTCTTCTACCCGGTCCAGGTCGGCATCTGTATCGTCCAGCTTTTTCAGCGTCTCTTTCTTTCGTATTTTAAACTTAGAGATACCAGCCGCTTCCTCAAATAACGAACGCCTGGAGTTGTCTTTATCGTTTAAGATATCGTCCACCATCTTCAGCTCGATAATCGCATAGCTATTGGATGCAATGCCGGTATCCAGGAACAAGTTTGTGATGTCTTTCAGGCGGCACGTTACCCCATTGAGCAGGTACTCGCTATCGCCGGATCGGTAGTACCTACGGGTAATGGTGACCTGTGCGTATTCGGTAGGAATTAAGTTTTTCGTATTGTTGAAGGTCAGCGAGACTTCTGCGAGCTGTGTAGGTTTTCGGTTTTTAGTGCCATTGAAAATGACACTCTCCATTTTATCAGACCGCAACACTCGGGTTTTCTGTTCTCCTAAAACCCATCGAATGGAGTCGACTACGTTTGATTTTCCACAACCATTGGGACCCACGATGCCGGTGATGCCTTCATCAAAGTTGATGACAACACGATCAGCAAAACTTTTGAATCCTTTAAGTTCCAGTTTAGTTAGTTGCATGTAGTAAGGGTGCCTTCTAAAATTTTGAAAGTCGACAAAAATAGAGAGATTAATTAGGATGAAGGATTTACCGGTGTATTTATTCGATAAGTAATTTCAAGAAACACCGGATACTGGTTTCAATGAAGGGTGGTTGTCCTTTTGAGTCCTTTTCACGAGTGATAAGGAGGTCTTAGTTCGTCTCTTTCTTAAACTGTGTATCCGCTAAAGGCTGACTTTTATGGCGTTTCCGTTGTAAGGTGTACTCTTATTTGCGTTCGTTTTTTCAATCCCTATTGAAAAACCCTTTGAAACTTTTGTGATCCGAAAATCACGTTTTTTCAATAAGCCGTTATAATTACCCTTTTGTTTGCCGATTGTCAGTTGGTTTTCCTGCTCATCATAAGAAAACAGAATGGTGCTAAACTTTCCTTTCTGATAGTTGGTGTTTTCCCCTTGGTCTTCATAAAGTGAAAATTCCGTGCTTTTTCCAGGGTATACCCGAAGTTCGATGTCATCATACGGTTTTTCAGCAGCGTATTGCATCACGTCAGCCAGTGGCAATAATGTGCCTTCTTTTACAAATAATGGGATTCGATCGATAGGTGCAGAAGCCGTAATGGTTTGTCCTCCTTTGTATTTTTCTCCGGTCCAAAAATCAAACCATTGGCAGCCTTTTGGCAGGTAGACGCTTCGTTCCGTAACATCTGCATCTGTGACAGGACAGACCATGATGTTGCCCAATAAAAATTGATCAGTAATGTTATGCGTAGCCGGGTCGTCCATAAAATCAAAAACCAACGCACGCATAAGGGTATAACCCTCCGAGTGCACTTTATGAGAAAGGGAGTACATGTAAGGTAGGAGCCGGTAGCGGAGTTTGATGTATTGCTCCAATATCTTTTGATTCGTTTCACCAAAAGACCACACTTCATTTTCACCGCTCCTGCTCTTAAAGGGATGCCTTCTCCCGTGTACCCGAAACATGGGAGTAAAAGCCCCGTACTGAAACCAGCGCACAAATAGTTCCTGATACTTCTCATCTTTTGGATCCCCTCCGAGGTACCCGCCAATGTCTGTGTTCCAATAGGGGAGCCCGGTCATACAGAAGTTTAAACCGGAAGGGATTTGTTCTTTTAATGAGTTGAAATCCGTCTTGATGTCGCCTGACCAGACCACAGACCCAAATTGCTGCTGACCGAGAAATGCAGACCTGGTCAGGACGTAAACCCGACGAGTATCCACTTTCGATTGAGACTCAAAAACATTTTTCATATCAAAATAAGAGAAGAGGTTTTGGTACTTAGCCGTTGGCCCCAGAAAGCAGTCGGTCTTTTTGAATTTCTCCATTTTTTCCGGTTCTGTTGCATCAAACCAGATTCCGTCTACGCCTTTATCCCAATAACTATCTTTTACAAGTTTCCAATACAACGCTCCCGCTTGAGGGTTAAATGCGTCGTGGACCTCTCCAAATTTGCCAAGGTCGAGGTCCAGGAGAAAATTTTTCTCTTTAAATAACTGCCAGTTGGCAGACTTTTTATTGAAAGATGGCCAAACCGAGACGATCAATTTGCAATGATACTGGTCGTGGAGTTCTTTAATCATTTCCTCAGGGTTTGGGAAAGCGATAGAATCAAACATCATGGACCCAAAGCCTTTTTCACCCCAATGCAGATAATCCAGGATGATGGCATCAATTGGGATGTTCAGTTCTCGGTGTTTCTTTACCACTCCCATCAATTCATCTTTGGTTTTGTACCGGTTGCGACTTTGTACATATCCAAAAGCCCAACGCGGAAGCATGGGTGACGCTCCCGTCAGGGTTCTCAATCCTGAAATGACGTCGTCAAATTTTTTGCCTTTTACAAAATAGTACTGAATCTTATCTGCTACATCTGAGGCAAGGTAGGAGGAGTCCCCGGCATCATGAAAGTAGGATTGCGAATAGTTGTCCCAATACAAACCATACCCTTTAGTAGACAGTAAAACAGGGATGGAAACACGCGTATTATGCTGAGAAAGCTCAACTGACTGTCGTCTTAAATTGAGTGTACGTAACTGATGCTGACCCAGCCCATACAATGCTTCATTTTCGTCCCATGAAAAATGTTGCTTGATTTTGTGATGCGTCGTGCCTTTGATTTCAAAAGGTAAGATTTCGCTGTCTTTTGTTTCCAGTAAAAGGTTTTCATTCCTGTCCTGAAAAGCGATAGTTCCAGTTCGTTTGTTTAAAAACGCAGACAAGCTGTCCGTGCTTAAGACGATAACTTCATCGTCAGATGAAACATCAAAGTGAACAGTATCTTTTAGTTTCTCATGGGCGATCATACTAGGTAAATGAATGGCAGAATCACTGGTGGCGATCGCAACTTTAATAACGGTAGGTGATAGTACTGAGATCGAAACCTTTCGAATGGAATTGGTCTCCCGGTCTTTGATCTCATATTCAACCCCATGGTCCGTTTTTTTTACAGATTGCTCACAGTTACTTAGAATGAGTGGCAATAGCAAGATTAATAACCGTTTAAAGAAGATTTTAGGGGTGTTGTGTAGCATTTTAGGTATTAAATTTTGATCAAATGAATGGAACCCTCTTTCGTCGTTCCAGGTAAGTTAATCTCTCAAAAATAAGTCGTATATGATTCTATGATTTAAAAAACGAGGTGAGAAATCAGAAGAGTGTCACTCCTGATTTACTCGGCTTTTTAAAGAAGAATTAAGCAATCATTGAAATCACTTTTTTGGAAAGGCGTGCCTTTTTTATGAAGATAGAACAGAATAGCCGGGGTATAAACAAGAGGTGTCATAAAACCAATATGACAAACAGGTGATTGTATTTTCGAAAAAATGCA
>JBCCXH010000444.1:0-4437 GCA_039192005.1 Bacteroidota bacterium
GAACTTAACTCGATCTATTTTAGAAACTACTCAGTAGATACGATCGACCGGTATACGGTCATTGGGGCAAGAGTTGTAAACAATTCTTTTAGAAGGGCTAAAAACTTCCTCACGATTGATGTTGGAAAAAGAGACAGTATTTTTCCCGGAATGGGCGTTATCTCTCCTTCTGGTGTCGTCGGACAGGTTAAGTCTGTTTCTAACAACTACTCAACCGTCTATTCTGTATTGCACCCAAACGTGATGGTATCTTCCATTATAAAACGTACCAGTACCATTTGTACGGTGCAATGGGATCAAAGAACATACAATAAGGCTACCTTAAGGTACGTACCAAGACACATTCCTCTGGAAATAGGGGATACCGTACTTACATCAGGATACAACTCGGTATTCCCTCAAGGAGTAAGTGTTGGGATTGTGGATGAGCTCAACCTGGAAGATCACATGACATTTTACGAGGCAAAAGTAAAATTGAGTACTGATTTCACCTCTTTACCCAACGTTTTTGTCATCGTTAATGAATTGCAGCCTGAAATAGATAGCCTGGAATTTTATGAATAGGGTCAATTTAAAGGAACAGGTCTTCAATTTGGTCGCGCTTTTGGTGATACAAATACCTTTACTCTATCGAATCACCTTATTCGATAGTGCTTTCGCGTTTTTCTACGTTGGTTTTCTTATCTTTTTGCCTTTTTCACTTACCCGGACGTATCTATTACTTATTGGATTTTTGTCCGGGCTCACCATCGACGTTTTTTCCAATACCCCGGGTATTCATGCATTTGCGTGTGTACTTATCATGTACGTAAGAAACAACTGGCTCCAACTGGTTTATGATGACGTGGATGAGTTGATAAATATCAATCACGTCTCTTTAGGCGCTACGACACTAACCGTTTTTGTCTTTCCAATTATTTTTCTCCATCACCTGACTATTTTTTCCTTAGAAAATGGCGGGTTTCACTTGTTTGGATTGCTAATTACCAAGGTTTTTCTAAGTACAATATTTAGTTTTATTGTCATATTCATACTTAATTATTTAATAGCCCCTAAAGCCAGACGAATATGAGTAGCCGGGTATTGGTGATTCGAGGATTCATTTTAGCGGTCGTCATACTTTTTTCTATCAAACTTTTTAGCATTCAGATATTGGATGATAACTATAAGGTTGCTGCTGAAAATAATGTCGTGCAAAAAATCATTCAGTATCCTCACAGAGGGCTGATATTTGATTCCAGAGATAGCCTTATTGTCTACAATTCCCCTGTATTTGACCTGATGGTGGTGCCCAAAGAGGCGCAGATTAAAGATACACTAGCCTTTTGTGACCTATTAGGTATAGGTAAGGAAGAGCTTGAGGAAAAATTGCTGAATGCAAGGCGTTACTCTCCTATATTGGCATCCAGAATACTTGAGCAACTTCCCAACGAGCTCTTTGCTATTTTACAGGATAAACTGGTGGAGTACCCTGGCTTTTACGTTTTACCAAGAACGATCAGGTCTTACTCGACGGAAGGAATGGCCAATGTATTGGGTTACATTGGTGAGGTTAGTGGTAATTTTCTGGATAGAGACACGTCTGGTTACTATCAGTCTGGTGATTATGTAGGCATCGGCGGCCTTGAAAAAGCTTATGAAGAGACACTGAGAGGAAGGCGTGGGTCCATTTACAAGGTAGTAAATGTACAAGGTGTAGTAAAGGATGATTTTAGAGATGGAAAGTACGATACCTTGCCTACACCCGGGGACGATGTAAGGCTGACCATAGACCTGGAAATACAAAACTATGCGGAAAAGCTTATGCGTGGAAAAGTGGGTAGTGTCGTTGCAATTGAGCCTGCCACAGGGAAAATTCTGGCTTTAGTGTCTGCCCCGTCATACAACCCTTCACTGCTAAGTGGCCGGTCACTAAGTGAAAACTTTTCTGAATTAATCAAAGACGAAAACAAGCCGCTCTTTAACAGGCCACTTCAAGCCAGGTACCCTCCCGGCTCCATGTTTAAAACCATGCAGGGCATTATTGCGATGCACGAGGAGGTCGTTTACTCAGACGAAATCATCGCGACAGACGGCTCAAACATTGGAGACCTGGCTCCCCCTGGTCTATACAGTATGGAAAAGGCGATACGGTATTCTTCCAATAACTATTTCTATCTCATTATGAGAAGAATGGTGCAGCAGGGAATCGAACAAAGTGCTTATTTGGATACACGTATTGGTTTAGAAAAATGGAGGGGGCATGTCAAACGTTTTGGCCTGGGACGCAAGCTGGGCGTTGACTTACCCAACGAGATCAGCGGAAATATCCCGAGCATCGAATACTACGACCGGTTGTATGGGGTAAATCGCTGGAAATATTCCAACATTGGTTCATTAAGCATTGGTCAGGGTGAAATCCTCGTGACTCCGCTTCAAATGGCAAACCTTGGAGCCATACTGGCCAATAGGGGCTATTTTATTACCCCACACATTGTAGACCAGGTAAGCGGCTGGCCTAATCCAAATATCAAGAAAGAGATTTTACCGTTTGATGAACGTCATTACGAGTCAATTATTAATGGTATGGAAAAAGTTGTGACGTCGGGGTCGGGTTTTCGGGGGTATCGGGACAGTCTGTTCCTTTGTGGAAAAACAAGTACGGTACAAAATCCTCATGGAGAAGATCATTCGGGTTTTATGGGGTTTGCCCCCAAGGATGACCCCAAAATTGCGATTGCCGCTTACGTAGAAAATGCTGGTCAGGGAGGGCGTGCGGCTGTTTCTGTGGCCAGCCTGGTAGCAGAAAAATACATTTTTGGGGAAATTTCCAGGCCTTGGTTGGAAGATTATGTTTTTGAAGAAAAATATTTAGTACGTGCGACAAGAGTACCTGTCACAGAAAATTGATTGGGTGGTGGTCCTGATCTTTAGCCTCCTGATTTTTATGGGGTGGCTAAATATCTACGCCGCGGAATATGATCCTGATATCGATCAGAGCATATTCGATTTCGGGACGAGTTCAGGTAAGCAGCTCCTTTGGATAGGAGCCTCTTTTTTGATCGCATGGGGGGTGTTTTTCTTTGACTTTAAGTTTTTCGATTCCTTTGCTTTTGTCTTCTACGGAGTTGCTCTGGCGCTATTGTTCTTTATTTTGGTTGCAGGAAAAGAGGTATCCGGTTCGCGTTCCTGGATTGGGTTTGGAGGGTTTGGGGGTCAACCATCTGAGTTTGCCAAATTTGCTACCGCTCTCGCGCTTGCTAAGTTTTTGGATAATGCCACACGAAAACTGACCGATATTAAAATACTCTCTATAGGCCTCTGCATTATTACCCTCCCAGCCATTCTCATCATCTTCCAGGGAGATACCGGTTCGGCGCTTGTGTTCAGTGCATTATTGATCCCTATGTTTAGGGAAGGGCTACCATCCATCTTGCCATTGATTGTTTTGGGCGTGGTGTTGATTTTTTTATTAACACTTTTAGTGAATCAGACCATTCTTCTGGTGATCATATTAGTGACCATGCTACTGATCATCGGGTTGAATGCAAGAAATACCAAAAGATTGATTTGGACCGTCCTGATTACGTTGATGGTCATCGGGGCGGTGCGGAGTGTTGATTTCATTCTAAATGATGTCCTGAAACCACACCAACAAAAAAGAATACTCTCGTTGGTCAACCCTAATATAGATCCGCTTGGTGCCGGATGGAACGTAACCCAATCCAAAATAGCAATCGGCTCTGGTGGATTTTATGGGAAAGGGTTTTTACAGGGTACTCAAACCAAGTTTGATTTCGTACCTGAGCAGACCACTGATTTTATCTTTTGTACAATAGGCGAAGAGCACGGCTGGATTGGTAGCATCGTACTTATAGGATTGTTCGGAACGCTGTTCATGAGGCTGGTGATTTTAGCAGAACGTCAAAAATCCTCTTTTGCCCGAATCTATGGATACGGAGTCATCGGTATCCTCTTTTTCCACTTCGGGGTCAACATAGCCATGACGGTAGGCCTTTTCCCTGTAATAGGGATACCGTTACCCTTTTTTAGCTATGGGGGTTCTTCACTTTGGGGTTTTACGATACTGCTTTTTATTTTCCTAAAAATGGATGCACATCGGATGCAGGTACTCCAGAGGTGGTAACACTAAATGTTATCCACCTCTTTTAAAAAGGCTATTTAATTTCTTTTTAGCGGATTCTTCTGCTTTTTTCTTCTCTTCCTCTAGTTTTCGCTTGGCATCCTCCTCTGCTTTTTTCTTTGCATCAGCAGCGGCTTTTTTGGCTTCCGCTTCCGCCTTGGCTTTTTCCGCAGCCACCCTGGCTTCGGCTTCTGCTTTGCGCTTTGCAATCTCCGCTTCTGCTTTTGCCTTTTCTTCGTCTACTTTATTCGTTAGTTCTTGTTTCAGTTGTCCCTGAGCACTCGAAGAGCCAGAGCCGGAAGACTGACTTGAAC
>JBCCXH010000445.1:0-4434 GCA_039192005.1 Bacteroidota bacterium
AAGATTTTGAGAACCTTAGCTAGCGATACTGAAAAATCCTGGAACAAAATAGAGATGAAAGAAGGTATGAATATCGCTAAGTGGGACCTGCGATTGGCAAATATTGAACCTGCGGAAGGTGTGTATGTTCCCTCGTTTGGCAATATGGGTATGCAAGGCTATCATGTCGGCCCGGGAAGGTATAGCGCAAAACTAACTATCGGTGATTTCAGCCAGGTGCAGGAGTTCGAAATCCTAAAAGACCCAAGGGACGAGGTCAGCGAGAAGGCTATAGCAGATCAGGAACGGTTAAAGAAAACCATCTATGAAAATCTGGAGGAATTGTACGAGTCACTTAAGCAACTGCAGGACGTACGACAGCAGGTCGGTCAGATGATAGACCGGGAAGAAGGTGATGAAGAGATTCAGGAAATGGGTGATGGAATTAAGGAAAAGGTTGGGGAAATTGAAAAGGAACTTATTTCACCCGAACAGGAAACCTTTCAGGACATTATCAACTTTCGGAATAAGCTGGATATCCAACTCTATCAACTTATGCAGACCATTGATGGTAGTGTCCCACCTTTGACCAACGGTGAGCAGGAACTCTATGAAGACCTAAAAGGGAAATGGAACACTCAAAAAGAAGGCGTGCAAAAAATTCTGAATGAAGATATCCCGGCATTTAATAAGTTACTTAGGGATAAGGGTGTTGAATATATTGCTCCCAAGAAGAAGTCTGAGGAAGATAAAGTTGGTTTGTGAACAAATAAACACAGAACGTCATTCTGATGAAGCGGAGCGGAAGTCAGGAATCTCTTTCAGTTGTTCGAGATCCCTACCTACGAAGGGATGACAGCTAAATAAATAATATGATCACACTCCAAGGTATCTGCTACGATGACAAATCATCTTTCCTAAAGGGCCCCAGAAAGGCGCCTCCACTGATCAGGGAGTTTTTGTATTCTGATTCGTCGAACCCTTTTACCGAGTTAGGTGTGGACATCCAAACTTTTGACATTCAAGACGCTGGGGATTTCACACCTTCTGAGTATTTTGACATTCAACATTTCACGGAGAAAAATTGCAGTGTAGAGTCAAAACTCATTACTCTGGGCGGAGACCACTCCATCACTTACCCCCTGCTAAGAGCCTATTCAAAAGTGAAAGGCCCGTTTGATATCCTGCAGATTGATGCCCATGGCGATTTATACCATGACTTTGAAGGAGACCCTTATTCACATGCCTGCCCTTTTGCAAGGATAATGGAAGAGGAACTAGCCTCAAAACTCATTCAGGTGGGCGGCAGAACCTACACCCACCATCAATATGAACAGGCAAAGAAGTTTGGGGTCGAGATTCTTGAAATGAAGGATTATGAATTGGCAAAAATGCAATTCGAAAATCCGCTTTACATTTCTCTGGACATGGACGGCTTCGACCCTGCCTGTGCACCGGGGGTGTCCCACCATGAGCCTGGCGGATTCACCTCAAGACAAGTTATTGACCTGATCCACTCCATAGAGGTTGAAGTTATAGGTGCTGATATTGTAGAATACAATCCAGATCGGGATGTTCAGGGTATCACAGGAGCCCTGGCGGCCAAAATGTTGAAAGAAATCATCGGGAAAATAGTTTAGTAAGAGTATTACTTTAGTGTGAGGATTCCCCGTTTTCCGTACAACTTCGGAAGGCGGGCTCATTCTACCTTAGTCATTATCGTAATGACGTTTTCATAACCTTCGCAAATCGTAAATAAAAAAACTAACTTTGCGGCTTCATTTTTCAGAGAAACAATGATTGCAGTAAACAACGTATCACTACAGTACGGAAAGAGGGTTCTTTTCGATCAGGTAAATATCAAATTCACCGGAGGCAATTGCTACGGTGTCATTGGCGCCAATGGAGCAGGTAAATCCACATTCCTAAAGATCCTATCCGGAGATATCACACCAAATTCCGGCCAGGTGACCATCGATCAAGGCCAGCGTATGGCTGTGTTACGTCAGAACCACTTTGAATTTGATGAAGAAACCGTTTTAAATACTGTAATGCGTGGTCATACCCAATTGTGGGACATCATGCAGGAAAAGAATGCCATCTACGAAAAGCCTGATTTCTCTGAAGAGGATGGTGTCAAGGCTTCTGAACTTGAAGCGGAGTTTGCTGAAATGGACGGGTGGAATGCCGAATCAGACGCTGCGGCACTATTAAGTGGCTTGGGGATCAAAGAGGACAATCATTATCTTCTCATGAAGGAATTAAATGGTAACCAAAAAGTGCGTGTGCTATTAGCCCAAGCTATTTTCGGAAATCCTGACATTTTGATCCTGGATGAGCCTACGAACGATCTGGATATCCAAACCATCGCCTGGTTAGAGGATTTCCTCTTGGAGTTTAAGAATACAGTAATCGTAGTATCTCATGACCGTCACTTTTTGGATACGGTATGTACACACATTGCTGACATTGATTTTAAGGCTATCAAACTCTACACAGGAAACTACTCGTTTTGGTATGAGTCGAGTCAACTAGCCCTAGCACAGCGATCGACATCCAACAAAAAGGCAGAAGAAAAGAAAAAAGAGCTTCAGGAGTTCATTGCTCGCTTTAGTGCCAATGCGGCTAAATCCAAACAGGCCACCAGCAGAAGAAAACTGCTTGATAAAATCAATGTGGAAGATATTCAACCTTCTTCCAGGAGGTACCCGGCTATCATATTTCAACAAAATAGGACTGCAGGAGATCAGATTTTGCAAATCGAAGGCTTAAGTGCAAGTAGCAATGGTAAAACCGTATTTAGTGACCTTGACTTGTTCGTAAATAAAGGGGATAAAATCGCTGTCCTTAGTCAGGATAGCCTGGCCATTACGTCATTATTTCAAATCCTGAATGGTGAGGCTAACGCTGATTCAGGTGAATTCAAATTTGGCCAGACGATCACCTCAGCTTATTTACCCAACGAAAATGAAAAGTACTTTGAGTCTGACGATAACCTCATCGACTGGCTAAGGCAGTATTCCGACGGTGAGAAAGACGAAGTTTACATTCGTGGTTTTCTGGGTAAAATGCTTTTCTCAGGAGAAGAAGTGTTTAAGAAATGTAACGTTCTCTCCGGAGGTGAGAAGGTGCGATGCATGGTTTCACGTATGATGTTACAGGGTGCAAACCTGTTGATGCTAGACGAGCCTACAAATCACCTTGATCTGGAATCTATTCAGGCCCTCAATAATGCACTACGTGATTTCCCTGGTACGGTACTATTTACTTCTCATGACCACACGTTTACGCAAACCATTGCCAACCGCATTGTAGAAATTAGTCCAAACGGCACTATCGATAAGTTAATGACCTATGATGATTACATTGCTGATGACCGCGTGGTAGCTCAACGTGAGGAGATCTATGTGTGATATCCCCGGATTTGATCGGGGGTTCCGTTGAATATTCGGGATTCCGGGTCAAGTCCGGAAATTTATTTCTTCTTCTTTTTCTTTTTGCCCTTCTTTCCCTCAGGAGCACCAAAAAGCTCATCGTCGTCAATGATAGTAGCAACAATGGAGGTTTTACCTTCATCCATTCGGGTCCAAACAGCGGCGATACGGCCGTCATGGGCAGAGATATTGGTATAGTCACCAAAAAAATATGCTGCATCGGGAGTAAAGGGTGATTCACTGATTTTCACGTTTTCGAAAGTTACCCCAGCATTATTGGAATAGGCCAAATAGACATCCGTTTGATTATCATCATAAGCGCTACGGTCATAGTAAAGTATATACAAATAACCTGTGGTAAAATCCTGGGCCATCCAACTAAAGAACTGGTGCTTACCACCCTCATCATCGTTCACCTTCTTAGGTACAGTCCAGGTGTCACCACCATTGGATGACCTGGCAAACCAAATGTCGGTATCATTTTCACCGTTTTTCTGATCCGCCCAATTCAGATATAACATCCCGCGATACTGAGAGGGACTATTGTCGGCAATTAATACCGGCATACCGTTCGTTCGATTGATTCCGGGAATATCAAACGACCAGCCTCCTGGTTGATTACGGACCATGATATCATTCCGGAGCCAGGTCTTCCCTTTATCATAAGACCGGTCTAAGTAGATCTTTTCATCAAAGGCCCAGGCTACATAAATATATCCTTGAGGTCCTACGGCCGGCACTACCCCTTCCGTAGTCTTATCATCATCGATACAGTCTCCCGGAAATTGGTTAAGCTGAATGGGTTCAGACCACTTTTTTCCACCGCCAGACATAGACAGTAAGATGTTACTTTGGCAATTGGGATCTTTGGAACCATAATCGTCAAACTGGGTCCAGGTGACATATAAATTTCCGGTTCTTTGGTCTATGACCGCCCATTCCTTGTCCTGGTCTTTGGGGTGATTAAACCCAATAGCTGTACCGTCATCCCAGGTTAAACCTCCATCAGTAGACTTCTGAC
>JBCCXH010000446.1:0-4424 GCA_039192005.1 Bacteroidota bacterium
ATGCAGGGTATTTTTTATTGATAGTGGGACCAAATTGGGACTTATCCAGGATCTTTGGCTCTTAGACCTTTTCTTGATCTCATTCCCTGATGTCTGTGTGCCGCAGGCCTCGGGGTTAGTTTTATAAGTCAAGTGAAATCAAGATAAGCCTGTGACTATTTTTAAAGCATGTTAAGTTTAAAAGAAATCAGACTTCTCCTAATACTGCTTTCCTATTGTGTATCTGTTCATGCCTTCTCACAGCGTGGATCGGACTCAGTTCAGTTTGTCATTTTTGCAGATAATCTTAGTGAAGATAAAAACTTGTTAGCGACAAAAAATGACGAGATTATTTTTCAGTTATATGCAGTTTCCGGTGCCGAAATATTGGATGAGCCCTTACTTTATCAGGTGATGTTTTTTGATCTGGAACATCGCACCAATCGGGTAGCAATTCCTATGAACAAACTAGATACTACCTATTCGTATTTTATCTACATGATAGAGTATGAATACGACAAGAGCTATGAGCAACGAGCTCCTGTTTACAGGATCTACCATGAACAGATTAATGCAGCATTTAATCAATCAGCGGTCACAACACTAAAGAAATATTTGGGTTCCGATGATCTTCTGGGTATGCAAGAGTTGGCGTACGAAGAATTGGTTGCGAAAACCAAAATCGAATTTGAGGGATTTCAAAACCTGGAAAAATTTAAATACATTATTCATATCGAATAGATAAAGAACTCATCCAGGATATTTAGCTCACAGATCTTTTCTCTGTCTCATTCCCTGATGTCTTTGTGCCATATATACCACCCATGAATGTAAAAAACCATGCTCATTGCTAAGCACGGTTTTTTCTATTTAGGTTAGATTGGAAATTATTGTTTGAAAACTCTTAACGTTCTGGTTTGCTCCGCTTCTTCAAGATGTAAAACGTACATGCCTTTTAGCAATTTACTGGTGTCAAATACCGCACCATCATTAGTCGTTTTGAATCTAATCTTGAATTCGCGACCATCCACTCCAATAAATTTAATTGATCTGACGGACTTTTTGAAGTTTATTCCTCTAATTGTCAACTCATTAGCGAACGGAATAGGAAATATTTTCAATCCTTCCAGCTCATCCAGGTTTACTTCAGGAGGTGTCGCACCCGGTACCTCTTCTTGGGTAGCTCTCGCGTTTTGGTTCTCGTTGTCATCCGGTAGGTATCTTGCCGTAAATTCAGCAACCGTAGCCCACCGCTTGCCATCGACTTCAGAAAGTGCCCGGAAGTTGACGTAACGAGTTCGGAATTTGTTAAAATCTACGGACTGTTTCAACCGACTTTTTTGTAATTGTCCAACGGAAAGTTGTACCCACTGAGAACCATTCCAACCCCTGAGCTCATAGTCTTTGACCATCCCAGTTGTCCGTTCCGTTTGCCTGGCCAGGTACGAGAAACCAACGAGGTCCCGCTCACGTCCCAGGTCGATGGCGATGTAATGAGGGTGTGTTTCGGTTTCATCATCGTACCAGTTGGTGTGCCAAAACGTATCTTCATCACCATCTGCGGCATTTTCCTTGCCGTTATCTGCACTTTCGGTTTCTTCACTATTGGTTGCATAAACCCTACACCCAATGCAGTCATCGGCAACATCTGGAGGCGTAACCTCTCCTTCTACGGTGGCGGTAGCTGCATTCGAATAGTTAGAAAAATCGCTGTTTCTTCTTGCTCTGATTCGGTATGCATACGTACCTTCTTCCAGATTAGTATCTATGTAGCTCGTTCGGTTGGCCTGGAGCGTTGCGATGACCTGATACGCTCCTCCATTGCTTCTTTCCAAAGAAAAACTGGTTTCATCCGAGGCGTTATCTTTCCAGCTGAGCTGAACATCTTTTTCCTCAACCTGAGCCAATAGGTTACTGGGAGCACTTACACCGTCCGATGTATTGCCATCGTAAAGATCGGACTCCCAGATACCCCTTCCATAGGTAGCAAGCCGAATCTTTCTACTGGGATAGTGTATTTCCAGCTCTGACGTTTGTACGTTAGGGAGGTTCTCCATAAATGGAACCCACTGGCTTAAAACATCATTGGTGTAGTACACACCGGATTGCATGCCTACATATAAGCCATTTCTTTGTGTGTCATCATACACCACACACTGTGCGGAAATATTCGGCAGGTTGCCTCTGATGTTACTCCATGAAGAACCTGCGTTGGTGGACACGTAAACTCTTGATCCGGTAGTAGCGATGGCCACACGCTCCGGGTTATTAGGATCTACAGTGATAAAGTTGACGTCTCCGCTGAATCCGCTTACTTCCACCCATGACGGGGACGAACTCTGGCCGTTTTTAGTTCTCCATACTTTGCTGCCCCTTGCCAGGTAGATGTAATTATTGTTGGAGGGAGCAATGGCCATTTCATCCAGGTTTCCGCCAAGGTTGATGGATGAAGTAAGGTTTCGCCAGCTTCCGCTGGTTCCTCCTGTAGTGCTTCGGTATACGTTACTGTAGCCTACATAAATGGTATTGCTTCTAATCGGATCTTGCATGAACGGCGTCACCCAGTTTCCACTGAAATTTCCAGGTTTAGAGATGTTTCCGATGCTGTTCCCTCCATTTGTGCTCTTATACAGGCTTCCAAACTGAACGGTACCATATATGATGTTTTTATTTTCACGGTTAATGAAACACTCCATGCCGTCCGCACCCAACCATTCTTTAAATTGACGACTGGACCCATTCATGATGTTCGTTCCGTTGTCTTGTGCACCGCCGATAATCATGTTTGGATCGGTCGCCGAACCGCCAATTCGATAATACTGTCTGACGGCGAGGCCTTTCTGTGTGAGGTCCTCACAGTCGTTTCCCTGGTTGGTGCTTCTGTAAATACCACCGTCCGTACCGTAGTAAATGACACCATTTACATACTGCATGAACTCTACGTCTGCATGGATGTAAGACCTGTCGCCGGGTTGGTTCCAGGCAGCCAGCGTACTGAAAGTAGACCCGCCATTGGTGGATCTAGAATAATTCATTCCCGCTAAGTGGACCTCATTGGAATTCGTATTCGATACCGCAATGGCCATGTCACGGTGAGCCTGAGTAAAATAGACCTGATTGGTTGAGCCATTATCTGCTCGGACGGTAAAGCTGGCTCCTCCGTTGGTAGACCTGTAGAGTCTCCCGAAGCTGCTTCCTGATTTCTGGACAAGGTATACAACATTAGGGTTAGCAGGAGTAACGGCCATTTTCATCCGCTCAGATCTGGTAATACCACTTGTGATCCTGCTGAACGAGACACCTCCATTGGTAGAACGATAGAAATTATCCCCACATGCGTAAACGACATTGGTGTTTCCAGGCCGGAATTCAACATCTTCCGCTTTGCTACTCAATACCCTGGAAAAGCTATTTCCGCTATTTGTAGACCGGTAGAGGTACCTTGTCGTCCCTACAAAGATGGTACTTCCATTTGGGTGGATCAGGATCCTTCTTGGTGTCCCGCTCAACCTGGCAATTTCTGACCAACTGCTGCCTGCATTGGTAGACTTCATGATTTGTCCTGCTGAATTCCCCATATAGACGACGTTGCTATTATTTGGGTCGATTGCGATAGACCAAATGGTCATATTGATGAGGTCATCCCCAACCGGGATCCAGCTTTGGCCCGCATTTGTAGATTTCCAGATACCTCCACCCGGAGAGCCTGCATAAATGATTCGTTGTTGATTCGGCTCTACGGCAATGGATACGATGCGTCCCAACCCAGGATTCCAACTGGTGGTACGACTCCATTTGAAAGGGCCTAGTTCCTGCCATCCGCTACTTCTTTGAATGGTGCGGGCAGCAGTACTTCTTGCGCTTTGATTCCAGTTCTTTTGAAAGTTTTCACATTCATCCAGTACCTGCTCATCACTAATGACACGTCCTTTCTCATCGGCATTTCTCTTAGCCCAGTACAATTGCCTCATGTAAAGTTTGTACCCACTTCCTTTCCCTTTTTCCCGGTCTTTGAAGTACCGGTCTCCTTTACGTTCCAGTTTCCTGACCTTTACCTGGTCTTTTTCCAGTAGCTGTAAAATCTCCTGCGCGCCAGCTTCTCTAAAAGCAAGTAGTGCCGGAAGAATAAATAGAATCAATCGTCCCTTTGAAAAGGGCTTACTCGTTAAGTTCATATAACTATGGTTTTAATGTGTAATACAAATCAACTCAATTATTCAGGAGAATGAATAAGATTTTTTATTGTTCCGTTAAATATTAATTAAAAGTTAACTTTGAGGATTTTAATTTTTTTCAACTAACTGAAAATCAATGATTTAGGAGTGGTATTAGAAGGAGAGAATTGATGATTTATTAACGTGATTTACTTGTTTTATTCCTTTTTTAGTTATATTTTTTAATGGAATAATTTAATTTACTTAAGCTTGAAACGTTTTACATCATTC
>JBCCXH010000447.1:0-4416 GCA_039192005.1 Bacteroidota bacterium
CAAAGTTTTTCCCGGCAACCAATATCTTGCCTGAGTATCGGGAGTCATTGAGAGGAAATGACTCAATGGGATTTGAATCACTATCAAAACGCCAGTCTCTAAATAAGTTTTCTCCAAAGCCCTCACGTGTCGTCGCTTTTAAAAACCTTGCCGGAATGATCTGATCGGTGTCCACGTTTTCTATTGGAACGGGGACTGCCGAAGAGTGTATTTCTGTGAATTTTTCTAGTGCCATGTTTAAATCGTTTCTCTTGGGTCTACAATTTTTCCACTGACCGCAACCGCTGCTGCCGTTAGTGGGCTTGCCAGAAGGGTACGGGCTCCGGGGCCTTGTCTTCCTTCAAAGTTTCTGTTGGAAGTGGAAACGGCATATTTCCCTGCCGGCACTTTGTCTTCATTCATTGCCAGACAGGCAGAACATCCTGGCTGCCGAAGTTTAAATCCTGCTGCTTCCAGCGTTTCTACGATTCCTTCTTCTATCGCTTGTGACTCTACCTGCTTGGAACCTGGTACGATCCAGGCAGTGATGTTTTCCGCCTTTTTCTTTCCTTTTACGAAGTTGGCCACTTCACGTAAGTCCTCGATTCTGCCGTTGGTACAACTTCCTACAAAGACGTAATCGATTTCTTTTCCCATCAGCTCGTCGCCATCTGAAAAGCCCATGTAATCGAGTGATTTTTTAAACGAATCTTGTTCCGAGGAATCAATCGAATTCAGGTTAGGGATGCTGGCACGTACTTTGGTTCCCATTCCAGGATTGGTTCCATAGGTTATCATGGGTTCGATGTCAGCAGCATCAAAGGTGTATTCCTTATCGAAAATCGCTCCTTCATCTGTTTTTAGCTTTTTCCAACGTTTGACGGCTTCATCAAAAGCCTCGCCCTGTGGTGCTTTTTCCCTTCCTTCAACGTAGTCAAATGTGATTTGGTCCGGCGCAATCAATCCTCCTCGTGCACCCATTTCTATACTCATGTTGCAGACGGTCATTCTTCCTTCCATGGATAGGTTTTCGATCGCTGAGCCCGCATACTCAATGAAATAGCCGGTGGCACCACCTGCAGAAAGCTGTGCGATGATGTAAAGGATCAGGTCTTTTGCGGTCACGTATTTTGATAAGGTGCCATCGATGGTGATTCTCATTTTCTTAGGCTTAGGTTGCATGATGCATTGAGAAGCCATCACCATCTCCACTTCGCTGGTTCCGATCCCAAAAGCAATGGAGCCGAATGCGCCGTGGGTAGAGGTGTGACTGTCGCCGCACACGATCGTCATCCCAGGTTGTGTGATGCCAAGTTGTGGGCCAATCACATGAACGATTCCCTGATACGGGTGATTTAAGCCATACAATTCAATGCCGTGCTTTTCACAGTTTTCCGTCAACTTATCTACCTGGTATTTGGACAGGGCATCTTTGATGGGTAGGTGTTGATCCATCGTTGGTACGTTATGATCCGGTGTAGCAAAGGTCTTATGAGGTCTAAAGACCGGAACACCTCTTTTTTCTATTCCTGCAAAAGCTTGTGGACTCGTCACCTCATGGACTAAATGACAGTCTATGTATAAGGCACTGGGACCGCCCTCAATCTTGCTCACTACATGCGCATCCCAGATTTTGTCAAATAAAGTTTTAGCCACTTGTTTCATTTTTTTGGTAAAAAAAAAGCGTCATTCGGTTAGGAATGACGCTTTCAAAATTGTTATTTATTTCATAGTCATTCCTTTATTCCGTAGGTCAGAATGACCTCAGGAGTAATCAGCACGGGAATGACAATAATGGTTTTCATTTGATTTGTTTTGTAAGACAAAAGTATGGTAAAAAGGGGTTAACATGCAAATCTTCAATTGAGATTTTATGAATAAACCGCAACTAATTCTTTTAAGTCTTCATCTTCCACTACATTCTTCTGGTCTGCCAGCGTTAGGAACCTTGCGTAGGCTTCATTCAATTCTTCTTTGGAAAGAGAGATGCCGATCTTGTTCAATCGGTAGCTCAACGCGGCGCGTCCACTTCTGGCGGTGAGTACAATCATCGATTGATCTACGCCCACTTCTTTCGGGTCAATAATTTCGTAATTGTCCCTGTTCTTGATGACTCCATCCTGATGAATGCCTGACGAATGCGCAAATGCATTGCTTCCAACAATGGCTTTATTGGGCTGAACGGGCATGTTCATCGTATGAGAAACCAGGTCGCTGATCATGTGAAGGTTGGTGGACTCAATGCCGGTGTCAAAACTCATCCAGTTGTGCTTTTTGATGATCATGACGACTTCTTCCAATGAGGTGTTTCCGGCCCGTTCTCCAATTCCATTAATGGTACACTCTATTTGTCGTGCGCCATTTTGTATCCCTGCAATGGAGTTGGCGGTAGCCAGCCCCAAATCATTGTGACAGTGCGTAGAAATAATGGCCTTATCAATGTTTTTAACATTTTCTTTAAGATACTTGATCTTGGCTCCGTACTCTTCAGGAAGGCAGTAACCCGTCGTATCCGGAATGTTGACCACTGTAGCCCCAGCGTCAATGGCCACTTCGATTACCTGCGCTAAAAAGCTATTTTCCGTTCGGCCTGCATCTTCCGCATAAAACTCGACGTCTTCCACAAATTTTTTCGCGCATCGTACTGCGTCTTTGCTGATTTGAAGAATGTTTTCTCGTGTGGTTTTGATTTTGGTGAATACATGTTGATCTGAAGTGCCTATGCCCGTATGTATTCTGCCTTTGGCGGCGTGCTTAATCGCTTCACCCGCCGTTTCGATGTCTTTTTCGATGGCCCTGGAAAGTGCACAAATGGTTGCACGTTTGATTAGTTTACTGATCTCAGTAACGCTTTGAAAGTCGCCCGGGCTTGAAATGGGAAACCCTGCTTCAATAACGTCAACACCCAGAGATTCGAGGTGTTCCGCAATCAGAAGTTTGTTTTCCGTGTCCAACCTGCAACCGGGTACTTGTTCTCCATCTCTTAAGGTGGTGTCAAATATTTGAATTCTGTTTTCCATCGTTTCAAATCTATGATTGCAGGAGCCTGGATCAAATGCCATAATAATTTTAAATTACGAAACCTAAGTAAGTATAAAACCTTATTTTAAGCTTATAATTATGGTTTTTAACTCTTTTCATTACAATGGCTAACAAGAGATCTGCTACCCTTTGGATGTTAATTAAATCCCTTACCCGAAGCGAGAAGCGGTATTTTAAATTGTCGGTAGCCAGTTCCGATGATAAAAAATACTTGAGGTTGTTTGAGCTACTGGATGAACAAAAGGATTTTGATGAAGACAAGGTATTGGCATCTGAGCCTTTGTTTAAGCCTTCGCAGTTTTCCAACCTGAAAGCGCATCTATATACAAAGATCCTTAAATCCTTGCGTGACTTTTCCCTGAGTACCATACCCGGGATTCAAATACGTGAGTGGATCGATGAGGCACAGGTGTTGTTCAATAAAAGCCTGTACCAACAAAGCGAACAGCGATTGAATAAAGCGTTTTCGCTGGCTTCTGAAACGGATAACCTGGAACTGCAGCTTGAGGTTTTGAAGTGGAAGAAAAAAGTGGTGACGCATACGGTCGGGTGGGAAAACAAAGGCCACGTAGATGAGATCATTGAAAACGTCCAAACGGTAAACCACCAAATCAACAACATCAACCGGTTTTCCAATCTTCAATCACAATTGCAGTCGCTCTACCAACAAAATGGGTACATCAGAAATGAGAAGGAGTTTCGAAAGATCAAAGAGATTTTTCATACGAACCTGCCTCTGGTGAATGAAGAGGCGATGACCATTACCGAGCGTATTTATTTTTACCACCTTCACATCGGGTACAATTTTTTCATTCAGGATTTTCAATCCGGACATGATTATGCAAAAAAATGGGTGAAGCTTTTTCGTGAAAATAAGGCGTTGGCCAGGGCGCAACTGGAATTGTACATCACCGGGTTAAATTATTTTTTGATCGCGCAGTACAAGCTTTTTATGTACGATGATTTTCAGGATACGAAGCGAGAGCTAAGGGCGTTGAACAAGCTACCTAAATCGGTGTATGACGATAACATCCGACTTAAATTGCTGAAATATACGTTCGTTCACGAATTCAACAGCCTTTTTCTAAGTGGAGATTTCGATAGAGGTGTAGAGCTGATCGAACGACTTTCTTCAGGGCTTCAAGGCTTCATTCACCAGCTGGACGCGCACTCTCGTGTGATCCTGTTCTATAAAACGGCCTGCCTGTATTTTGGAAATGGAAATTTTAAGAAGAGCATCTTTTGGTTGAACCAGGTCATTGATTCTAAAGAAGTGGACCTAAGGGAGGACATTCATGGTTTTGCCCGCATCATGCTTTTGATTAGTAATTATGAATTGGACCACATCGAGTTGATTCAATATTACGTTCGGTCTACCTACCGTTTTCTTTTCAA
>JBCCXH010000448.1:0-4412 GCA_039192005.1 Bacteroidota bacterium
GGCATGGACGTCTACTTCCCAGGGGTTATCTCCTGTAATGGTAGCCCCATTCTCTTCAAGCGCCTTTAAAATTTGATCTATTTTCACCCGATTGATGGCATCATACTGGTGTGTTCCGCATTTTGAACTCATTGCTTTTTTTTGGATTAGTTTTTCTATCAATATTCTGTTTTTTCCTAACTATACCAATCGCTCAATGCTGCTCAAGGGCATTTTTAAAAAAAATAAATGTTCCGGTAGGACACGATCTAAATAGGTCGAAAATTCTCAAGAACCCTGCAGCAACACTTTCCAGGCCCCTGACACGTCGCCTTTTGCCAAATGTTCCCTTGCTAGTTGGTGAAGGGCTGTTTGCGCATTGGAAGAACGATCTAAGATCGCTTTTACTTCCGGTTCTTTTGAATACGCTTTCACTTCCTCCTCGGTGGGTAACTGCTCCACATTTCCCAGCTTCCCCAGATCGTTTCCAGTCAACACCTCGCTGTTGCGTATTTCAGCAGGAATTTGATCTACTCCTATTCCTTTCTTCGCTAAAGGCTTGGCTACTTCAAAAATTTCATTTCCATAGGCCCTTGAGTACCAGTTTCCGCCCATCCTCCCTACGAGCTGAATTTTCTGAGGATCGATCTTTCCATCGGTTAAGACTTCATCAGCTACATGAATCAACAACACCTCAGCAATCACCAGATTGCCGGCCCCTCCCTCGTTTCCCAAAGGCTTCACTTCTATCACTTTACACTCAAAGGATACCGGAGACTCTTTTACTCTCGGAGGTTTAACATGATCCGAATCGATTGGCGTCAGGCCCGACTTCACAAACTCATTCACTCCTTTGGCATACTCCGTACTGGCCAGCGACATCTGCTCGACGATCGGGTCGGAAACGACACTAATGACTACCTCAGGGTGTTCCACCACGTTTTGCCACGTATGTTTTTCGGTATTGTCCCTCCCCCTTCTGGCCGGAGAAAAGATGAGAATCGGAGGGTTCGCACTAAAAACATTGAAGAAACTAAAAGGGCTTAGGTTTACTGCTCCGTTTTTGTCTACTGTACTGGCAAAGGCAATGGGACGTGGTGCTACGGCTCCTAACAGGAAACCATGTAGTTGTGGAACCGGGATTTCTTTGGGGTTAATTTTCATCAATCTGGGATTTAAGTGCAAATATGCAACGTGAACTGCAGTTGATTTTACCTGAAAAATTCAGGAATAAAGGTTTACTTACGGAATCCCTTCTTCATCATCAGGATGTCAATAACTTTACGCTCTTATTTGAAAAGCACAAGACAAGAATTGATGAGCGACATTTCAAAAGGGGCAACCCCTGACAACTCTTCTCAGGAAGGAGGCATTAGCAGCCAATACGACCCAATCAGTGTAGAGGATAAATGGTATCAGTATTGGTTAGACCACCAGTTTTTCCATGCGACACCAAAGGCTGGTAAAGAATCCTACACGATTGTCATCCCTCCACCGAATGTCACCGGTGTCCTGCACATGGGACACATGCTCAACAACACCATTCAGGATGTACTGATCAGAAAAGCGCGTATGGAAGGCAAAGAAGCCTGTTGGGTCCCCGGTACGGACCATGCCTCGATTGCGACAGAGGCGAAGGTGGTGAAAATGCTTCGTGAAAAAGGCATCAGAAAAAGTGACCTTAGCCGGGATGAATTCATGAAACATGCCTGGGAGTGGAAAGAAAAGTATGGAGGCATCATCCTGGAGCAACTGAAAAAACTGGGAGCCTCATGTGATTGGGATCGTACCGGTTTTACGATGGACCCCAACTATCACGATGCGGTCATTAAACAGTTCATAGACCTTTACAACAAAGGGTACATCTACCGTGGGTTACGCATGGTCAACTGGGATACGGAAGCTCAGACAACGATCTCCAATGAAGAGGTGATTTACAACGATGAGGGCGAACAAGCTATCTTGTACCATGTTCGGTATCAGATCAAAGGTTCGGAGGAGACGTTGGTCATCGCTACACAGCGCCCGGAAACCATCATGGGGGATTCGGCCGTAGCTGTCAACCCGAAAGACGAGCGATTTAGTCACCTAATAGGCCAAACGGCGCTGGTACCTTTTATTGGTAGGGAGATCCCCATCATTGGTGACGAGTACGTAGAGCTGGATTTTAGTACGGGATGTTTGAAAGTGACGCCTGCACATGACCCCAACGATTATGAAATCGGATTGAGGCACAACCTGAAGGTCATCGACACCATCAACCTGGATGGCACATTGAATGAAAAATGTGAGATGGAGAAGTTTGTCGGGAAGGATCGGTTTGCGGTAAAGAAACAAATCGTGAAAGACCTGAAGGAAGCCGATCTGTTGGTCAAAGAGGAAAACTTTGTCACTAAAATCGGACGGTCTGAGCGGACGAATTCGGTAGTAGAACCCAAGCTGTCCCTTCAGTGGTTCATTCGGATGAAGGACATTTCCAAAAAGGCCCACCAGGCGGTAATGGAAGATGACATTCAGCTTTTCCCTTCCAAATTTAAAAACACGTACAATCACTGGATGGAAAACGTCCGTGACTGGTGCATCTCTCGCCAGCTCTGGTGGGGACAGCGGATACCTGCCTACTATTATGGAGACGGAGAAGAGGATTTTGTTGTCGCCTCGGACCTCACAGAGGCGGTAAAACTGGCCAAAGAAAAAACGGGAAACTCAAACCTGAATGAACAGGACCTAAAGCAAGACGATGATGTACTGGATACCTGGGCTTCGTCCAATCTATGGCCCATTGCCACGTTTGACGGGTTTAATGATGCCTGCTTTGATAAGGCAACCGGTAAGATAGACAAAAGTAAAAATCCGGAACTGGACTTCTTCTACCCTACCCAGACTCTGGTAACTGCCCCTGAGATTTTGTTCTTTTGGGTAGCAAGAATGGTGATCGCCGGCTATGAGTACCTCGACGAAAAACCGTTTGAAAACGTCTACCTAACGGGTATCGTAAGGGACAAGCAACGGAGAAAGATGTCCAAATCACTTGGTAATTCTCCTGATCCTCTAGACCTGATCAGGCAGTACGGTGCGGATGGTGTCAGAACGGGCATGTTGTTTAGCTCACCGGCTGGAAATGACCTGCTTTTTGATGAAAAGCTGTGCGAACAGGGAAGAAACTTCTCTAATAAAATCTGGAACGCATTCCGACTGGTGAAAGGATGGAAAACAGTAGAAGTAGAGCAACCGGCTATTAACAAGCAGGCCATTGAGTGGTTTGAAGGCAAGTACAATCAGGCGCTGACCGAGATAGAGGACCATTTTTCTAAGTTCCGAATGTCGGATGCGCTCATGACCGTTTATAAACTGGTATGGACAGACTTCTGTAGCTGGTACCTGGAGTGGGTAAAGCCTCCTTATGGAGACCCTATTGATCAGACCACTTACGAGGCCTCTGTGCGCCTTTTTGAAGGCGTACTGAAACTGCTCCATCCATTCATGCCTTTTATCACGGAAGAGCTGTGGCATCAATTTAAAAACCGGGAAGAAAAGGAGGCACTGATTGTCTCCGAATGGCCTACGGCTGGAAGCTACGATAAAGAGTGCCTAAAACAAGCAGACCTGTTGTTTGAAACGACATCTGCCATTCGGAATGTAAGGAGCTCCAAAGGGATTTCTCCTAAGGAGGTGTTTGAACTTCATACACAAGCTCCTTTCGTGAAAGAGGTAGAGGGGTCGTTGAAAAAACTCGCCAATTTATCTGAGGTTCACAACTCGCAGGAGAAACCGGCGAATGCATTTAGTTTCGTCATTGGTTCTGACGAATTTCATATTCCTGCTTCTGAAAAGATTGATACGGAAGCGGAAAAGAAAAAACTTCAGGAAGAGCTGAACTACACGATCGGGTTTATGAAATCGGTGAGTAAGAAGCTGGCCAATGAACGTTTCGTCAATAATGCACCAGAAAACGTAGTAGCAACGGAACGTAAAAAGCTCGCAGATGCGGAGGCAAAGATCAAGACGCTAGAGGATAGCATTGCGGCGCTTTAGGAGATTGGACGATTGATTTGATTGAGGGATTTTAGATTGATTCGATTTTGGATTAACCCGAATTGGGGATTGGAGAATTGACGATTTAGAGAAAAGAGAATTGTCGTTTTTTTCTATTGATACCCGGTTAAAACTTTCAAAATTTAAAAAAATGCTTTTATCGTGTTCTGGAAAGATTTTTCTTCAAGTCTGAAAACTACCGCGCGGCGGACCGTCCCCACCCTGAAGGGAGCAACTAAGAACTGCCCCTTTAGGGAATTAAAGGGTGTTTTTAGTCCTTTCGCAGAGGCTCGAAAAATCTTTCTCGGCTATCAGTAATTTTTTTCTACCAACTTGTTTGAGGTCGGCTTACAATAGAATTTCGGGTTACTCAGGATTGCCCTTAGAGTAACCCGGAA
>JBCCXH010000449.1:0-4409 GCA_039192005.1 Bacteroidota bacterium
AGCACCAGGTCTGCATAGTTAATCGTATCACTCCTGGAAGAGATATCCTGAACAATCACGAATTTTGCCGCTTTCAGCCCTTCGTCTACCCATCGCGCATTAGGCATGCTCACCGAAGGATTGGTGCAAATGATCCAAATAGCTTTCATTTTACCAATTTTCAGGTTTTCAAACATTTCCGTTGCCGTCATCCCTGGTTTTTCACTGATCTTCTCTACTCCCCAAAAGTCGGCTACTTCTTTTCGGTGTTTAGGATTATTGAGGTTTTTGTGGACTGCCAATAAATTAGCCAGACCTCCTACTTCCCTACCTCCCATCGCGTTAGGTTGTCCGGTGAGAGAGAAGGGTCCATTTCCTGGTCTTCCAATTTTCCCGGTAATAAGATGGAGATTGATGAGTGCAAGGTTTTGGTTCACTCCGGCGGTGCTTTGGTTAAGCCCCATGGCCCACATGCTTAAAAATCCTTTTGAAAAACCTATCCACCTGGCTGCTTTTTCGATGTTATCAACCGGTATTTTACAAATAGCTGCGTATTCTTTTAAAGTTTTAGCCCGAACAAGCTTGGCAAATGAATTAAAACCATTGGTATGTTCATTAATAAATGATTCAGATAGATAATTTTTATCGATGAGGTATCTCGCAATTCCGTGAAAGAGGGCTTCATCTGTTCCCGGATGAACCTGAATATGTAAATCAGCAAGTGTGACACTATCCGTTACTCTGGGGTCAACAACAATGATTTTAAGATCCGGATTTTCAGCTTTATGCTTTTCAATTCTTCGAAATAAGATAGGATGACACCAGGCCGGATTTGCGCCGGCAATAAAAATACAATCCGAAAGCTCAATGTCTTCATACGAAATAGGCACTGCGTCATCCCCTAACGTTTCTTTGTACCCAACCACTGCAGAACTCATGCAGAGTCTGCTGTTGGTATCGATATTGTTGGTTCCGAAGAAACCTTTTACTAGTTTGTTGGCGATATAATATTCTTCCGTTAAACACTGGCCAGAAACATACAGCCCAACACTATCGGGACCTTTGTTTTTTATAATTGTCTTGAATACGGAAGCGGCTCTATCTAACGCCGTATCCCAATCCACCTCTTGAAGTGGATGGTTTTTGCTCCAGCGCATTTGAGGTGAGAGTAACCGATCTGATTGATCCATCACAGTGTAGTGGAGGTTCATACCTTTCGAGCAAAGCATGCCTTTATTTACAGGATGGTCTTTATCTCCCTCGACTAATAGTCTACCTTTTCTATCCCTAGAGGCTATAATACCACAGCCCACTCCGCAATAGGAGCAAGTAGTTTTAAATGACTCCCGACTTGGTTTGCACATGTGTTTTTTATTTGGAGTCTAATTAACAATTATTGATAAAACAGGTTAGTAGAACACTTAACATTCAAGTTATAACTTTTTCATCTGTGAAATGATTTAAATATAGATTATAAAAGGAGACCGGAAGCCCACCGGTGACGGAAGGCTAACCGGTAACCTAGACAAATGAACTCTTCTCCATGTACGGACTAGTGATTGAGAAAATCAATCAATACGTCTCTTTCAATATAATAATTGGGGTCTTCCATGACTTCTACTTTAATTCTAGGCCTTTGGAATTTGATGTGTTGTTCTTTGCCAATTTTTGCATAAGGTCCGCTGGTCATCATCACTACTCTATCTGCAAGAAAGATGGCTTCATCCACATCATGGGTGACCATGATGGCTGTGATCTGTTCTTGCTCCACCACATCAATGAGCACTTGTTGCAATTCGTTTTTTGTAAGCGAATCCAACATTCCGAATGGCTCATCCAACAAAAGGATATTAGGCTTCAAAGCGAATGCCCGGGCAATTCCTACACGCTGTTGCATACCTTGTGATAAGTCTGAAGCTTTTTTATTGAAAGCACCTTCAAGCCCTACCTGGGCCAGATAATATTTTGCGATATCGTTTTGTTCTCGTTTTGTACCATGCGGGAAGACTTGCCGTACACCTAACAAGACATTCTCCAGTGTGGTCATCCAGGGAAACAAACTAGGCGCCTGGAATACCACTCCTCTGTCCGGTCCCGGTCCCACAATTTTTGCCCCATTAAGCATAATAGTCCCATCAGAAATCTTATTTAATCCCGCTATCATACTCAATAGCGTAGATTTTCCACAGCCCGAATGTCCGATAATGCAAATAAATTCACTTTGCCTGATCTTTAGGTTGAGCCCTTCCAATACCACATAAGGTCCTTTTGGCGTGGGATAGATCTTTGAAAGGTTAGCAATTTCTAACATGACCGGTTTTTCCGCACTTTCACCATTCATGACTTTTAGTTGTCGGTCATTTGAAGCCTCAATGCTGTTTTCTCTTACTAGTTCTTGTATCATTTTTATTTCTTTCAAGGGATTACGCAACTTTTAAAGGTTTCAGTGACTTAGGTTTCAGGTTGGGCAATTTGTATTTGTCCGCATTGGATTTTTGTTTCATTTCCTGATTCATAGCAATCATGTATTTGGTAATCTCCGTTCTCAATCGTTTATATTCTTCATTCTGATCCAATGTCTGCTTGTCCCTTGGCCTTGGAATGTTCACTTTGAATTCGGGTCCCAATGTGGCTCCGGGACCTAGGGTCAATGGGATGATACGATCAGCCAATATAAGTCCCTCGTCTACGCTGTTTGTGATCATCACGACGGTTTTTTTATCTTCCAACCAAATTCTGGTTATTTCATCTTGCAGATTACTGCGAGTCAACGCATCCAGCGCACTCAACGGCTCATCCAGCAACATCAATTTAGGAGCTAATGAAAGCGCCCTTGCTACGGATACCCTTTGCCGCATTCCACCGGACAATTCAGCGGGTTTTTTTTCCAGCGCGGGTGTAAGATTCACCTTTCCAACATAATCTTTGGTATGGGCATCTACTTTTTGCCTGTTCCACTTTGGGAATACTTCTCGTACTGCCATACCAACGTTTCCTTTAACATTGAGCCATGGAAGTAAAGAATAGTTTTGAAATACGATGCTTCTATCAGGTCCGGGCCCGGTGATTTTTTTTCCGTCGAGCAGAACTTCGCCGGAGTCAGGAAAAATGAGTCCTTCAATTAAATTGATTAGGGTGGTTTTACCCATGCCTGAGAAACCGATGATGCAAATGAACTCTCCTTCTGCTACTGAGAGATTGATATCCTGAAGTATTTGTGCTTTTTCAGCACCTACTCCATAGCTCTTACTTACGTTTTTTAATTCCAGGAATGCCATCTTTTATGCTGCTTGTTTTTTGACAAATAGATTTCTCACAATCATAATAGGAGAGGCTTTCTGCCTGTTTTCAAAGCTTACCATGCCTTGTATAGTGGCCATTAGTTTGTCTAGTAAAAACCCAATGATTCCAATGACAAACATGGCTACCATGATTTTTGCATTGGAACTACTTGAGCCATTTTGAAATTCTTCACGGACAAATCCACCAAGACCGGGGCTTTGGCTCAACCACTCTACGGCAATGAGCACCATCCAGGATACGGATACGGTAATCCTTAAGCCAGTAAAAATTAAAGGCACAGCTGCAGGTAGGACCACTCTTACAATTTTCTTCCCCACACCTAGTCGAAGTACCTTAGCCACATTGAGGTAGTTTTCATCTACAGAAGATACGCCTACGGCAGTATTAACCAGGGTTGCCCACATGGCGCAGAGGCCCACGCTGATAAAGGTGATGACGAAAGCATTGTTTCCTTCCGGGTCGGTCATGATAGTGTTTACAATCATCTGTACCAACAGGAACCAGACCACAGGGGAAATTGGCTTGAATACCTGAACGAACCAGTTCGTAGCTATTTTAAAGTTTTTGCTAAGGCCGGTAAGTATCCCAATGGGGATGGAAACACACATTGCCAGCACTACACCCCACAGGATGTTTTCCAGACTTGTGATGATCTGGTCAAGAAACGAAGGTCTTCCGGTATAAATAATCGGTTTTTTCCCCTGAGCTTTCAGTTTTTCATTGGTTTCTGCCATTTTTTTCTTGAATGCTCTTTTATCCCGCATTACCTCGGCAGCATCTTTCGCCAAAAGTTGAGCAGTTTCCCAAACAAAGAGCGGCGATGGCAGACTGTTTGGTTGGCTACTTGGATCTCCTGATGCTATTCGTTTTTTTGTTTCTATTGCGGCCTCTTCAGACTGGGTTGTCCGAATTTTTTCAATGGTTGTTTCTACGGCTTTGTTGTAAAGTGCTCTGGAGCCAACTGTCCATAAAAGAAGGAAAGCGATGATTGCTGCAAAGCTCAGGCCAATGGTTTTTAGAATATTTTTCATTTGTCTATTGTTTAAAGATGAATGGAGAACAGACCGGGATTATATCCTCAGCCTGTTCTTCAAAAAAGGGATCTGTTAGTCTTTGTTGCCAATATC
>JBCCXH010000450.1:0-4407 GCA_039192005.1 Bacteroidota bacterium
AACACCTGAATTTTTCAGGTCAAAGCTCTAAGCTAGTGGCTTTAGGGGTCTGGTACCCGATTACTTTACTGCAAAATGCACCTGAGTAATCAACTCTTTTTCAGGAGTATCTTCAGGGTTATTCAAATACCTTTCGAAAGGATGAATGCCTTTTTTTGTTTTGAATTCTTTTGCTCTGTTCATGGCGTAAAGCGTACTCCATGCATTTCCTAAATGCTGGTACCTACCCGTATGTTCTAACGTATATACCTCAGTAGCAGGTATTTCTCCTTTGGTAAACCCAGAAGGAATATCTGTAGGAACTTCTTTTACAGGAACTGCGGAAGTATACGAAATCTTGTTTTTCACCAGGTCCCACTTATGATAAATGGTTAATGCATCTCCATCCAGGTTTTCTTCATCCTTTCCGGCAAATTCCCAAATTTTACCAAAGTCATTTTTCATGCGCTCCCCGACATCGTCCAGCGAGCATTGGGTGTGTATTCCAACATATTTACACCCATTAAATGAAGAAGTGCCTTTCCAATCAAGCTTAGACGAGACCTCATCATTTTCTGCATAAGCTTTAAGCATGTCCAGCCCCCTTTCGTAGTCCGCTCCCACGAAAGCTTCCATCATCTTCTTCATAAAAAACATAAAAAACGGCAACCCACTATCCATTGTCCAGGTCACTTTCGTCGTATCTTCTTCATGCTCCAGAATAAATCTCACATTGGCTTGCGACTTCCATGGTTTTAAAAAAACCAGATCATAATCGATCGACTTATTTACGTCTTCTGATAAAATCTTCATGCTCCCCGAGCCCACACGCTCACCGTCCCATTCATAGGACTTGGCATCTTCAGATACCGTTACTTTTGCCTTTGGACTCATAATCAGCCAGGGTGACCATACGATCCATTGATTAAAATCATTCAATATGTTATAAACTTTGTCAACCGGTGCGTCGATGACAATTGATCGTTCAATTTGCATTTTAGGCATAATCTCGTTGGTTTAGTGTCTATCAAATTAGGCAATTATGAGGTATTTTCAGCTTGTTTACAAAAACATAACATAAGTAAACGAGTTATGGTAACGTGTTAAAAATAGCCTGGGCTCCCATTTATAATCACCCGCTGCCTCCTAAGCATCGTTTTCCCATGGAGAAATACGAATTACTTCCCAAGCAGCTCATGCACGAAGGGACAGTAACCGCAACAAATTTCTTTGAACCAAGAAAACTGACGGTAGCGGAGGTTTTGGCCGTACATGATGAAGCTTACTGGGAGAAATTGTTACACCTGGATTTTTCGAGACAAGAAGAACGGAAAAGTGGTTTTCCTATGTCCAAACTGTTGGTAGAACGGGAAATGACGATCAATGGTGGCACCATTCAGGCGGCAGAATTTGCCCTGCAATACGGAGTGGCCATGAACATCGCAGGAGGGACACACCATGCATTTACCGACCGGGCGGAAGGGTTTTGTTTATTAAACGACATGGCCATTGCCAGTCAGTACTTACTGGATCAACGGTTGGTAAAACAAGTACTCATCGTAGACCTGGATGTGCATCAGGGAAATGGGACCGCACAGATCTTTAAGCGAGAAAGCCGCGTTTTTACTTTCAGCATGCACGGCGAAAAAAACTATCCCATGCATAAAGAGCGTTCGGATCTGGATGTTGCGTTAGAAGATGGTACCAACGATGGCCTGTACTTAAAGCAACTCGATTATTACCTTAAAAAGCTGATCGACGAGGTAAAACCCGAGTTCATTTTTTTCCAATCGGGTGTGGATGTTTTGGCCACCGATAAATTGGGAAGATTGGGACTAACCATAGCTGGGTGTAAGGAGCGTGACGCGTTGGTTTTATCCGAGGCGAAAAAACATCAAATTCCACTCGTAGCTTCGATGGGAGGTGGTTACTCCGAAGACATTCGTCACATTCTGGAGGCACACGCAAACACTTACCGGGTGGCTCAGGAGCTGTTTTTCTGAAGATACGTCTACCTTTTCCAGATCGATCACAACACCTTGGTGTAAGTTTCACAGCTACACCTGCCGTCGGCATAGTTTTCAGCTTTCTCTTTGCATTTCTTCCTCATTCCCAACGTAAAGATCCAACAATTATCCCTTTCCCATGCTACCTGTAAGCGATCATCTTCATCCCAGTAGGTCACACGACAGACCGTACACCTGGTTTCCTCTTCATCATCACAATTAAAATCGTCGTCGCAATCCATGTCCTCTTCGCAACTGAAGAGCAATGGAACGGTAAGTATGCTTATTCCTAGTACTAATTTTCTGAATCGGTTCATTTCAGGCGGTTTAAGTAATTATTGTAATCGTATCCGGTCAAAATTTTTGAACTTCAAAAAAGTGCCTTTTAGTAGTCGGAATAAAAAAACCATGCCAGAAGTAGAGAAAGACGCCAAATGAATAATGAAGTACTTACCTGTCGCCATGGACGAACCATGCTGTAAGTCTTTAATGATCAGCAGACATGACTCAATGGATATTGAGTCATGAAGGGTTAATGATTAGCGGGATTGTGGTGGTGAACGGAGCGAAATGGGGTCAGGCCCTCAACCTGACCCCCGTTTGCTAATCCCACTAACCGCGAACACACCTTGTTTGTGATCCATCTCAATCAACTAAAACCTTACTGCCGAAAAATAGCTGATCAATCGGACCCTATAAAACCAAGGATGAGAGCATAATAATTAGCAAAATAATCTTTAAGCCAATGCTGGCTGATCTAAAGATCTTGAATGAATACCCCTTATCACTTGCTCTCGTATGAGGTCAAAATTAGCCCCACTTCAAGTCGTGACCATGGAAATTCACACGGAATGAACGAACGACACTTACCAGATGATAACGTGTCGCTTTTGGGCTTTGAACTGTCACTTCATCAGCTTGAGTTTCTCCAAAAGTTGATCTTTTCGGTTTCGGGACACTTCCAATTCTACTCCGTTATTCAATCGCACCCTGGCTTCTTTCCCTTTTTTGTACTCGGCTAAATGAACCATATTGATAAGTACGGATCGGTGAACCCTAAAAAACTCATAGTCTTGAAGTAGTTTCTCAAACTCACCCAGCGATTTGGAGACGATTAACTCTCCGTCGTTTAAGTGAAAGGTGGTGTAGTTTTTATCTGCGGACAGGTATTGAATGTCTTCGACGTTAACCACTTTTACTCCATCCAGTGAGCTAATGGCAATACGCTTTGGCATTTTCTCGTTTAAGATTTCGTTGATCAGGGTGTAGTCCCTTTTTTCTCTACTCCGCTCCTTGTATCGGCTGACCGCACCAATCAAATCTTCAGGATCAATGGGCTTCAGTAAATAATCCAGAGCGGAAAGACGGAGGGCTTTGATGGCATATTCCTGATGGGCGGTAGTAAAAATAACTTCGGTGTCGATGCCCTGTATTCTCTTTAAAAGATCGAGGCCAGAACCTTGCGGCATGTTGATGTCCAGAAACAACATATTGGGGTCGTATTTGATGATCGATTGGTAGGCATCGTCGATGTTCTCAACCTGATCCACGATCTCGACCTCCGGGCAATATTTTTCTATAAGTAAACGAAGGGTTTTTAAGGCTTTCTCTTCGTCATCGACCAATAATGCACTGATTTTTTTCATACCAATTCTCCTGAAAATCTCAACGTTACTTCGGTTCCTTTTCCTACGGCGCTACGGATTTCCAAAACCGTTTCATCTCCAACAGGTGTCCTTAATAATTCCAGGCGTTTCCTCACCAAATTTACACCTTTGGAGATGGTGCCGTTCGCTACTGTTTTGACATCAAATCCTTTTCCATTATCCCGAATACGAACAACCAGCAGGTCGTCATTCAAATCAAAGGAAAGCGAGATGATTCCTTTGTATTTCAGTTTGGAGACGCCATGCCAGATCGCATTTTCTATAAACGGCTGGATCACCATGGAAGGAATTTGCACCAAATGAGGATCCAGTTCTTCCGCAATTTTTACTTCGAAATCAAAACCATGTTTCACCCTCAGTTGTTCCAGGTCCACATATAAACGCAACGTTTCCAGTTCTTCCTGAAGGCTGACGGTGAGTTCGTTCGAGTGATCCAGGGTTTTACGCATAAGCTTGCCGTATTTCACTAAATACCCTTCTGCAACGTTCTTCTCATTTGAAAAAAGGTATTCCTGAATGGAATTCAGTGCATTGAACAAAAAGTGTGGGTTGATCTGGGCTTTGAGGGCTCTGAGTTCCGCCATTCGTTTGTCAATCGTTTCTTTTTCCAACCTCTTTTTCGTCCGGTAACGTTGATACCTGTTCGCAGAAAAAGTGAATGCCAGCAAAAATAACAAGCTACCCAATAGCGTCATGGAGTAACTTCTGATTTTTGCCTGCTCTCTGTCCATCGTTGGCCAGGACGAGATGAAACA
>JBCCXH010000451.1:0-4406 GCA_039192005.1 Bacteroidota bacterium
AGCAACTATCCCTACGTACAAATCATTCCCGACGGAGTAGTCTGGAAGCTGAACTTTGCCGCTTTGGCGAAAGAACATGACGGGGAGGTCATATATTTCGGAGGCAATAAACACCTGGTTTTTAATTACTATGCGGAAGTTTCGAAGCAGGCCAGACCTGAAAGCAGTCAGGTACTCGCTTTCTCTTTTAACGAGGAGGAGTCTGCAACGGCAACACGCAACTACAGCCTGCTCAGGGATTTAGGGGAAAACATCCCCGGTACCAGCAAAGAAATATCCTCCATTTCAACCTTATTTGACGGAGAATATTATTTTGGAAGTCAGGCCACCGAGTCGAGGTTTAAACAGAAAGCGAAGCACTTTAATGTATTGCATTTAGCCATACATGGTTTTCAAAATGAAACCTATCCGGAAAACTCCTACCTGCAATTTTCAGATAAAGACGATGAAAACGATGGAAGGCTTCACGCCTTTGAGTTGTACAACGAAAAGATACATGCACAACTGGCCATCATCACGGCGTGTAACAGCGGCCGGGGAAAAATAGTTACAGGCGAAGGAATGGTGAGTTTGGCTCATTCTTTTGCTTACGCAGGTACGGAAAGCATGTTGGTGAGTAGGTGGGAGGTACCCGATATCAGCACTCCTTACCTGATCAGGTATTTCTACATGGGGTTAGCTCAAGGGATGAGGAAAAGCGAAGCATTGCGATTTGCTCAGAGTGAATACCTAAAGAACGATGCAGACAACATCACTTCGGCTCCATTTTACTGGGCTGGGCTTTACGTTTTGGGAAATGATCGCCCCATTGAGTTTGCGTCACGTTCACCTATGGAAACAATAGTGGGCGTAGGCTTTGGGTTGGTGGTGTTATCACTACTGGGTTTTTTCAGCTACCGAAGAAAGATGGGCCATAACAGGTAAGAAAATATGGTACTTCAAGCCAGAAGGATGAAGACAAAGCTAGGCTACACCTTTTTGGGAGTAGCCTCACTTTGCAAGTGTTATAAGCCAGAACTACCCGATGGCATCTGCCGGGCCGAACGCACAACTTAAAGGAATGGTTTTCACTGCAGTACAGGTAGAGCCATCTGTTTTTGTAGCCACTGCTTTCACTTCCAGGCTATAAGTGTAATCGACATCATCAATATCGAGTAAATCTGCCTTGGGTAAAAAAAGTGGCGTAAAGTTCCAACTTCCACCATCAGACCTTGCGGTAGTTGCAAAATGCACATCCTGCAGGTTGTCAATGGAGTAATACCAAGCGATGCTGACCACACTGCCGACGTTTGTAAGACTTACCATATGATCAGTACAGACTCCGGCTTCTGCAATGACAATGCTACCTACACTACAAGAATAAATAGGAGAAGGAAGGATTGCTGCCTGATCTTCCAGGACAACTTCGTTTAGCTCTTCTTTTTCGTTGCAAGAGCTAAAGATGGTCAGGACAATTAATGTTCCTAAAAAAACAGATTTTAATGAATTCATCACGTTGACTAAATAAAAATGTTTACCTACTCTTTTAAAGGCTTTTCGGATCCGCCGCCCTTTAGTCATCATTATTGAAAAAAGTAATCAGTCAGGTCCCGTTTTTATTTTGACAAGGTGCTGCTTACCTAAGCAGTTCGATACATGTTAAGGTTAAACACCTTCCTCCTCGCGCAGTCCATGTTATTCACAGTCCGCTTTTCAGCATGTTCAACCCAATGAGTTGAATGGATCTCAATGCGATAGGTATCAGTAGTAAAAAACGACCAATCGCGTTATCTTAATGCTTACCCTCTTACTTGCAAGTTCCATCCCCCTACTTCTTCTCAAAAAACCCACAATTCCTTTCATATATTCCCAAACCTTGGCCTTCTTTGTCGTAAGAAGTGAAGCTGTTACGAACCATATCAATCTTTGTCCTAGTGATTGCCAACTTGGCAAGCACCTGGTTGGTGCCGTTGGTTTACGTAGACTTCGAGTTGCGTCAGGACTACATCGCTCGCGTCCTTTGCATCGAAAGGGATAAGCCGATGACCGTTTGTAAAGGAAGCTGCTTTTTATCCCTTCGGTTGCGAAAAGTAGCGGAGCAACAAGAGAAAGAAGCGCAGGTAAACCCTTTGGAAATTATATTCTTCTTTCAAAAGACCCAACTTGAATCACTATCTCATACCTTCGAAAAGTTCGTAGCTACAACCTATCCCGCTTTTACAGATCAAAAGCGATCCAATCCCCATTTGATGGGCATCTTTCATCCACCACGTTCTTGATTTTCGCACTGCGATCAGTGTTAGGTTGAATTAAAACCAACGTGTAATATGATGCGCCTTCCGAGCTATTTCATGGTAAAAAAACCTTTAAATAGCTACAATTAGGTAATTTCTCATTCATACATAAAGTTCTATGTGATTTATTGAGTTAACTCAACATCCAGAACCAACTATACACGTCATTTTACCCTAAACTTAACCTCCGTACGTAGCCATTTCATAGTAGAGAACGAGGCATCAAATCACCTCTTGAGGTTTTGATGTCGCTACTTCCATGGACTAACTCCCCGATGGGTTTTTACAAACAAGACACCATTGGTCTTATCAATTCATTTGGATAACGCCCGACGCATGTCAGGGCCGTTTCTGATTATTTCAAAAAAATCAAGAACAGAAAAAAACGATGTACAATAAAAATAGCTGGGCGGTAGCCCTTTTGATCATTTTCTCATTTTCGTGTAGCGATGATAACGCAACACAACCCACCGAGACCGGAACGTTTCAGGTCTTTTTTGATAACAAAATTGGCGCTTCAGAGGTCACTTTAAGAGAGCCGGGAAATACGACCGCTTACGATTATGAAACAGCTTCCGGCCAAAAATTTAACCTGTCAGAATTGGGGTATTACATCAGCGAAATCAAGCTGGAAGGTCCTGATGGAGCGTTGTACGAAGACGAAATGACTGCCAATGCCTCAGAGGCAAAAGGATACTACCTGATTCGGGAAGCAGTTTCAGGATCTGGCTCCATCACGCTTGAAAATGTTCCTGCGGGTAAATATGACCGAATCACTTTTACACTCGGCGTAAAGGAAGAAGGAATAACGGAAGGGGCTGTGGGCGGATCATTAGATCCAGCAGGCGATGCCGCATTGTGGTTTTGGAGGTGGAACTCGGGGTATATTTTCTTCAAGATGGAAGGCACCGCGGAGAATTCAGGCCAGGAGTACATTGACTTTGGCGGTGGTTTTGAAGCATTGGAAAATACGTTCGGTTTTCATGTTGGCGGCTGGAAAGAAGTGGAGGCAGATGATGTTTTTGCCAACAATGTGAAAACAATCACACTTGACTTACAGGGGTCCGTCAATGTGAGTCCGGAACTATCACCTTTAGCTCATGTAATAGTAGACCCTTTGAAAGTACTCGATGGGGCCAATGTTGATTTCAGTACGACATTTTCCATACATTCTCCGGTAGCAGGACAGCCACTGGCTGAAGAGCTAACGGATATTTTTCTGGTGCATCACGTCCACCAAAGTACACAGAAACACGACTAATCATTTGACGGAAATCGCGTACCCGGCGTCACGCTGAATACGCGATCTTTCTATTTTCTTATGTTTAACTACAATCGTTTGTTACCTCTCACTGTCATGAGAAAGTCGATGTGCCTCATCGTGGGGTGGAGCATCCTGTTCATCTCCTGCAGCGCGAAAGACGACGCAGTCGCAGAAGATCCGTATGCGTTTAGGAAACCCGAAAATTTTCCTGATCCTACCTACACCTTTGAAAACAACCCAATCACCAAAGAAGGGTTTGAATTGGGCAGAAAGCTGTTTTTTGACCCCATCCTTTCCAGAGACAACACCGTCTCCTGTAACAACTGCCATCAGCAGGTAAGGGCCTTTGCCGATACGCCCGCGCACCCCAGAAGCATAGGGATTGCTAACAGAATGGGCATCAGGAACGCACCCGCCCTGGCCAACATGGCCTTCTTTCCCGAGTTCTTTTGGGACGGCGGCGTGACGCATCTTGACTTTGTACCGATCAATGCCATTGAATCACCAGTGGAGATGGATGACCAACTGGCGAACGTCATCGAAAAGCTCAACGCACATAGCGAATACCCGGAACGCTTTCGCCAGGCATTTGGCATCGAGGAAATTACCTCGCCTTTTATGCTTTTTGCCTTATCGCAGTTTACCAACAGGATGGTCTCTGCCAATTCGCCCTATGACCAATACATCCGGGGTGAGGGAGTCACACCATCCGACCTGGAACTGGAAGGGCAGGCCATCTTTGAAGAAAAATGCGCTACCTGTCATGCAGGTACCTTGTTTACCGACTTTTCCTACCGTAATAATGGACTTAATGGCACGTTTACGGACCTGGGAAGAGGCGGAATCACCGAGTTAGAAGCAGATCATGG
>JBCCXH010000452.1:0-4400 GCA_039192005.1 Bacteroidota bacterium
AGCCCTTTGAAATATCCCGATATTCCTTCAAGGCTGTGGCAAAATTTCTACTCAAAATCAATTCAAACTGAGGCGAGATTTTTAATCTAGCTCAGGTTAGAAGCTCAAGACGATTAAATCGCATTCAACTTACTCATTAAGTGAGGTTTTTGTCCTCTTGAAATAGGAATGATTTGATTTTCAATGAGCAAATTATTCTCCTCTATGTCTACTATTTTTTCTACGTTGACAATGTAAGACCTGTGTACCTTAATGAATTGATGACCATTCAGTTTGTCTTCAACATTCTTGAAAGTAGTATTTACAATGTATCCTTTTTCATTTGTTTTAAAAACCGCGTAGTCTCCTTTCGCCTCTACGAAAAGGATGTTCTTTATCTCAATACGTACGATTCGGGAATTTGCTTTGACAAATAAACTCTCGCTATTAAACACCCCTCGCTCTTCTCCATCTTTGCTCTCCTCCGTAAAACTTTTATGATTGTGGATGGCTACCTCGATTCCCGCATCAATGTCTTTCATCCCATAAGGCTTGACAATGTACCCATAAGGGCTATGTTCGGAGGCTTTTTTTATGGTCTCCTTATCTGCGTAGGCCGTCGTAAAAATAAATGGGAGTTTAAAATCGCTTTTTATTTTTTCAGCGATATCTATGCCGCTCTTCTCTCCTTTTAACTGGATATCCAGCAACGCAAGATCTACATCTTCTTTCTGAAGCTTTGCAAGTGCGTCATCATAAGACTCAGCAATGCCTGCCACCTCATGTTTAAGTATTTCCAACATATCAGAAAGCGACTCTGCTATCTGTGGGTCATCTTCTACGATTAATATTTTATAGCTCATAACTGCTTTCGTCAATTATAAATAAGGGAAATTTAATGTAAAGATGGTCCCCTCACCAACTTTACTGCTAACTTTTATTGATCCTTCATGAAGTTTCACAAACTGTTGTACGATCGCAAGACCCAATCCAGTACCTTGAATATTACCTACGTTGGATGCGCGATAAAACGTATCAAAAAGTTTTTCCTGTTCCTCTTCCGGGATCCCAATTCCGTAATCTTTAATCTTTAACTCCAGATTGTCCTCATGGTAGGTGGTGTGTAACTCTGGTGGTGACCCTTCAGGAGAATATTTAAATGCATTTTCCAGGAGGTTATTGATGATCTGAACAAATAGTCGCTTATCCAGGGTAACGTCTCTCTGGCTTCCTTCCTGAAAACAGGTTATTTTTTGTCCTCTTACCTGATAGTCTTGCAGGATGTGTTCCCGGATGTAGTCATCAACATTTAACGGCTCCGGGTTAAAAGGCACTTTGTCCGAATCGAGCTTGCCTATCATCAGAATGTTATTGATCAACTGATTGAGTCGATCTACGTTGTCATCAATACGTGAAACGTTTTTCACCAGTCGCTTACGTGTAAGCGTCTCATCATTTTCCAACTGATAACTTAACAGCTCAGTATTGCTTCTGATAGTGGTCAATGGTGTTCGTAACTCATGAGATGTCATGGACACAAACTGAGATTTAAGGTTATTCAATTCCTTCTGGCGTGCCAGCGCCTTTTCCATATTTGCCTTCGACTGCTTGATCTCTGTGATGTCTCGAATAAATGCGGTAAAGTATTTTTCTTTCTTAAACTGAAGCGGAAAAATGGTGAGTTCGATCGGAAACTCTTTGCCCGACTTCTTCAGTCCGGTAATTTCAATCCTGCTGTTTAAAACCTGTGCGTTCCCCGTATTCAGGTAACTTTTCATCACATTTTCATGGGCTCCATTTTGTTGGTAAGGAATGATGGTCTCACTGAGTTTCTTATTGAGGATCTCTTTCTCCGTGTATTCAAAAATTTCGGTAGCCTGTGGACTCCATTCGAAGATTTCCCCGTCTGAATTGATCGAAACCAGCGCATCCAACGATTTTTCAAAAAGCATTTTTAGCTGTGTATTCTTAAATTCATTTTCTTCTCTCAGTTTTTTTTCTTCTGTGATGTCCAGATGGATACCAATGGTCCCGATCTGTGTTCCTTTCTTATCATAATTTGGCGCTCCGCTTATGATGGCCCATTTCTGCTCCCCATTTTTATCCTTCAAACTAATTTCATACGAACTGGACACCCCCCTCTGTCGCGATTCATTCTGAGCGCTCATGGTTTCCCTCGCTTCTTTATCCAGAAATACATCGGATGCATTTTTCCCAATGATCTCGTCAAGTCGGTAACCGGTCAAATCAAGAAAAGGCTTGTTTGCGTGTTGAATCACCTCGTCATTATCCACCTCCATTAATCCCAGCCTGATGTTATCAATGATACGTTTGTACTTCTCTTCGCTTGTCTTCAATGACTTCTCCGCCTCTTTGCGTTGTGTCATCTCACTTTGAAGCTTTTGGTATGAAAATCCGCTTTCAAGACTGACCGCAAACTGGGCAATCACGTCCAAAAAAGGTCGAAAAGACTCCATGGAAAACTCAATGGGTGAGGTTCCATTGTGATAAAGTTCCAACAGGCCAAAATCACCTAACTTGAAATAGGCATACTTAGCCTGCTCCTTTTCGCTTTTGAAAAGTGTTTTTGAACTAATGAACATATCCTGACTGTGAAAAGCATGGCTAAATTGACTCATGGAGATGGACTGACCGTCCGGACAATCTGGAATGGCATATACTTTTTTCAGAATCATCGCATCTTCGTCGTAATTCTCAATGGTCCAAACCGAACCCGCATGCAAGGATTTCCTGGAAAGGAACTTTCGAATAAAGTTCTTGGCAGTTTCTTGTGGGGTTAAGTGTTTTAAGTTTGTTAAACTTAATTCGTAAAGTAAGGACAACAGCTCTATGGTTTGATTCATGCTAGCGGAAGGATGAAACCACAATTGTTTTGTTATAAAGTTCTAAAAATCCGTCCTGCCCTGAAGAGATTTCACCCAATGAAAGGATCCCCTCTAACTCCATCCGATCATCTTTTTCTCTCACAACGCTATTAATTACATCTAATTCTTCCTTAAATCCCTCTTCCAGATACAAGATTCGTGATATACAATCTACAACAAAAACATCACTTTTTCCATCATTAAGGGACTGATTGGCTGCTTCTTTCGCACAAGAGACCAGGTTATCTTTATCTCCTTTCAGTATGTTGAGCGAGGTATTCTGGCTCACCTGTCCGACACACATAAGCGCACCACTTTCATCTACTGAGATCGGGTCCCGCACAATGTCTTCCTGACCTTCTCTGTAAATCCCAAACGGAAACCCTTTTGCTATATCAAAGAAATTATCTTCTTTAAACTTTTTTTGGCAGGACGCCTCCACTACTTCTTTGTACACATCAAAAGCGGGCCTCCAGTTGAGCTCCACAATCCGATTGCCGTCTGTTTTATTTGCCACGTACGGGCCAGAAATTTTCTCCCAGCCATGCTTTACGCCAAGACTGACTTCGTTTGAAGCCATCAGCAAAACCGCTGCATTTTCAAACAACCCTTCATTGGTAAAGATGCAGGGGCTTTGTTGTAGGGTCAGTGATCCCGCACCTGCACCTACGTAGCTAATGGTATTTCCATATTTTTCATAAATATGGTCCAGAAAAGATGGAATGGTATCCGACAAACCATCCAGGAATATGATACATGAACGATCCTTCTCATCAATGATCGGCAAATCTTCTCTTGAAACGCTTCCAATGTCAGGGACCAAAATAGGGGCCTGAGTCGTTTGTATGGTCTTCAAAACGATCCCTTTTTCATACGATTGCTGATCGTAAATGACCATCGGAAAAATACCCCCAGCGATGGTATATCCCCTTTTATTTGACTGGTCTATCAACTCAGTGATGGAAATATTCGAGTGTTCGGCAATCATCAACCAATTGACTTTTTCCTGATCAAATGATTGAATTAAATCATCAATTGAAACTTTTTCTGAAATGAACATGATATGATACGTTTAGTCATCCCAAAAAGAAAGCATCCTCAATGATGGCAGTCTTTCAAATCGTCGAGTTGCAGAAAAGAGGGGTCGAGTGGTAAATAGGTCAATAAAAAATGATGCATGGGTATCAATCACCAGTCGATACCCATCCAACATTACAAAAGATCAATGGTTTTAAAAGCCATACACTACTCCCCCTGAATAACCTGTAGATAATGACGTATTCCTTGCTGACAGGTATTGGAAGAAACTAAGCGAAACACCGAATTGACTCGTTAAAGGATAATATCCATTGACCCCAAATTGTGTGAAATTTACCCTGGTTTCATAGAAAGGTATGTCTGGGCGCATAATGTCGGGCGTATCAGGATCTGAGAATTGTGACAATACACATGCATCGATATAAAAATTGGATGCTGCATACCCGACCTTACCCGATAAAACTATGGCGCTGGGTGCATTATTGTTTCTCACGCCAT
>JBCCXH010000453.1:0-4381 GCA_039192005.1 Bacteroidota bacterium
ACGATACGCTGACCTATGGAAAAAAGCTAAGCCTGATCTACACCATAGTCCACGTGAAAAACATTGATCTTCAAATCAAAAAGACGCTCGACTTTCTAGAAGAAGAGCGCATTAAATCAGCGAAAAAACGCGTCAAATCTTCTAAATAGCAAATCACAGGCTGATAAATCATCACCTTATCCACCCCTCGTTCCAACACGTATATTGTAAATACATAAATAATAGTACGATTCCATGATCACACTTAGAGACGCAACGATAAATGACCTGGACCTACTTCTTTATTGGGATACCAAACAGCACGTCATTGACTCCGACCCCGATGACGATTGGGAATGGGAAGCAGAGCTCAATCGAAACCCAACCTGGAGGGAACAATTGGTCGCCGAACTCAACGGAGCACCCATCGGATTCATTCAAATCATCGATCCCTACCTGGAAGAAACCCACTATTGGGGAGGTGTAGCCCCAAACAAACGGGCCATCGACATTTGGATTGGTGAGGAAAGTAACCTGGGGAAAGGGTATGGAACACAGATGATGAAGCTGGCAATCGAACGTTGTTTCAGCCATACTGAAGTGGACAGTATTTTGATTGACCCATTAAAAACGAACACCAAAGCTCAACGTTTTTATAAGCGATTGGGGTTCCAGTTTGTAGAAGAAAGGGATTTTGATGGTACGACTTGCCACGTTTTTGAACTAAGGAGAGGAATGGCACACAAAGCCTGAATGCAAAAACGTTTTCACACACATCTTCATGTCCAATTGTGGTTTAATTCATAATATTGAGGATGCATCCAAAATTGATTTCCCCTACACTATTTCTATTCATCTTCATTTCCTGTTTCTCATGTATTTCGGATAAAGAAGCGCTCCCCCCTCCCAACATTGTTTGGATCACATCTGAAGACAACTCCAAGCACTACCTAAAACTGTTTGATGAAAATGGAATCGAAACCCCCAACATCAATCGTTTGGCTGAACAAGGGTTGATTTTTAATCACGCGTTTTCTAACGGGCCAGTTTGCAGCGTAGCCAGGTCTACGATCATCACCGGATGTTACGCCCCCCGAATTGGCGCGCAGTACCACAGAAAGTACGTTTCCGTTCCGATGCCCGATTCACTCAAAATGTTTCCGGCTTATTTGCGGGAGGCCGGCTACTACACCACCAACAACAGCAAAAAAGACTACAACATCATTGAAAGCCCGAACATCTGGGATGAATCTTCCGGGAAAGCGACGTGGAGAAAAAGGAGTGAAAACCAACCGTTTTTCCATGTTGTCAACATTGGCATCACGCATGAGTCCCGACTACACTTCTCGAAGGACGAAATGGACTCCATATCAACGGTACGTGATGTAGCAAAATACGACATCCAGCCCAACCACCCGAATACGAAGACATTTGAGTTTACCAACGCCTACTACCGGGGTAAAATCCAGGAAATGGACCAACGAGTAGGAAAGATCCTTAATGAACTGGAAAAAGACAGCCTGATGGACGACACGTTCATCTTCTATTATGGGGACCACGGAGGCGTCCTGCCGGGCAGTAAAGGATACGTGTTTGAAACCGGCCTGCACATACCTCTTGTCGTGTACGTACCGAAAAACTACCGGCATTTGGTTAACGGAGCGTCCACCGGTCGTGTGAACGGCTTTGTCAGTTTCATTGACCTGGGACCTACGGTACTTAATTTAGCTGGAATCAAAACACCTGAGGGCATGGATGGAAGGGCATTTCTTGGTGCCGGTGAGGTGGTCAAGGAGATGGCAGCCAATGATAAAGGTTTTGGCTACGCCGATCGATTTGATGAAAAATATGACCTGGTGAGATCGGTACGAAAAGGGAACTACAAATACATCAGAAATTTTCAGCCGTTCAACTTTGATGGGTTGATGAACAACTACCGGTACAAACAACTGGCCTACAAGGAGTGGCAGGAGCTATACGAGAAGGGTGACCTGAATGACGCGCAAGCTGCGTTCTTCCAAGCCAAAGAACCCGAAGCCCTTTACGACTTGTCAGCGGATCCTTTCGAAACGGTCAACCTCGCAAAAAACGAGGCGCAATCAGCTGTACTTACGGACATGAGGAAAGAATTGAATACATGGATCAAGCAAATGCCTGACCTGTCGTTTTACCCGGAGCATTACCTGATTGACAGTGCTTTTGCAAATCCGACGGCTTTCGGACAAACACACCAGCAAGAGATATCCAACTACGTGGACGTTGCTAATCTAAGTTTAGCGCCATTTGATCAGGTCAAGGACCAGCTCATCCAAAGCCTGGGCGCTTCTGATTCCTGGGAGCGGTACTGGGCATTGATTTCCGCTACCGCATTGGGAGAAAAGCCGGACGAACTCGTATCGTTGATCACAACCATTGCTGAAGAAGACCCGGAGTTGCTCAACCGGGCTCGGGCAGCGGAGTTTCTTGCGATTGTTTTGGAAGTGAACCCCGTAGCGTCCCTACTGGCCAGTCTCTATCAAAGTGAAAAACCCAGCCAGGCATTGCTTATTCTCAATTCGATTGTGTTAATGCAATCCAACGAATATGGCTATAAATTCTCCATTGACCTGGATAAGATGAATGACCTCGTAAAGGAAGAAAGTCAGGTCCAAAGACGACTAGAGTTTCTTGGGGTTATTTGAATTACATTCGTTGAAGGACCACCTTTTGCTTTAATCCTAAGTATTCATTTCTGTTCATCGGGATTTGAAATTCCGATGAGCAGAAACATCATAACAAAACTCTATATTTAAAACGTCCTAAAGAGTTTGAACTGAAATAATACGTGTCTTTTACGTTGTTATCTCATCTAACCTTACACGATGAAAAAAACGTTCTCCTACTTACTAGGTCTTCTGTTTTATGTTATTTCCAACGAAGGATTTGGTCAGCATTTGGTTCTTTCTCCAGATGAGCTAAAACAAGACTTTGAAATTTTTCGAGGATCAATTGAAGAGATGCATCCCGGGCTTTATTGGTATTCCTCAAAAAAGGAAATGGATGAACTATTTGAAAGTATCGAGTCGTCCTTAGATAGAAGATTGACCGATTTGGAATTTTTCAGGTTGTTGAGCAGAGCCATTGCTAAAACCAGATGTGTTCATACATGGATTACACCTTCAAAATCTACCAATAAAAACATATGGGAAGGGCCACTTCTACCTATTCAGATTAGAATGGTTGAAGACAAAGCTTATTTTTTCAAGAATCATTCTGAACAAAAGTTACCCATCGTACCCGGCCAACAAATATTGGAAATCAATGGCTACTCTATCGATTCATTAAAACATTTATCTTATCAAGTACATTCTGGCGACGGATGGATAACCACTGGAAAAAAGAAAACTTTCGAAAGGTTTTTTCATTTTTTCTATGCCTTTCAGGTGGGTCAGCCTGACACATACGATCTGGCATATCTCGATCAAGAAGGGAAAGTTAGCAACACCCAAGTGAAAGCAATTCCGGAAAAAAAGTTTCACGATCATCCTTCATCAAGGGAGCATCCAAACATTCAATTAGCTATTCTCAACCATTCTACGACACTATTGACTGTAAGAGCTTTTGACAACTGGAAAGAGGAAGGAAAAAAGAAAAAGTTCTTAAAGGAACTTCGGACAGCATTTTTAAAAATTGATTCAGCCAAAACTAACAACCTGATCATAGACATTAGAAAAAACGGAGGTGGTACTGAGAAGTTTGGAATGAAGCTTTGTTCGTATTTTATACGAGATGCATTTCATGGTTACAAACAAATTCGTTTTAAGACCACCAAGTTTAAATATAGAAAGTATAGCAAAACAAGTAGGTTTATGGTTTTGATTTACATGGCACTACTTGATCATGAGAAAGTTAATGACACTACCTATTTATTAAAAAACAACAATAACCTTAAACCTGTCAAACCTTCTGAACCCCATTTCGCAGGAAATACCTACATATTAACCAATGGTTGGACATATTCAACCGCAGCTGACTTCTCTGCTTTAATGCATTCTCAAGGAGTAGCAACTTTTATTGGTGAAGAAACAGGAGGCGGGTATAGGGGCAATTCAGGTAATTATGAATTTGAGTTTGTATTACCCAATTCAAAGATTCGATTTAATGTTCCCCTCGCCCAATACTTAACAAATGTGAGTTATAACACTAAAAATTATGGTCGAGGTGTGATTCCAGATCATCATGTTTTACCAACAATTGAGAACCTGATCAATGAAGTTGATACGGAATTAGACTATACGTTGAGCTTGATCGAAAAGGAATAAGTCTTCATAAATTAAACTTAACAAGTAGCCAGGAAGACCAAAGAGGATTTCCTGAGAAATAACGCCCATTTCAGTTACAACTTCCTGAGATACGGATACAT
>JBCCXH010000454.1:0-4380 GCA_039192005.1 Bacteroidota bacterium
CAATCCGAACGTTTTCCTGATGAATAATGCGGGTTAAACTCAACTTCGTAAACTAGAATTATTCATACTTCAAAATTTCTTTAGGAGTTCGAATCTCTAAAAGCGGATATCCGAACTTTAGATTAACCGAATTGTATCCGCTTATTCAGTCAATATTTACAATATGTTTTAAGTTCCAACTAGCTAAAACAGTATCCAATCACTACATCCTCTCCGGCACGTCGATGCCCAGCAGGTACATGCTTTTCCTGATCAACCGCGCGGTAGCCAATGACAAGGCAATTCGGAATGACAGCTTGTCCTTGTTTTCCTCATTAAAGATGGGCACCTCCTGGTAGAAACCGTTGTATTCTTTGGCCAGGTCATAGACATACTGGGCAACCACTGCCGGGGAATAGTCCTTAGCCGCTTCTTTTAGTGCAGTGGTAAACTCTGTCATTTTGTAAATCAGGTCGATCTCCCGTACGCTCAGGTCGGTTACGTTATTGGTATCGAAGACTGATGACACCTCTAAGGTATTCGCACGACGAAGGATGGCCGAAATCCTGGCATGTGTGTATTGGATAAACGGCCCGGTATGCCCTTGAAACTCGATGGATTCCTTGGGGTTGAAGAGCATGCGTTTCTTAGGATCTACTTTCAGTAGAAAGTACTTCAGCGCACCCAACCCAAGCATGTGGTACAACGCCCCTGCTTCCTTTTCATCCATTCCTTCGATCTTGCCTAACTCTCGTGTATGCTTTTCTGCGGTATCGAACATCTCCTGCAATAAGTCGTCCGCGTCTACGACGGTCCCCTCTCTGGATTTCATCTTACCGGATGGCAGGTCCACCATGCCATAGGACAGGTGATAAAGCCCTTCTGCGTAGGAACGGCCCAACTTTTTCATGATTGCAAAAAGTACCTTAAAATGGTAATCTTGTTCATTTCCAACGACAAAAACGGATTTGTTAAAAGGGAAATCTTTGTGTTTCATCTCGCACGTCCCCATGTCTTGTGTCATGTAAACGGCGGTACCATCTCCTCTCAGGACCAACTTCTCGTCCAGCTTTTCTTCCGTAAGGTCCACCCACACCGACTCATTTTCTTTTTTGAAAAAAACGGCTTTTCCTAGTCCCTCTTCCACGATGTCCTTGCCTAGCAAATAGGTATCGGACTCTTTGTACATCTTATCAAACCGGATGCCCATCGTGTCATAGGTTTGATCAAACCCGGCATACACCCAATCGTTCATTTTCTCCCAAAGTGCAACGGTTTCCGGATCTCCGCTCTCCCACTTTTGTAACATAGCCTGTGCCGCAAGGATAGAAGGTGCTTCCTTTTTTGCTGCTTCCGGCTGCGTGCCGGACTCCACCAACTCATTGATTTCTTTCTTGTATTCCTGATCAAACCGGACGTAATACTTCCCAATCAGGTGGTCTCCTTTCAAACCTGCGCTCTCAGGCGTTTCATTATTTCCAAACTGCTGATAGGCTAACATGGACTTACAGATGTGTATCCCCCGGTCATTGACCAGATTTACCTTCATGACCTCATAGCCATTGGCAGCGAGTATCCTGGCGGTGGCATCGCCCAGGAAGTTATTTCTCAAATGCCCAAGATGGAGTGGCTTGTTGGTATTGGGTGAAGAAAACTCCACCATGACCTTTTCCCCGTTGGCGGGTAGTGAACCGTAGTTTTCGTCCTGACTGATTTCATGTAGCCGATTTACCCAATGGACGTCTTTCAACTCAAAATTGAGGAAGCCCTTTACGACGTTAAAGTCCTTGATCCATTCGGTGTTTGCTTTTATCCACTCACCAATTTTTTGTCCCGAATCTTCTGGTTTTCCCTTAGTGATCTTCAAAAATGGGAAAACGACAAACGTGTAGTTTCCGGCAAATTCTTTTCGTGTGGGCTGAAGTGTGATGTCATCCGCCGGTAATGAATGATCAAAAAGAGACTGAAAAGCCTCGGATATTGCGTTTCTTAATTGTATATCTAGCATTACGCTGTCTTTTGCTTTGGTAAAAAAATCTCTGCCATCATGCACCTCGCACTTCCTCCCCCTAATTTCTCTATGGTGTGTATGTCGCTGTGAATCAGTTTTCCATGTTGGCTCAGTCGATCAATTTGTGATGAGTCTAATGAGTGGTAGGCAGAAGCAGACATGACGATGAGCCGTTGGCCATTGCTTCCTACTACTTGTAGCATGTTCCCTGCAAACTGCTCCTTCTGGTTTTCAGTAATTGTGATCAACTCTTTTTCTGTTTGCTGAAGCGAACGAATGAGCCTTTCCCGCTCCTGCTCGTCATCAATGCTATCCATGCAAACTACTGCAAACCGCTCTCCGAGACACATCATGACGTTGGTATGATAAATGGGTAATCGCTCACCATTTACCGTTTGATTAGCCTGAAAGGTGACGGTCTGAAAACCGGATTCCTTACAAAATTCCTGAAGGGGCTCTTCCATTGTCCGCTCCGAAAGGGCTGCATAAGCAATCTTGTTTTGACGGTCCAAAAGCAAGCTACCCGTCCCTTCTAAATACCTTCCTTTCCCTTCCCAACTGGTGAAGTCCACCAGGTCATTTACCTGAAAGCGACTTCTAAGGTCTGTGAGAATGTCTTCTCTTCGTTCCTGCCTTCTGTTTACGGCGAACATGGGGTACAACCGAATAAGACCATCCTGATGAAACGAGATCCAGTTGTTGGGAAATATCGAGTCTGGTGTAGACGGATTGAGGGTATCTTCAACAACAGTGACCTCCACTCCTTCTGACCTTAATAACTCCACAAACCCGTCAAATTGCTGCCGAGCCTCTTCCTGTATTTTTTCTGCACTAAGTTGTTCTTCCTTAGCCTGGTAATAATTATTTACGGCCGTCTGTTCGTTCCTATGAAAAGCGACCGGCCGAATCATTAACAATTGGTTGGTGATTTGTTCAGTCATACTTTCGTCTTAATGGCATGGTGGTACATCGTAAGAGCCCTTCCATCTTGGCTACCTCCTGATAGGTAACTTCTTCTACTTGGAGTCCCCAGTTCCTCAACTGCTCATTGAGTCGTACAAAACGACGATCCGACACGACTACCTCGGGACTGATGGAAAAGAAATTGGAATTCATCTCGTACATTTCTTCTTGCGTAATGGGAAAAATGTTTTCCTCACCAAATAGCTCAAGGAGAAAAGATACGTCCTCTTCATTTTTGAATCCTCCCGGGTAGATCACCGCTTTGTCTTTACCAACAGGCTGAAAACAGCAATCCAGGTGGAGGGCATTCTCCCGAGGGTTTTCATCGGATTTGTTTAACTCAAATCCTTTCACCTTCCATTCAGGAAAGTGATGAACCAAATAATCGAATCCTTTTTGATTGGTTCTGGCTACCTCGTATTTTTCAAAGTCTTCGTCAGTCGAATATCCGACAAACAGGTAGCCATTCCAGGGAATGATGTCGCCACCTTCCATTCGCTCGTCTTCATCGGGCAACAATACCTCCTCTACCTGATCGATGATGAACTGAATCCCATCGGACTCCTTTTTTCGTAACGGGGTCACACAAGGCACGATCAACTTTTCATTGATCACCAAGGCAATGTCACGTGCGAAAATCTGGTTGTAGTCGGCAATCACTTCTGGCCTGAATACTTCTATCTGATGCTTCTTTAGAACCGATGCCACCTCGTCCATTTCTTTTATTAAATCCGGTTCTAGCGGATAGGTGCCTTGCCGTATATGCTCTCGGGATTTGGGGTCGTAGGTCTCATCCAGCTTCGGAGTACCACCAGAACTTACGGCTGTCCCCAGGATAACTGCTTCCAGTGGGGCCGTTTCATCAAGAATTTTCACCTGGATCATGTTGCTAAAAAATTGCCGCAAAGCTAAGTGTTTATAAAATGAGTTTTAAATCCTTTTATGATATGTTTTTTTAGCAGATAATTGCATCGCTTTTTTATCACCTGAAAAATTCAGGAATTATTTATTGAGAAAGGTAAGTACCCGATTAAGAGCCAACTTGGAGCAGCCGACGTGGAACAGCCGACGTGGAACAGCCGACGTGGAGCGCCGCAATGGAATTGGTAAATGATTTTCGAAAGAATTAGAAGTTTAACAAAAGATCAATTGCATCAAATTAGGTTTATTTATTTGAAAATCATCCCGAAGCTTCGGGAGCGATTATTTGCCTTTGCAGGCAAGCAGATTTATCTCAAACCGATAGTGAAATTCATGAATTAAAGAGGATCAATAGATGAGAAAATATTCAGACCTCATTGATCAGACGTTTGACTTTCCGACCAAAGAGTTTAAGGTCAAAAAAGATCAACTGCATTTCCACGGTGTCAACCTGATGGAAATCATCCAACAGTACGGTACGCCGCTTAAGCTGACCTATCTTCCAA
>JBCCXH010000455.1:0-4352 GCA_039192005.1 Bacteroidota bacterium
CATAACCTAATTTTTAAACCACAGAAACCCTGCTCGCACATGCACGAAAACGTTTGGAAAAACTGCCTTGAATACATATCTGAACATATTCCCACTCAAAGCTACAAGACCTGGTTTGAACCCATAAAGCCCTTAAAAACAGAAGGTAACGTTCTTACGCTCCAAGTACCCAGCCAGTTTTTTTACGAATGGATTGAAGACAATTATGTGCATGTAATTAAGCAAGCCATCGCAAACGAAATGGGTCCCTCTGCAAGATTGGAATATTCTGTTGTTTTAATGGACGAAAACGATTCCGACACCCCAAGTCCGGTTGTTAATCTTAATGGAATAAACGATCGAACAAAGACAACAAATGCTACTCTTAATCAGAGCTTTATAAGTGATCTCGAAGCAGATTGTTCGCTCAATCCAACTTACCTCTTTGATAATTACATTGAAGGTGACTGCAATAGACTCGCAAGATCTGCCGGATTTGCTGTAGCACAAAAGCCTGGGGTTACTTCTTTTAACCCACTCATGATCTATGGTGGAGTGGGCTTGGGAAAGACTCACCTAGTGCAAGCCATCGGTAACGAGATTAAAACATTAGACCCATCAAAAAAAATCATTTACGTCGCCTCGGAAAAGTTTACCAACCAGTTCATTGATTCCTTGAAAAACAACAATGTTCAAAACTTTATTGCGTACTACCGACAGGTAGATGTTCTGATTTTAGATGATGTTCAGTTTTTAAGAGATAAAGAAAAGACGCAAGAGATTTTCTTCCACATATTTAATCATTTGCATCAGGCAGGGAAGCAAATCATCATGACCAGCGACTGTGCGCCTAAAGATCTAAAAGGACTTCAGGAAAGACTTGTTTCCAGATTTAAATGGGGACTAACCGCAGACCTGCAGCAGCCGTCTTTTGAGATGAGAATGGCGATCATACAAACTAAGATTAAAGAAGATGGCATTCATATACCAGATCAGGTATTGGAGTATATTGCTTACACAGTGGATACCAACATTCGTGAATTAGAAGGGGTGGTTGTCTCGCTTATTGCGCACGCTTCCCTTACCCGTGTTGACATTGATCTCGAACTAGCTAAAAAGGTCTTAAAAAACATTGTAAAGGAAATAGATTCAGAAGTCGGGATTGATTACATCCAAAAAACGGTTTCAGAATATTTTCACGTTGATCAAGATGACCTAAAAGCGAAAACGCGCAAAAAGGAAATCGTCATTGCCAGGCAAGTGGCGATGTATTTTTCTAAGGATTACACCAATCACTCATTAAAATCAATCGGTTATCATTTTGGCGGAAGAGATCATAGCACTGTCATTCACGCGTTACAGTCGGTGGATAACATGATCGATACCGATGCCAAGTTTCGTTTTTCTGTGGATGAATTAAAGAAGAAATTAAAGATGCGGACCTCTTAATACCGAAAAGGATAATACACTTTTCTTCCTCTATTGTCGATACCGATAATATCAAATCTTCCTCTGATGTTTTCCAATATTTCTGCTAGTTCTTCAGGTTCTTCAATCGGACGATTATTAATCTGAGTGATAATAAATCCTTCAGGTATAGAAAATCGCGAAAAGAATCCGTTGCTTTTATAATCCGCAACTTTAACACCACTTGATATCCCTAATAAATCCCTTTCTACCTTAGACACACTCTCAAATGTCACTTCCAGTTTGGTCGAGGTATAAATATTTCGTTTAATGATCCCAGTTGTTCCCTCTCTGTTCGTAAGCGTCAATTTCTTATTGCTGATTTTACTGTCCCTTTCCAGTACCAAATCGAGGTCATCACCTGGGTAACTATTGGCGATAAGCTCCTCTAACTTTGACTTGCTTTTTATCAAGCCATCGTTAACTTTTCTCAAAACGTCTCCTTTTTTAAGTCCTGCTTTGTCTGCCGCTCCATTTTTGGCAACATCTGAAACAATGACTCCATCTAAGTCGGCAATGTCTAGTCTTTCTCCCAACTCACTATCAATATCGATAAATTCTGCACCTACAAAGGCTTTTTGAACCTCACCGTATTTCACTATATCGCTGAATACTTTATTCACAATGTTGACCGGAATGGCAAAACCATAACCTGCATAAGAACCGGTTCTGGATAGAATGGCTGTATTAATACCAATGAGTTGACCTTTTGAATTCACCAATGCACCGCCACTATTACCCGGATTAATCGCGGCATCGGTTTGAATAAAACTCTCAATTGGGAATTTCTCTTTCAGAAGATTGATGTTTCTTCCTTTTGCGCTTACTATGCCCGCTGTTACCGTAGATGTTAAATTAAACGGATTTCCCACAGCCAATACCCACTCACCTACACTCACATAATCTGAGTTTCCTATCTCAATTTGAGGTAAGTCCTCTGAGTCGATTTTAATTACTGCCAAATCACTACTAGGATCTACTCCTATTAATTCCGCATCGTAACTCCTTTTTCCTGCGATGACCGTTATTTTATCTGCGCCATCTATGACATGGTTATTGGTAATAATGTAGCCGTCCTTGGAAAAGACGACACCCGACCCACTACCTACTCTTTTTGAGGTTCTGGGCTCAAAAAACCAATCCATCCACCCCCCTGTTCGGTATTCGTACTCACTTAATGTTTGAATAAATACAACACTTGATGTACTTTTCTCCGAGGCTTCAACAAAATTTTCATTTGGGATCAGGAGTGTGTGGTCTCGCGCTGCCGTCACTGCACTGTAAAAAACCGGGGTATCCAACTCCATACCTATCCTAGAGGGAGCATTTACCTTTGGTTCGTTGCGGTTAATCGAAAAAACAATCGCTCCTCCTACAAAACCTCCCACTAATCCTCCAAATAATATTTTTAAGAAACCTTTCATAGTAAATTGATTTATGATCTGGAAAAAGAACTGTAAAGTTCTATCATATGATTCCCAACGATTGTTAAAAGTTGTGAATAATTCTTTGTCCGTTAGCTATACCTGAAATAAAAAAAACATGTTTCTTCGTAGTTTGAACAAAAGACTAAATTGACGGTTCTGAAACAAGCTAATGAAAAAAGTAAGTAATAAATGTCGGATCAAAATTGGTCATCAAACACCATGAAAAGAAAGATTGCGATCTTAGGTTCGACTGGCTCAATAGGCACACAAACTCTGGAGGTGATCAAAAGGCACCCGGAAAAATTTGAAGTAGAAGTTTTAACTGCACAAAATAACGCCAACTTACTCATCCAACAGGCTGTTGCTTTTAAACCAAACTGTGTCGTTATAAGTAATGAAAGCTTATATGGTGAGGTTCACCGTTCGTTAGACCCTCTGGACATTAAAGTCTACTCCGGTGAAAAATCACTTACTTCCATAATGGAAATGGACACCATTGATTTGGTAGTAACAGCGACAGTAGGCTATTCTGGTTTATTACCTACCGTGAAGGCCATTGAAACCGGTAAAACGATTGCGTTAGCTAACAAAGAAACATTGGTGGTAGCGGGAGAATTAGTTACTGGACTTGCAAAAGAAAAAGGCATTAATATTCTTCCTGTGGACTCAGAGCATTCGGCTATCTTCCAGTGTCTGGTTGGAGAGTTCCACAACCCTATTGAAAAAATTATTCTTACAGCTTCAGGGGGTCCGTTTCGTGGAAAGACAAAAGAACAGCTCGGTTCTGTGACCAAAACACAAGCCTTAAAACATCCCAATTGGGAAATGGGCGCTAAAATCACCATAGATTCCGCAACGATGATGAACAAAGGACTGGAAGTCATCGAGGCGAAATGGTTATTCGGCGTTCATTTAAATCAAATAGAAGTTGTTGTTCACCCTCAGTCCATCATTCATTCGTTGGTTCAATTTCAAGATGGATCAATTAAAGCACAACTCGGACTACCTGATATGCGTATCCCTATCCAATTTGCTATCGGTTATCCTGAAAGGTTAGCGGCGGATTATCCTCGGTTCAATTTTGTGGATTACCCTCAACTAACCTTTGAAAAGCCCGATAAGAATACGTTTAGAAACCTTGGGCTGGCGTTTGAAGTAGCAGAAAAAGGGGGTAATCAACCCTGCATTTTGAACGCTGCAAACGAAATTGCTGTTCAGGGTTTCTTAGAGGAGAAAATTGGATTCCTCGAAATATCGGAGGTGATAGAAAACTGCCTCAGTAAGGTGAGTTATATTCGCACCCCTGTATTAGAAGATTTTATTGCATCGGATAAAGAAACAAGAGCCAGAGCGCTTGAACTAATATAACATGGAAGTAATAATAATGGTAGGTCAGCTCCTTTTAGGGCTGTCAATTTTGGTAGGAGTTCATGAATGGGGTCACATGTCGGCAGCTAAGGCCTTTGGCATGCGAGTTGA
>JBCCXH010000456.1:0-4338 GCA_039192005.1 Bacteroidota bacterium
CCCTCACCGACTGTTTTTACCAGCACGTTGTGAGTTCCTATTCTACCTCCAAGGTATTTGGTTATGTCCACCTCTTTGGAAAATTCTTTCATTTCTTTGCCTCCATCTACTGAAATAAGCAAGGTTCTTTCTATTGGAACCTTTACCATTACATTGGTAGTGGAAGGATAAACCGGCTGGCCGCTTTCGAAGGCAACGGGTTCTTCGCTAAAAATGATTTGAATTTCCTGTGGAGCTATCGGAGGATTTCCAGAAGAAACATTAAAACTAGAGGATACGATTGACGATAATAAAAAGACGATTTTAACCATAATTGTGAATCTTTACTTCCAAAACTGTTCTACTAATTTAGCAAGTTATGGGCATGATTACCCGTTATTGCCAGTGGTTATTTAACGAATTTTGTCGAGTGGATATTTCCCTTCGAGGAAAAGAAAATTTTTAAAGATGAGTCAAAATAAGATCTCTTAGGCTTTTAAATCTTTTTTGTTCAATCGGTAGACGATAAGCGCTGTAAACACAGCGATCCACCCGGTTACTATCAACCATTCATGCCATAAAACATCGTTCTGAACCTCTCTTAGGATGTATTTTGGAAAAGGAACGTCAATTAAATTATTGATGGAATAAACTGGAAAAAATTTAACCATCCATGCCGTTTGGTCTTTGACAAAGTCGGCATATTCTAAAAACAACGTGACTACCCACTCAAGGAAGTAGGAATAGAAAAATAAGAATACAATGACAAAGCCGGCTTTTTTTATGATCAATGCAAATAAGAAGGCCAGCATACTAAAAGCAACAAGTTGGTAGAAGTAAGCAAGCAGGTATTCCAGTTCGTCAAAAATGTATTTCAAATCGGTCACACTTGAGTAAATCAACCCGGTAATGAGCCCGGAAAGAAACAAGACAAGCGTACAAATCGCAGCCAAAAAGACAATCAGTGAAAACTTAGATAGGATGAATTCTTTCTTGCTCACCCCGTCGATGATATTCTGACGCATCGTATTATTGGTCAGGTCGTTGTTTACTGAAATAATGACGATAAAGGAAATCAGGATTTTGGCAAATGAACCCAGCCATGTAGTGTTTTGCCAGATATCCGGAAAGTCATAAATAGGAACGATGGTCGGATCAATACCATTGAAATCCGCTCCCATATTTTTTAGCCACTCCAGAAAAAAGATCCCTCCACTCGTGATGGCAAGTTGGGCCAGCAAGTAGATACCAAAGAGAACCCAAAAGATCCGATAATGGCGAAGCTTTAGCCATTCAAGCGTAAATGTTCTAATCATTTTCTTTCAAAATTTTTAAGAATTCCTGCTCAAGGGATTTTGTTTGTGGAAGGAGTTTTTTTAATGAAATGCCTTTTTCAAAGCAGTAGGAGTTAAGATTTTCTGACGTGTGTCCGTTTTTAAGGTGGATGAAATAAGAGCCATTTTCATTCTCGATCTTGTCCATCCCCTGATAAGATTCCAACTCATGGATGAGTTTGTTGGTATCAGACGCGGCAACCTCTACAATATTGGTCTCTCCCAAAATGTCATGAACGGAACCTTCATGGAGTTTCGTTCCCTTTTTTAACACACAAAAATGAGAACAAACTTTTTGTACTTCGTCCAGTAAATGACTCGCCATAATGATGGTCTTACCCTGAGCAGCGATATCCTTTATAAGTTGTCGTATTTCGGCGATTCCTTCGGGGTCGAGGCCATTGGTCGGCTCATCTAAGATAAGCACCGGAGGGTCTGACAGCAGGGCAGCAGCTAAAGAAAGGCGTTGCTTCATGCCCAGGCTGAAGTTCTTGAACTTATCGTTTCTACGTTGGTGCAGGTTGACTTTTTCCAGGATCGCCTCAATATTATCGGCACCTTTCTTTTTGATGTGAGCAACGATCTTCAGGTTCTGAACGGCCGTCAGGTAACTGTAGAAGCATGGGGTTTCCAGTATGGCACCAATTTGTTGTCGGGCCTCAACCGGGTTCATGCCACCAAACCATTCAAATTGCCCACCAGTCGGGGCGACTACGTCCAGCACCATCCCCAACGTAGTGGTTTTCCCGCTGCCATTTGGGCCAAGGATGCCATAAACCTGACCTTTGTTAATCGAGAGATCCAATTTGTCAACAGCGGTGAGTTTTCCGTACTTTTTGGTGAGATGTTGGATCTTTAAAATGTTACTCATTTCAATTGATCTGTTAATAAGCTAAGTATATTTCCGGCCTCAAAATTCTGCATTAATTCCGGGATTTTTTGAAGACCGATATTTCCCCTGAGGTAAAAAGCAATAACGCTTCCGTTCGCACCGGAAAATCCCACATATTCTTCCTCCTTACCATACACCATGAGGTTCATCACTCCGTTGATAGAAATGTACTCCTCAAATCCATTTTTAGCGTACTGGTTGGTCCAGTCGAGGTATTCTTTTGAAGTGGTCGTGGCTGAGTCCAGCTTATAGATCAGAAGCTTTTCGATGTCATTTACCAATTCATAAAACGAAGGATCTTTCTGTATATTGATCATCCGTAAGGTACTGGGGTACAGGCAGTATTTTACATCCCTTCTTGATTCTGCAAAATCTTTAATGATGGATTCCTGGCCAAAAGAAGAAAATAAGGAGAAAATAAGAAAGGAGAAAATCAAGATAGGACGCATAGTGATCGGTTTTAGATGAAGGGGTAATAGATCCTGACGATGAGTAGAAAAATCGCCAGGATCAATAAAAATAGTGTTAATCTTTCTTGTCTTTCAATTCGTCCAGATTTTTAAGATGCTTCATGCCCTCTACACGCATCGAAGAGGCGAGTTTAGATATCTTCTTCAGGTCAATCTCACCAAATAGACTCACAAGCGCAAATTTGTTGTTTCCTCCTGCCACAAGGATCAATTCCTGGATAACTCCTTTGCTTTCCTTGATAGCGATTTTGACATTTTCCTCTGCATCAGTGATCGTCATCAATTCTTCGTATCCTTCGTCATCAACGTCCTTGCTGGCATCGCCGTACAGTTTTTTTGACTCCGAAGAAGCTACGTCCTCGCCAAAAACTGCCTTCATGCCCTTGAGTTTGCCAATGGCATCCAGAAACTCTTTTTCGTCTTCAGAACCTCCTTCCATTTCCGTAAATAATGAGAACATCTTACTACTTACCGATACTTTGGTAAAGTCCTCGTTGTCGGTGTATTTCTCAAAATATTTAGTCATTACTGCACCCTGTCCATGGACTGCGATGCCAAAACCTGACATGATTAGTATTGCAATTATTCTTTTCATTTTTTTCTTAGTTATTTCGGACGATAAGGCGTTATTACACGTTTTTGATCTCGTGATAAGAACGTCGACTTAATCATCTTTTAATTCTTCTTTTCCTTTATTGATTTTCGTAATCTCCATTGTATACGATTGCCCTTCGTTGAGCTCCATGCCTATCAGCATGAGTGCCTTTTTGGTCGCTTCCAGCGCTTCCTTAGGGTCATCTACAGCAAAGGGGTCTTTAGTGGATTGCTGAAGTACCAACACTGCCGTAATCACCCCGATGGTCACGGTGGCAGCAGCAGACAACCATGTTTTTTTAAACCCTTTATGGGAAGGCTTTTGATCAAAAGTAGTACGTTGCGCTTGCGTTAGAAACCTGAAATAATCAGCTTCTTTGGAAAGTGTAGGGTTTTGCTGAAAATACTTTTTCACTACCCGCTCTTCATCAAGGGAAGTTTCTCCCTTCCAGTATTTTTCCAACAATTGTTCAATTGACGATTCCATAGGCTTCTATTTTTTTCATGGCATCTTTTACTTTTTTTCGCGCCCGATGTAGGTTGATTTTTACGTCTCCTTCGGACAAGCCACATGTCTCTGCTATCTCCTGATAACTCATTTCCTCCACCTCTCTTAGGTGAAAGACTTCTTGTTGCTTTTCGGAAAGGGTACACAGCACTTCTTTCAACCACGCCATCTGATCTTCATTGATTGTTTTCTGATCTGCTGTGCTTGAACTTTTCAAGCCGATGACCTGATCATCAAGGTCAGTGTACCTGTTCCTTCGCAACGTTTCGATGCACCTGTTTCGCACGATTCTGAAGGCCCATGCATTGGCCTTTTCTATACCGGTTAATTCGTGTCGTATCTTCCAAATCTTCGCCAGACAATCCTGAACAACGTCTCTCGCCGTTTCTGGCTCACGAACTATGGATAGTGCATATCGATACATGCCATCTGTAGCAGGAATGATTAGGTTATGGTAAAGATTATTAGACATTTGGAAGGATGACGCGGTACCTTGGTAAAAGTTACATCACTCCTTTAAAAAAGTTTGGGTGAGAATCATTTTACTGGCAGTCAATATGC
>JBCCXH010000457.1:0-4337 GCA_039192005.1 Bacteroidota bacterium
GCGTTTGTCTCATGAATTAAGCGGGTTAATTATGATTAGCTATTCTTCTCTCCGTTGTTGGTCTTATGACTAAAAACCTAAAAAATGCTTGTTGGTGAAAAACACCAGCAAGGGCAAAATATCCTTACAAGCGATGGTACTTTTAAAAATAACTAAGGAAACGAACCATGCAAGGTTCACCATCACTTCGGCATGATCAATTAAGACCTGTTTTCACCTGCACTGGTCCTTTTTATGACCTTTTCCCGGGCATCTTTCATTTTATGAATATTGGGAATGTGTTTATCCGGCCAAATGTTCTCGACGTTGTCCTGATTCCACTCTTCATAATCTGCCTGAAGTTCTTTTACTTTTTCGGGTAGCTCATCGACGAGGTTATGATGTTCTAGCGGGTCTTTATTCATATCGAATAAGAACAAATCTCCCCGAACTTCTTCTTTTATCAACTTATAGCCTCCTTTCATCACCGCATATCCCTGACCATCGGAGTAACGCCAAAATAATCGGTCATGTGGGTTGTTTTTATTCTCTTTACTTATGAAAGGAAGTAGACTCACTCCGCTGAGCTTTTTAGTGTCCTTGTAATCGATATTAACTGCGTCTATCACTGTGGTAAAAATGTCATAAGCAATGATTGGCTTTTCATAGGTTCTACCACCTTTTACGCCCACCGGCCAACTCATGAAAAAAGGAACGCGAATGCCCCCCTCAAATAATAGCCCTTTTAGTCCACGATAGGGTGACTGACTGGACCCGTTTCCATGCCCACCATTATCGCTGTAAAAGAAGGTCAGCGTGTTGTCGTATTCCCCGGTTTCTTTTAGCTTTTCTACCAACTTTCCAATCCCGGCATCCATCCCAGCTACCATGGCCCCATAGGCCGCTCGCTTTCCTTGCTCAATGTGATCGACCCTATCTAAATACTCAGTAGTCGCCTGAATGGGTGCATGTGGCGCATTGTAAGCCAGGTACATAAAGAAGGGGTTTTCTTTCTTCGTATATTCATCAACATATTGGATGGCTGCGTCTGTAAAGTCATCCGTCAGGTAGCTAAGGGTTTCTCGAGGTACCGCTTTGCCATCTCGCTTGATTTCCTGCCATGAGGTGAAGTCCGGTCCCCAACTTTTGCCCCAATAGTTTCGCGACCCGCCGGCAAAACCAAACCAATCATCAAAGCCTCTGTTGTTGGGCCAATATTCCGGGGTATTTCCTAAGTGCCACTTGCCAACGGCACATGTCTGATATCCATTTTCTTTTAATACTTCGGAAAGTAGTTTTTCTTCCAGAGGCAACCCCATCACCGGACCTTCGAAGGTTTTGCCCAGGTTGTTTTCACATCCAAACTGCTGTTGATACCGCCCTGCCAACAACCCGGACCTGCTAGGCCCACAGTAAGGATGAGTACAATATCCAGCACTAAAAATGATCCCGTCTTTGGCCAGTTTGTCCAAATGAGGCGTTGGAATATCCGTGCATCCATTAAACCCCACATCTCCCCAGCCCAGATCATCTGCCAATATGATGACAACATTAGGCTTTTCTTGTCCTCCTGTCCCTGTGTGATCAGTCCTTTGATTTGCCTTTGCCATGCATCCATAGAGCAGCACAATAAGAACAGCCACTTGTGCGTACTTTATCGTATTCTTCATTTTCTTCGTTAAGTTGTTAGTTTGATCTAAGGTTAATTTCCACCCCCTCTAACCCTTCGGCACGCACGCTACAGGTGATCTCTCCCGGGGTTTGGGTAGATTGTAATACCACCAGGCACTTGCCATTAAATGCTTTTCTTTTATTGGATTTGAAGGGTTCCAGCCCCATGTTATCGCCGTTTGCTACTCCTGCTATGGTTGCAGGCCCTTCCACTTCAAATGAAAGAAGGTTATCTGCTGTGGGCACTTCATTGCCCGCTTCATCTAAAATGGTGCATTCCACGTATATCAAATCCTGCCTATTGGCCTTCATACCGAAACGTCGCGTTTCCACTTTGATTGCGGCAGGAGGCCCGGCCGTACGAATCATTTTTTCAGCTACTTTTTCGCCTTGTTTATAAGCAATTGCCTTTAGTTCCCCTGGCTGGTATACCACCTCCCAGGATTGGTATTGTACGCTGTCGGGATCATTTGTGCGCTTACCTTTTGACTTCCCATCCTGAAAAAGTTCTACTTCGTCACCGTTGGTAAAGGCGTAAACCGTCACGGTATCTCCTTCGGCGCCTTTAAGGTTCCAATGTGGAAAAATGTGAACCATTGGCTCATCCGTCCACTGGCTCTGATAAAAATAATAGCCGTCTTTAGGAAACCCTGCGAGATCGATCGGGGCGAAACTTGACGAACGTGCAGGCCAACCAAACGGGATGACCTCCCCCAGATAGTCCCACCCCGTCCAGATGAACATCCCCATCACATGCTTGCGCGCTTTCACCCATTTCCAGGCATTGATGCCTCGCTCCCCTCTCAAGTCGCGTCTTTCCACCCACTCATAGGCATCCTGGTGTTCGTAACCAAGCTTATCCCACCAGGCTTTTTTAGCCGATCCGTACAAGTAGGTCGCACGAGGATAGAAAGATTGTGCAGAAGCATGTTCGGTAATGATCGTTTTCACTCCCGGGTTTTCTTCACGCTCTTTATCCAGGCCATCCCCTTTAATGTAGTTGTACCCATAGATGTCGCTAGTGGCTGCGGCGGCGGAGTCAGGCCAATTCCCCCAACCATATCCGTTGACTCCATTGGTCACCGGACGATCATCCAGCTCATGGATGATAGCTGCCAGCCGCTTGCCGATCGCTTCCCCTTCAGGCTCATGCATCTGATCAATCTCATTTCCAATGCTCCACATAATTACCGAAGGGTGGTTACGGTCCCGAAGCACAAAGTCGGTCAGGTCTTTATCGGACCATTTTTCAAACAAGTGTGCATAGAACGTTACCGGAATCCGAATCTTCTTACCATTTTGAGTGGTTGCCGGCTCCTTTACTACTTCCCACTCATCAAACATCTCGTTCATGACCAAAAAACCCATGCTATCGCAGACATCCATGAACTCCTCGGAAAAAGGATTATGTGCTGTCCTTACCGCATTGGCTCCCATTTCTCTCAACTTTTCCAACTGTCGCTCAATCGTCCTTCGATGTATTGCAGCACCCAATGGTCCACCATCGTGATGAAGGCAGACTCCTTTGATTTTCACCTCTTCTCCATTCAACTTGAAACCGTCTTCGTTATTAAACTCCAGCGTTCGGATGCCCGTCTTATTGGTCTCGCCATAGACTCGTCTTCCGCCAACAAGTAAATCGGTAGTTACCTGATATAAATTAGGGTCATCCATCTTCCATAATTGAGGATCGTTTACCGTAACCTTTATCTGCACAGATTCGCTTTTCCCCGCAGGTAATTTAACTGACTGCTGCCCGGAAGCTACTTTTTTCCCATCAGGTGAAAATACCGTTTGCTGTACGGTCACATCCTTCTCAAGATCAAACTCATTTTGCACCTTCGTTTCTACAAGGATGCTTGCCTGACCATCTTTCATGGTATCTACTTTGATGTAATTGCCCCATACGGGTACATAAAGTTTTTCTGTTGTAATTAAATGAACATGCCGATAGATACCCGTACCTGTATACCACCTGGAACCGGGTTGTTCTGAATTGTCAAGTTTTACGGTTAAGGTATTTTCTCCACCGAAGTTGATGTAGGAAGTCATATCGTAATGAAAAGCGATGTAACCCAGTGGACGTTTTCCAAGTAATTTTCCGTTGATGTAAACTTCTGCATTGCGATAGGCTCCATCGAAATAAATGACAACGCGTTTTCCCGTGTCTTTTGAAGGGATGGTGAAGCGTTTACGATACGTAACGTTACCTGTTGGCAACCACCCTCCTCGTGAAAAGGATGGGTGATCTTGGCTAAACCCGCCTTCTATGCTCCAGTCATGTGGTAAGTCGACCGTTCTCCATGAGGCGTCATCAAAATCACTCGCTTCGGCACCTTCTACCTCCTCTGCCATGAACTTCCACCCAAAATCAAATTTCTCCTTTCGATTGCCGGGGTTTGTTTGAGTGCAGGAAAAAGCGATGAAAATGATTAGGATAGAATAAAAGGTATGCTTATTCATTTTTAGTCTTTAATGTGTTTACAAAATCTGATGACAGCTTCCCTCCTTATAAGGTAGCAGTCATAACCCAACGGAAGCAATTATTTCAGTAACAGTAAGTTTAGCCAAAAACGTAACACTTTCCCTTTAAGGCCTGGGCGAAAAGCTGGTAAATCGGTTGCACAAAGTCTGCATAGAGTACCCCATCCCACAAAAACACAATTTGGTTGTTAAAAAAAAAAAAA
>JBCCXH010000458.1:0-4329 GCA_039192005.1 Bacteroidota bacterium
AAATTTTGTCCCCAGTTGTTGTTAGATGACTTTTTTAGCAGCGGAGAATTGGAATGTGGATCATATTTGTGAGTGTTGATTGTCATCGTCTCTATTGAAAAATGTGGGCGACAGACGATGATAAAAATCTGGTGAATACATTGATGTACCCCAGGTTATCGTAATAATCTTCATGACCGTATTCGAAACTTCTTCCGTGCCTGACGACCCGAATCCCCGGGTCATTGTAATAATCATTTAATACATGACTACTCAAAAAATGTGAGTCCAGCGTGAGTTGAAACCGGTTGCTCAGCACATAATTCGGATGGTTAAGTAAATGATTGTAAATAAATACATGTCCGGCTTCCGGTGGGAGGTTCTCTGTTCCTTCCAGGTGCACGAAAACGTAATCGAAAACCTTTTTTGTCATTTCCGCACACAACTTCCTGTTTTCTTCTTCGTTTTGGGGTTTGCCCTGAACTACCCGATTGTATAGGTTGCCGATTTCGGAAAGAAACAGCGTCTCTCTTTCTTCACTTTTGAGTAAGTCCAGGCATATGGAAGAAAGGTGCCTTTCCTGATTGGTCCCATGATGGTGTAAACGATGTAAGGTTTCAAAAGCTTGGGCTTGCGTGGTGTGATCTTTTAACAAATGAGGAACTTGGTGAAGCGGAGACGAAAGTGGGATTCTCGGTCTGTTCATGTCAATGAGGTGTTTTACTGACACCAAATTGTGATCTTCCAACAGGTAGAGGTACCGACTGTGGGACAGTTGCAGTTGGTTGCTCATTAACCAGATGATCATCTTAAAGAATGCCATTCCAAAAGGCGTCTCATTTGTAAGCATGGATAGGTCGTACTTACTGATAAAGTAGACGGATGTTTTTTGTTCGGTATACGCTCTACAAATATCCCTGGCATCAAATGTAGACGACCAGCCAAACAGGTAACCCGGCGTGGAAATGGAACGAAGGTCAAGGTAGGTGTCGTCTTCTAACCTGCGCATGGATACTTCACCTTGTATCAGAATGAATATCCCTGAAGTGTCTTCGTCCTGATCATAGATCAATTCATTGGCTTCGTATTCCCTTCTCACCATGACATCGACAAGTTGCTTTATTTCCGACTCCGGAAACTCTCCGAAGAATGGGGAGCTTTTTAGCAACCGTGCGCGTTCTTCCGGTGTCGATTCATTTGAGATGAAGTAGTTTTCCAGTTTAATCGCCCGCTGCTTTACCTTTTTGCTTAATAGACTGGCTTGCTTTAAAAAGGAAACTTCCAGAAACGAATTAATTTGTAGACTTACTTTTTTCAATCCATCGGTATTCAATCTTGACAGGTAATCCTGCTTGCTCACCTTTACCAGTAATGCTGTAACTGACTTAATGGCAACACTCGCAATGAACCTTTCCGGAGCATGTAGTACCTCCCACCCGATCACGATGTCAGTTTTTGAGGTGTTGAATAGGGTGGTTTTCTCTCCGGTCAGTTCATCTGAAATAAAGTATTCGAGTTCTCCTTCGATGAGAATGAAGCAATCGAATACTTTGGAATGCATCTGACAAACTAGATCATCCCGTTGTAGGATAACTTCACTCCCTAAAACTGATTTGATTGAATCTGAGTTAATAACAGTTGGCTTAGTGTGTAAATCAACTTAAAAGGAAAATATTTATTGGCTCTTATCCAATTAAAAGCTAAGAAAAAAGCAATAAAAAGGGAGATTAATCTATACCGATTAGAATTTGAGGAACTTCATTCTTTAAATAACCAAATAGCGAACATATTCAATTTGAAAAAGTATTATGCTTTTTAGTTGTGCAACACACTTAAATCATTAGGTATTTAGAGATAAGAACTCGATTTTTTATGGGGTTCAACGCTTATTCTCGCTACTCACACGGGTTTTTGAATATGATTTCGAAAATCCGTTTTTTGCACGTGAGGACACGTGCCAAGTCTCAGAGCTTAGTTATTTCTTAACTATGTATAAAAGCGTTCGATAATGGTAGCTCCCTCGCTACATAAGATCAGGCGGCAGTGACGTGTTGGCATCAAATGTATCTTTTAAATCCACACCTGACAGTTTTCTTCTCAACGATTCTGAAATCAAAAAGCTCAACTTGCTGGCTGCAAACTCATAGGATAATCCTTCTTTTCTAATGTTAGAGATACAGTTTCGACGCTCATCTGTGTTTCCTTTTTGAGGTTGATAGGTCAGGTAGATACCCATACTATCCGGAGAGCTGAGGCCCGGCCGCTCACCAATCAAAATGATGGATAACTTGCTTTTTAGTAAGCTGCCAATCTCATCACTAATGGCTACCCTGCCCTGACTGACCACGGTAATGGGCGCCAAACGATAAGGTTTCATGATCGGCATGAGACAAACCAAAAAATTAAACGCATGTCTTTCAATGGCCAAAGCAGACAATCCATCTGCAATACAAATTGTAACATGGTACGCTTCGTGTACACTGGATTTCAAATGTTCTATGGAAGCATCGTCTAGTTTTCTGCCCAGGTCAGGTCGCTTAATATACGAGGCCCGATCCTTTGCCTGACTGTTTAACCGGATAACTTCCAAGTTTAAGGGAGCCAATTGTTCAACTAACCGATTGCTATCCAAATTGGCCCAAACTGCATCTCTCGCCAGGGAATGATCCTTTCTGAATTGTAGCATCTGATGGGTCTTTAAACTTCCACCAGATCTTCCCAATGCAATGCGTGCATCTGTAAAGGATTTTAATTTTTGCCAGGGGTCCTCACTCATACTTCCAGCAGCTTGCTCTTCGTACTTCCCTCGGTAAGTCTTCCTTGCTCATCTATGAGCGTCATTTTCTGCAACCATTGCTCAAATTCGGGGGCATGTCGCAACCCCAGTACCTGACGAAGATAGAGCTGATCGTGATAGGAGGTGCTTTGATAGTTAAGCATGATGTCGTCGGCTCCGGGTACTCCCATGATGAAGTTACAACCTGCGAGTCCCAATAACGATAGTAGGTTATCCATATCGTCCTGATCCGCATTGATGTGATTGGTATAGCAAATGTCGCATCCCATGGGAAGTCCCATCAGTTTTCCACAAAAATGATCTTCCAGCCCCGCACGAATGATTTGCCTTCCGTCGTACAAATACTCCGGTCCGATAAATCCCACGACCGTATTTACAAGTAAAGGGTGATACTTTCTGGCTACTGCATAAGCCCGGACCTCACAGGTTTGCTGATCTACTCCATGATGCGCATTGGCCGAGTGCGAACTGCCTTGTCCGGTCTCGAAGTACATTAGGTTTTGACCGAGGGTTCCCCTGCCTAACTCCATACCGGCCTGATAGGCTTCATCCAACAGATCAAGCGATACACCAAAGCTTGAATTTGTTTTTTCCGTTCCGCCTATGGACTGAAAAACGAGGTCTACCGGTGCTTTTTCACTGATCAAATCAATCGTTGTCGTAAGGTGTGATAGCACACAGGTTTGTGTCGGAATGTCATATTGTACGCGTAAGTTTTCCAGCATATCCAATAGTACTTTCGTAGTTTCAGGGCTATCCGAAACGGGGTTAATGCCGATGACTGCATCGCCTACACCGTACATCAGTCCATCAATGGTACTGGCCATGATTCCTTTTGCATCGTCTGTAGGATGGTTGGGTTGCAGCCGGGTAGAAAAATGCCCCTTTAAACCCAATGTATTTCTGAAGCATGTAACGATCCTGATTTTGGAAGCAACCAAAATCAAATCCTGATTGGACATGACCTTGCTTACCGCGGCTACCATTTCCGGCGTCAGCCCCGGACTTACCTGATTAATGACATCTCCTGTTACTTCATAATCTAACAACCACTCTCTGAACTCGCCTACGGTTAGGTGAGAAATGGCTGAAAACGCAAAAGCATCATGCGTATCTATGATCAAACGGGTAATGGCATCTTCTTCATATGGAATGACTAAGTCTTCTAAAAAGTGCTTAAGCGGAAGGTCGGCAAGGACTAGTTTGGCTGCTATTCGCTCTTTTTCGTTTTCGGCAATCGTGCCTGCGATCGCATCACCTGATTTTTCCGGGGTCGCTTTTGCGAGTACTTCTTTCAAATCACTGAAGGAATAATTGAAGTTCCCAACCGCCTGTTGATAATTCATAAGCCTTAAAATGATCAAAGAACAGGAAAATCGCAACTCCTGGAAAGAGCTTTATGCTCTTAGTGACCTAAAAAAGGAGTTTAAACACCACGTGCTTTACACCAAATAAGAACGACGCGGGCTTACTACTCGTTAAATTCAAATCAGATAGCAAAAAGAGATGTTGAACGATTCAATCAAAAATAACCTGAGTCGTTTCAATTTTCA
>JBCCXH010000459.1:0-4329 GCA_039192005.1 Bacteroidota bacterium
GTGTTTGATCAGGCAGAAAGTCAAAACTGGATCTTGTTCTTTGACGAGGCCGACTCCCTGTTCGGGAAGCGAACGCAGGTCACCAGCGCCAACGACCGGTTTGGCAATCAGGAGATCGGCTACCTGCTACAGCGCCTGGAAGACTTTTCCGGTGTCGTCATTTTAGCCTCCAATCTAAAAGGCAACATCGACGAAGCTTTTACCCGACGTTTCCAGTCGATGATTGCCTTTCAAATGCCAGGGGTAGAGGAGCGGTTCGGACTATGGAAACAGTCCTTTTCGGAAAAACTCCCCTTAGATCAGCGCATCGACCTGTGGGCCGTTGCTGAAAAGTACGAACTGTCCGGTGGGGTGATCATGAACGTCGTACGTAAGTGCACCCTTGGTGCAGTCACCAGAGCTCAGGATCTGATCTCACTGAAGGAACTGGAAGATGCCATCCGACAGGAATTACAAAAGGAAGGCATTCTCATTAATTGATACCGGCTTTATACCTGCCAGGCAAGATGAAAACGTACTTTCTGCCATCAAAAATGCGACAAACGAAAGAAGTCCTCCCTCAAGGAATTGGGTGTGGGGGCAGGAGTACGGCTACCCTGATGGACAACCGTCCGTCTACACTTTTTCAACGCCAATTGCGGGAAACGATCAATACGAGACGTACCATACAATGTTCTCATAGGAGAAGTCCTGACCGGCCATCTCCATCCATAAGCGTTTCCGGACAAGTAGTGCAGTGTCACGGAGAAGAAGAAGCGTTAGAAGCTGTCAAAAAGACAGGGATTCGAAGAGGTAATCGCAGGAGTTCAATATTGGATACAAAAGGAGGAAGTTCAAGTAAAATAGGTGTGATGAGAGAAGTTACCAATATCGTTATTAAAGCTTTGAAAAATCAAAGGAAAAATAAACCACCGGTGGGGGCACTGGCATCAAACAAAAACATCATCGCAGCCTATGTTTCTCAGCTGGTCAAAGTCGGAAATTGTGAAGAGTTTTCTCAGATTATATTTACCTATCTTATTGAACATACCACCGGGCAGTGGGTGTACCTGATGAATGTATCCGGAGAAGACGATGAATTGGGCATGCATGCATTTGTGATGACTTCTCCGGCTAAAATTGCCACGGAAGGTACTGCATTCAGGCAAGACGACGAATTATTAAGTCATGCACAGGTAGTCGACGGCTGGTATTTATATAAGAAAATGCCCTTTCCTACTTACATGAATGGAGGAAACCACTTTCATAAAAAACTGAATGTATCAGACCTGACGATCGTGGATAGTATACAAGCAACCAAAAGCGGAAGTACACTAAAACAGGAAGAGATGGTGTATATTGATATGTTAGTTGATGCACATTTCCGTATAAATGAGAATAATATTGAGCGAATAAGGAAAGCGACGTACAAAATTGCGAAAGACGATTCCAATAACCAATATCGCTTATTGGAAGAGTAGCTACACCAACTGTTGTTCCTGCGATTTAAAAGTACACTATAGTGGAACGGAAAGGAATTAGCAGTGATTTAGAATCAAGGTGAGTAGCTCACCGGCAATTATTTGAAACTAACTAGCCGTTATATTTGAATTGCGTTTTAAAAGGGCTAACTTATCTAACCGAATCAACCGTACAACTAACCTTTCAATTATGCCTATTACACGATCAGAAAGCGGGGTGAATCTCTCCACATGGGAAGTAGTGGTAGGAGATGGATTATACCACGCTTCGGGAGAAGCCCCGGTAAACGACGGAGACATCAAAACGGTACACCGAACCCGGAAGTCTGTTTTAAAAGCCAACATCCTGAACCGGAGGATCATGGCGCACAACATTACCTTTCGAAGGATTTTCGATACCATCGCGATGACAGACAGGCATGTAGCGAAGTACCGCTTTAAGATACCCTACACCATCTCAACGGCAAATATTGACCGGAACGGGCAGACCGTAGAGGGCGGACTGTTTGTGTGGGATGGCCCTGCTACACGATTGGACTACGGCCTGGCTTTCCAGTGGGTAACCAACCCGTGGGACCCGGCTTACAAACAGTTAAGCTACTGGGATGGCAATGGCTGGTCAGACCTTGGTGTCAGTTTAGAGCCGGATACCCGCTACCATGATGTCACCTATGAATTGGACATTCCTAATGCCGAGGCTTTTTTGACGATGGATGGGATACGTTTTAACCAGAATATTTTTTCACAAACCCCCAAGGCACCTGACTGGGGCACGGACGTGGAGGCCCGGTTTCAGGCAGAGACCATCAGCCTTTTTCCAGCGGAGACCGGCCCGGTCCCCCTGCAGCGTATCAACTTCAAGAACTGGAGCTGGGAGTGGTCAAATGATACCCCCGCTGTTTAGAGAAGTAGGTGTAAAGTGTCCATTCAGGAATGGAGGTCGGTAGAAGGTTGATGAGTAAGAGGTGATTTGGCTTTTCTCGAAGGAGACTATTGCCTGGGTGATTTCGGTCAGGAGTTGTCGCTTGCAAGGGCTGTTTCATAGCGGGTTCAATTTCAATTGTTCTTAGAAATGGCTACTTTACTTATCCATGCAAACCAGCTTGTACCATCTTCCAAAGAGACAAAATGTGTCGTCTTGTGATGTATCCAATGCACAGCACACCGAAGGTACGGCTGCAATCATGGACAATCGCCCGTCCGCGATTTACCAGAGACAGTTGAAAGGGACGATGAATGCATGTGCGGCAACTAAATCGGATCCGTTTCAAAGAAAAAGTAAAAATGGCGCGCTTAAGAACTCAAATAAAGGAGTGGCCAATCACCATCATGATTTAAAAGAAGCCGGTGTCAAGCCACTTCAATGGAAGCACATCGAAGAAATGCAATCAAAGGGAAGTGATGTTGAAAAACCTGCTACTGATGTCGTACCCGTACAGCGAAAGGTAGGCTTTGAATTTCAGGCATTTGATAGTGTGTCTTTTGTGAATGACAGAGGGGACGTTACGGGTTTTGGAGGAGGTAAAAAATTAGGACTTGGTGATGGGTTTAAAGTAGAGTACGATGGAGGAGCCTCACTTTCGGAGTTGGAGATCATCACCTATGCAGTGGACGAGACAAACGAAGGTCGCCGGAGATTGATAGCGCAAATGAGAGGTGTCGTGGCACTTGCGAATGAAATACAAGACGTTAAGGATGGGAGAACGGTGAGTACCTTTGCGACCGATAATATAATCTGGATTAATCAAACAAGAAATGCCTATTTTCATGTTAAAAATGACAGTGTGCACTTTCACCCACAAGCGACCATTGGGGTAAAATTTGAAAAAATTGCGGACTTGGTGGGTGTCTTGACCAAATCCCCATTTATGTCTCAGGGTAAGCCTCTTGAAGGTGAACGCCTCCAACGAATTCCTTTTCTGAACCGTAAGCAGGCATTGGCTCAAAAATTTGGGTGGAGTGGGAAGCAGGATCAGCAACTATTTCGGGAGGTATGGGCACGAGGCCTCAGAAATGCAAAGGAACAATTTGCCGGAGTATTGGGAGCGACACCTAAAGTCATCAGCTTTGCAACGATCCTGAACGGCATTGCAGCATCGGCCACAAGTGAATTTGACCTGGAACATGGTGGTGTTTTTAAATACTACATGCCGTTTTTTTTCCGCCTTGGGTTAAGCCCTCATTACTCCTCTCTGAATGAAGAGGAGAAGGAGGTACTGAAAAGATACCTTCCTGAAGCGATTAAAGAGGCTTCCTTCGTACTGGGAAACTGGCGCTTCAATATAGGAGAAATGTTAAATGAACTCGAAGAAGGACGCGATTTAAACTACCTTGTATATAAAGATGATCCGCTAAAATTCGGTATGGAGAATAATGACAAGGATATTGGCAGTTCTGACACGGAAGACAGGCGTGAAGGTGCATTGATTGAATTGAGAAAGCTGGGCAACGATGTACGCCCCAATCAGCTGATGTCCTTTGCTCTTGCCGTCTTTGACCTGGTCAGAATGATCAATACGCCCTACCAAAAGAAAGCATTTCATCACTGGCTGGAAAAGTTTCGATTTTGAGGCAGTTATAGGTACCCCTGCCTTACCAGCCATGCAGAGGTACAGTAGTTACGAAAAGGATTTTATCTGGCTTTCCCGTCTAATAACACCCCTTTTATTTAACCCGGTTTATGCATTAGAGTTTCGTGATGAAGGTATAAAGCACAAGAAAATCAGGCACTTAGGTGAGAAGGCATAATGTACTATTAATGCCGTTGACTTAAGCTTTACAACCGCCTCCGTAGCCCAGTCTCAATGCTATTAACTGAAGCTCTTCTTGTTTCCCTCTCTTGGAGAGGGGTAGGGAGAGGAGGAAAGAA
>JBCCXH010000460.1:0-4327 GCA_039192005.1 Bacteroidota bacterium
AAAGAAGCAAAGCACTCTTTAGGTGATTTATTGCCACTCATGAAAGAAGACATTAAAGAATTTAAGAAAACGATCAGTGAAGCGAAAAAGTCGGGTACGGATTCGGACCAACTGAAGCAGATGAAGCAAACACTCAAACGAAAAAGTGAAATTTACGATAGTCTGGAGCATCTGTTGAATGTGTCCCCGGCAGCGATCCGTGTTCGTGCGAGGCAGGTAGTCACCATTGTGGGTGAGTATAAAGAAATATCTACCAAGTACATCGCTTCTCTATAATAGAAAATCAAAATGCCGGATCATGCATCCGGCATTCCTTTAATTTAATTTTTGATAAATTTTTCCATCCAATGATAGTTTATAGCCTATTATCTCGTCTTTCTCATTTCGTTGAAAAAATATGGGTTCATTTCCCACATCTGAAAAAAGGTCCCTGGATTCATAATACATTGGATAAACATTGTTTGCAACCCGTGCGGATAACTGATCGTTTTCCTCGTCGACCGTAACGACTACTTCCAGGTCATCTTTAAACTGGTAAGTACCGGTAAAAGATGCAAGCTCTTCAAGTTTTGGAGGATCTAAATAGGGGTTGTCATTCGATAGAATTAGCCCATTCCCCGGTTGCCAGTTGTCGTACTCCATGTAATACGCAGCACGTTTTGCAGCATTGAGTCCTTGAAGTTTAGCTACCAAATGGAGTGCTCCATCTATCCCGGCAGAAACACCCGCTGTTGTAATGACGTTTCCATTATCAACAAACCGGGCTTCTCTCCGGACTTCGATTTCAGGATAATCTGATTCCAACTTGTCCAGCACATCGTGGAACGTAGTAGCCGTCTTTCCCTTTAGTATGCCTGCTTCCGCAAGAACAAATGCCCCCGTGCAAACAGAGAAGTGGTACGACACCTCTTTTTGCTCCTTGACCCAATCAATGACTTTCGTATTTTTGTAGGCGTTTACGGAGTGTCCACCAAAAAACGCTAAAATATCCGCTTTTGGGGCGTCATCAATACTATAATCGGGTATGATCGTCAAGACTCCCTGTGACTGGATCGGTTTCTTATTTTTAGAAACCGTAAAGACTTTGTATCCGGCATAGACAAAGACTTCCATTGGACCTCCAAAGTCCAATATTTCGACACCGTCTTGCAAGTAAAATGCGATTGTTTTCATTTCGTCTTTTTTAGTTTGAATGGTATCATATCTGCTTTCATGAGGAGCGTGTATGTCTTCGGATGCATACGTAAGCCCATGCTTTGCATTAACGCTGAGAAAGCAACTTGATAGTAGAAAAAAATAAATTACAGTTTTTCTCATTTAGCTTCATTTTGATTTTCAAGGTCAAAGCTAGGAGGTGAAGCCGCATAAGAAAAGGACAACCATGCGCAGTATCAGGACGACTTGAGCAGCTCACTAGGTAGCGCGTCTTCATATTTTTGGAGGAGTTCTCTGAGTTGATTGGGGCTATTCAACCCACATAATGAGCTGACGTATTGAACTTTGTTTCCTTCAGATAAAAGTTGGACGGCCCGCTCCACCCTTAATTTATTGACGTACTCTCCAATGGTGATGCCGGTAGTTTTTTTGAAAAGTCGGGTCAAATTTCGCGCGCTCATGTTTACGATATTGGCAATCTCTTCAGCTTTTAATTTTTGTTCCAGCTTTTGAGCGAGTAGGTCTTGTACCTGGTGTATCCGGTGCTCTATGTGATTTCTATATTGAAGAAAAATGCTGAGTTGGGGGTCGGATTCCGTTCTTCTCAGGTAAACCACTACTTCTTTCGCGATTTTCGTTGCGAAAACAGGCCCAAACTGCTCTTCCAACAGGAAAAGCGAAAGGTCAATACCCGAGGACACCCCGGCACTGGAGTAAATGGTTTGATCTTTTACAAACAGTCGGTCCTTTTGTAAGAGGACTTTTGGAAACCGTCGGTGGAAGTCTTTCAAGTACTTCCAGTGCGTGGTACATGCCTTTTCATCAAGAATTCCGGCAAACGCAAGTAAATAGGCACCCGTACATACCGAACAAATTTTTGCTTGGTTTGATGCCTGTCTTTTCAGCCACTCCAAAAAAGGTTGTAGCCGTTCGATGAAATCGGGATCAAAGATGAGGTGTGATTCCAGCCCGGGGACAATTAGCCAATCGTTGGAACCCAGTTCAAAGTGTTGAAAGCTTTGAAGGTTTCCCAATGAAAGACCGGTACTGGATACCTGTGTGGATTCGTTATCCAACGATAAGAAGTAGGAAGCTATCGGAGCATCGTATTCCTTGGCTTCATAGAAAATATGCGCCGGGCCACTAACATCAAGCAGCTGGACTTCTGGTGGAACGACAAAGAATACCCGATACATTTGATCCTGATTCATCAGTCAAATCTACCAAAGACCAGGTCTTTTTAAAATGACGACATCAGTATGTTGTTCTTTTCTCCGGTGGCTTTTGATAAAACTGTTTCATCAGGTCGATCTCGGTGGCCGTGCATAACGATGCTTATTTTCTATATTACCGACTAGGCAATGAAGAAATCAAGCGTTTTTTTTGATGCTCAGCTTTGGATGTATAAACCTGATGGGCCTTGAATGCTTATGCTCATTTCATGAAATTGATCGAATGACGTAACTGAATGGGTAAAATGTGGTTATTTACACTAAATAATAAACAACGAAATTATTTCCCGAAACATAAAGTTGATTAAGAGAAAAATTTGTTTTTTGCCTGAATGAAATATCGTTTGTCCATTAAAAGAGTCGTTTTAGCTGTTGCGGGGTTGGCCTTGTTATCCTTTATTATTCTCTGCTATTCCGTTAAGTTTAGAATATCTGACGATGAGGTATTGGAAAGAATACAAGGTGCCAGGGTGACGATCGACTACCTGCCATTTGCAGACCGCCAAATTCGAAACATTCTGGTGGAAAGGGAAAACAAAACCCTGTTGATCCTGCTTCATGGGTCACCCAGTTCCAGCGCGCAATGGGTCCCTTTGGTAAATGATTCACTACTTTCGGAAAAAGTCGATTTCTTAATGATAGATAGGCCCGGCTACGGGTATTCCAGCTTTGGAAACCCCATTCTTTCAGTGGAAAAGCAAACACAAGGCATTCAATTGGCCATTCGCCAATACGTAGACAAATATCAAAAAGTAGTTGTTTTTGGTACTTCTTACGGAGGCACCATAGGAGCCAGGTTGTTGATGGATTATCCTGATTTGACAGACGGTGCCTTACTGATGTCTTCGTCCATGGCGCCCGGGGAGGAGCGCATCTACAAGATCTCCTACCTCATAGAGAAAATCCCCTGGTTGTTTCCCTCATTGGTGGTGGTGGCCAACGAAGAAAAGATGTCTCATTATGACGAACTAAAGAAGATGGAACCATTGTGGGGGCACATCACTTCTCCGGTTCTTTTCATCCATAGCACGTCTGATGACCTCGTGTATCCAGGTAATATCCCGTTTGTGCTGGAACGTCTGAATGCAAATGTGAAATGGGATACGCTGTGGGTGCAAGACGGAGAGCATAGTCTATATTGGTCAGACAGGGAGTTGGTGAAAAGTGAGCTTAATGGGTTTGTTGACACATTTGCTGGTGTTGAGGAAAAATACAAAGCCTTTGAAGGAAAAATCCCGGATCAGCGATCGACCCGGAATTAGTTGGTACGTTATGATGTGTGTTTCTAACCTATTTGCATTTCTGGTTCTTCGTTCCACTCTTGTCCAAGTAATAATCGACCATTGGCCTTTTTGCTTCTTTTGATTCCATCTTCACCCCAAGTACCCCATTGCTTAAAAAAGAAGGATACTTCTTGTTCGTCACATTGTTCTTGAATAGAAATCGCCCATTCCTGCTTCATAGGTCTCGCTTTATGACCACTTTCGCCACCTACAATTACCCAATGAATTCTTTCAAGATTGAGTTCACCTAAATCTTCCAAAAGAGGTTCAAGGGATAGGAATCTAATTTTTGCTGGAATCTCTCGGAGGAGATCAATTCTATTTTTAGTTTTTTGATTCTCAACACTTACTCCAAGCCAGACATTATCAGGAACCCGTGAGTTTTTAAAATATTCCTTGAGCCTAGCTTCTCTTTTCGTTAAAATCTGATAAGTATGCCTTGGTGTACTAGCAATTACTTCAAATACACGGTCTAAAAACTCAAATGGCATATCCTCATGAAAAAGGTCACTCATAGAATTAACAAAATACTTGGTAGGTTTTCGTGTTCTAATAGGAACGCTCAACCTTTCCTGCATTATAGTAAACTCAAATCCATTCTCGTAACCAGGTGTTCCCATCGCTTGAAGTCTTTTGGACATAGTTTCTGCATAACAG
>JBCCXH010000461.1:0-4326 GCA_039192005.1 Bacteroidota bacterium
AAAAGTGTCCCAACTAAGAGACATGGTAAAAAGACCAGGGCCATGACGTTTTAGGCCTTAACAAAGGCGACACGGTCAATTTGAGCGTAAAAGCCAACTATGAAAGTGAGACGACAGGCAACACTTTCCTAGCTACGGTGTAAGTACCCCGAAAAACTAGACGGGTTTAGCCTACTTAATTGGTTATTTTGGCAGGTTGAAAAACGATAATAACCGGTTTATCTAAAATTGAAAAATGAATCCGTTTTCGTTCGTATTTTTAAGTAACATTAGAAATATAAGATGAAGAAACTTGTAGATAATGCACGTTATGAACTAGGAGTAGATACTCGTCTTAATCGAATGTACATCACGGTTAAAGGGTATTGGTTTACTGGAGAGGGCTACCTGGCTGACTTAGAAAAAGCATGCCGGTTGATGATAAAAGGGTTCAAATCACACATTGACTTTACTTCCATGCAGACGCCTCGGGCGGAAGTGGGTGAGGTGCATGTCGAAGCGCAGCGATTACTGATGGCTTATGGCCTCACCAAGACCGCGGAGGTTGTTGGAAAAGATGCAATTGTGAAAATGGCCCTCAAAAAATATTCCCTGGAGTCCGGCATGCAAAGGGAAGTGTTTTCTTCCCATTCAGATGCCAAATACTGGTTAGATCACTTGTGAAAAGCGAAATCACTCGTTTCTCAATGACCTTACCGGATCCGTTTTCGCCGCTTTTCTAGCCTGTTGCGAAACGATCAATAACGTAAAAAATAATACGGCCACTCCAACCACTGGAAATACCCACCAATCAATGCTGATCCTGATTTTGTACCGATCCAAATATTGGTCTAACAGATACCACGCGATGGGGGCAGCTACGAAAAAAGAAACACATACCAATTTCGTAAAGTCCCGAGAGATGAGGGAAACCAAATGAGTGACAGATGCCCCCAGTACTTTACGAATCCCGATTTCCTTGATGCGTTGCTCTGCCGTGTAAGAGGCCAGTCCAAACAAACCCAATCCCGTGATGATGATGGCCAAAACGGAGAAAATACCGGCCAATTTTCTGGTAAGTGCAATGGTATCAAACTTTCGCTGAAACTCAACATCGGCAAATTTGTACTCAAAAGGATAGGCAGGGTTATGTTTTTCAAAGATTTGCTGGATGATTTTTAGGTCTTCTTGCAGGTTACTGGTTTTGCGTATCCGAACGGAGATGTGACCTCCCCAATTGTCGAGTACCACAAACATGGGCTTGATCGGCTCATACAAAGAGCCCATCAGTACGTTGTCAACCACTCCGATCAACTTTCTTTTTTCTCCCCAAAGATCCAGGTTGGTTCCAATAGGGTTGTCCAGGTTCATCAACTCCAATGCCGCCTTGTTAATAACGATGGCATCAGAATCGCTGGCAAATTCCTTAGAAAAATCCCGTCCGATGAGTACATCGATTCCCATTGTTTTGGCGTAATCGTATTCGGAAACGATGGTTGAAAAGATGACTTTTTGGGATTCTGGTTTTCCGGGCCACCCTAGAAAGTTGTTGGAGTTGATAGACGTGATGGTGCTGTTGGAACGGGTTACTCCCTCTACTATGCCTGATTGAAGCAATTCGTTCTTTAGTGGTTTGTAGTTTTTTCCCAGGTCATTCGTCAACTCTACAGAGATGAGGTTCTCTTGTTGATACCCCAGATCTCTGTTTTTTACCAGTTCGATCTGCTGGTAAATAATGACGGTACTCACGATCAGCAGAATGGCAAACCCAAATTGTAGAACGACAAGGACCTTTCTTGGCAGCGTGGCGTTTTTACCAACTTTAACACTTCCTTTTAGCGTTTTCACCGGTTTGAATGAGGATAGGTAAAAAGCAGGGTAGCTTCCTGAAATCACGCCGGTGAGGAGTATGCCTCCAAGTGTGACCACCCAAAAACCGATGGACAAATAATTTATGGATAGTTTTTTGTCGACCAGGTTGTTGTAAAAGGGGAGGGTCAGTTCTGTGAGAATGATGGCAATAACAAATGCAATAAAAGAAATGAAGACAGACTCGCCAATAAACTGTAAGATCAATTGACGTTTTTTAGAACCCAGGCTTTTTCTGATTCCTACTTCCCTGGCTCGTTTTTCAGACCTGGCGGTGGCCAGGTTCATGAAATTGATACAAGCGATTAGCAGAATGAAAATAGCGATGACGGTAAATAACTGAACGTAGTCACTTCTCCCACCGCTTTCTTTTCCCAGGTCATCAAATGTAGAATGCAGCCTCCATCGTTCCATTGGGTGTAGCCATAAGGTACGTGGCATGTCGTCTTCGCCGTTTTCCGCCAACATGTTTGCAATCGTCGCTTCCACGTCTGGCTTTCTTTCCGCTTCGTTTAATTCTATAAATACCTGAAAGGAGTAATTTCCCCAATTCGTTTTGTTCCTCAATATCCATTCATTGACTTTTTCCCGGTACTTCCAGGTAGCCAGGTAATCGAACTCAAAAGAGGAGTTTTGCGGTAAGTCTTTGAGTATGCCGGTCACTTGAAGTGTGCCTTCGTCTTCAAACTGAACCATTTGTCCCATGGGATCCTGGTCTCCAAAAAGGATCTCTGCTAAAGACTCTGTGATGACAATGGACATGGGGTCATCCAGGACGCTCTCCGTGTCACCTGAAACCAGAGGAAACTCAAACATTTCCAGGAATTCTTCACTGACATAATACCCGTGCTTGATGACGCGTGTCTCGTCAACAGTTAGCAAACGATCGCTTCCCCATCCGGCGACACAGCTGTTTTTAATGTTACTATCGGCCGTTTTCATTGCCTCGTAGGTTGGGAGCGGGACCGAACGCCAATTATTGATTTTGTTATCAAACTCGGCACTGACCCACACCTGAAACAATCGATCAGATTTCGGAATAAACTTATCAAAGGAGAGTTCATCATTGACCCAGAGCAGAATGAGCAGGCTGCAAATGATTCCGACGGATAGCCCGGTAATGTTAATAATCGAGTACAACCCGTTTTTCTTGAGATTTCGAAGCGTAACCGTGAAAAAGTTTTTAAGCATGGTATGACTGTTATTAGTTGTTTAATGACTAAGTAAATGTTGAGGGGTTGCATTTCTATCCGAAAGAATACCTCGCTTATTGGAATTGGTTACAAAATGACTGGCTTACAGAGATCGGTTTTTTTTCTTGTCAGTCCATTGAATCTTTTCTGGTGAAGTATCGTTTACGTGTAGGATTAAAAAAAATCACCCGATGAACGACCGAAAAACGACCAATATTTTACTCTTAATCCTAGTGGTGCCACTCGTGTTTTTCTTGCTTAAAACACTGTCTTTTATTTTTGTTCCTCTATTCTCCGCTATGTTCATTGCGTTACTTTTTCTTCCGTTGATGAGGTGGTTGAAAAAAAGGGGAGTGCATAAGACGTTGAGCATCGTTATTGTACTGCTTATTATCGGTATTTTCTTTAAGCTGTCCGGGGAGCTGATCCAACTTTCAAGTAGGGAAATCCTCGCGACAGACAACGCCTTTTTCGATAAAGCCAAAGCCAAATTGATCACACTGCTGGTCACAGTGGAAACGTTCTTTGGGGTAAATTTTTTACAAGGAGAAGACATGTTGGGGGTACTCATTCAAAAAGATACCGTCTTTAAAAACTTTGTTCCTACAGTAGGATTCATTACAGATACGCTGTCCATGACGCTTGTTACCGTTTTCTTTGTTATCCTCCTTTTAGCTGGCTCCATTGATATGCAGAAGGTATTGAATCATACGCTTCTGAAACATCATTTTTCATCGGTAAAGACGTTCATGAAGGTGGAAAGAGACCTGATCAAATTCATTAAAGTAAAATTTTTCATTAGCCTGTTGACAGGTGTAGGTATTGGGTTGGCCTGTTGGGGATTTGGGGTCAGCTTTCCGATTTTCTGGGGGTTGTTTGCGTTTGCAATTAACTTTCTTCAAATGATTGGGTCGGTTGTTACGGTGGTGCTCCTGGCCGTTTTTGCCTTTGCCGAAATTGAGCCTGCCTCGGTACTGTTGCTCTTTATCCTCACTACTACGGCTGTGCAGGTGTTGTTCGGAGGCATTTTGGAACCCATTTTCATGGGAAAATCATTTTCGATCAATGTGATCACCATTTTGATCATGCTCATGCTATGGGGCTACGTATGGGGCATCCCCGGCTTGATTATGTCAATCCCTATCACGGTATTTTTGAAAATACTATTTGAACAATTTGAAAATACCCAGGTCGTATCCGAGTTACTTTCAACCTGAACTCGATTGAAAATCTTAACCTCAGCAATTCATATTTATGGCAGGTTTGTTTTGAAAATTTTGAAGAA
>JBCCXH010000462.1:0-4292 GCA_039192005.1 Bacteroidota bacterium
AAAAGCAGGAATAGAAGCTATGAACGTTTATTGTGGGTCTGCGGCACTAGACGTGGCCGAATTGGCCCGGCACCGTGGATTGGACAACGACCGGTTTGAAAACCTATTACTGAAAGAAAAAACGGTGCCGATGCCTTACGAAGATCCCATTTCAAATGGGGTTAATGCAGCAAAGCCAATCCTGGACAGACTGAGTGAAGCAGAAAAGGATAACATTGACCTTTTGATCACCAGCACCGAGTCAGGCATAGATTTCGGCAAGTCGATGAGTACCTATATTCATCATTACCTGGGTTTGAACCGGAATTGCCGTCTTTTTGAGCTCAAGAACGCCTGCTACTCTGGGACCGCAGGTTTCCAAATGGCGGTTAATTTTGTCTTATCAGAGGCTTCACCTGGCAAAAAAGCTTTGGTTGTGGCAACCGATGTGATGCGTATTGGTATAGTAGAAGACTCTATGGATTTTTCTTTTGCAGAGCCTTCTTCGGGATCGGGGGCAGTGGCTATGCTTGTTAGTGATTATCCGGTAGTTTTTCAGGTAGACAAAGGTGCTAATGGATATTACGGTTATGAGGTGATGGATACCTGTAGGCCCGTACCGGACAAAGAGGCAGGAGATTCCGATTTGTCTCTGCTTTCTTACTTAGACTGTTGCGAAAACAGCTTCAGAGAGTATCAAAAGCGTGTAGAAGGGGCGGATTATCAGGATACTTTCCATTATTTATCTTTCCATACACCATTTGGAGGAATGGTGAAAGGGGCGCATCGCACGAATATGCGCAAATTCAAGAAAGCTGCGCCTGATGCGATAGAGGCGGATTTCGAACAAAGGGTTACACCTTCTCTAAATTATTGCCAGCGAGTGGGCAACATCATGGGGGCAACCAGTCACCTGGCGTTGGCCAGCACCATTGATAACGGGGATTTCACGCAACCCAAACGAATGGGTGTTTTTTCTTACGGATCGGGATGTTGTTCGGAGTTTTATAGCGGAGTGGTGACCCATCAGGGGCAAGAACAGCAAAAACAGTATGATATAGGTGGTCATCTAGATGACCGGGCACTTTTGAGTATCGAAGAATATGAAAAAACCTTTGAGACTAACAGTAAGTTGACATTTGGTACCAAAGATTTTAAGGTAGACACAGGTCTACATCCCGAACCTTTTGGTCATGTCGAAGGCAAGGGTCGGTTGATCTTTTCGGCAATTGAAAATTTTCACAGAAAGTACGAATGGGTTTAAAGCCTGCCAGCGAATGAACATGACTCATAATAGCATACAATTGCGCGATCAGAAAGGTGTGCTTTTTGTAACTTTTAATCGTCCTGAGGCCAAAAACAGCATTAATAGTGTATTGGTTTCTGAAATTCGGAAGGCATTGACCCAGGCAGAAACTGATCCATCGGTAAAGGTAGTGGTGCTAGAGGGTAATGCTACCCATTTTTGTACCGGAATGGATTTCCAAGCGGTCAGTAGCGGGGTAGGAGATTTAATGGCGGATGATCCGGATGGCTATTACGAAATGCTAAAACAGATTGGTGGTGGCTCTAAAGTGGTTATTTCCAAAGTAGATGGTCAGGTCAATGCCGGGGGCGTTGGTTTGGTTGCCGCCAGTGACCTGGTTATTGCCTCGGAGAAAGCGACCTTTGGCCTGTCAGAAATGCTTTTTGGTTTATTGCCTGCCTGTGTCATGCCTTTTTTGATCCGAAGGGTTGGAGTGCAAAAGGCCCAATGGATGACCCTCATCACTCAGGGAATACCGGCACAGCGAGCATATGAAATCGGTCTGGTTGATGAAGTCAGTAGTAATACAGCTGACTCGCTGCGCCGTAACTTGTTGCGCCTGACACGGCTGGAAACCAATACCATCCGAAATTTGAAAGCATATATGTCTGAACTTTGGATTATGAATGAGCAAACGCAGCGATTGGCAGTAGACAAGATTGCTTCGCTAATCAATTCTGAACAGGTGCAATACAATATCAAAAATTTTGTAACGACAGGGGCTTTTCCATGGAGCAAGTAGTACAATTGACAGAGTTGGGCGATGGCATCGTGCAGCTCACCATGCAAGATAAGGATTCACGCAATACGTTTTCCAAGTCGCTGATTAAGGGGATCATGGAATCTTTTGAGGAGATCAGACAAAATAACTCTTTAAAGGTAGTGATCCTCACTGGCTATGATAGCTACTTTTGTTGCGGAGGGACGAAAGAAGAACTTTTCGCCATTTATAATAAAGAAATTGGCTTTAATGATCTCAATTTTTTTACTCATCCTCTTGAATGCGAAATCCCGGTGATCTCGGCGATGCAAGGACATGGGATTGGAGGCGGATTGGCTTTTGGCTGCTATGCTGATTTCATCATTATGGGAAGAGAAAATATCTATACGGCTAATTTTATGAAATATGGTTTTACCCCTGGCATGGGATCGACCTACTTGTTACCATTCCGGTTTGGGACGGTCGTAGGTAATGAGTTGTTGTTTACAGCAGAAAACTACCGGGGTGGTGAGCTTAAAGAGCGTGGTATCCCTCAAAAGGTGGTGCCTAAAAGCCAGGTTTTGGAAGAAGCCATCAAGCTGGCTAAAAGCCTGGCAGAAAAACCCAGACTTTCATTGGTGACCTTAAAAGCACACCTGAGTAGAGAGATTCGTGCTACCATTCCTCAAATCATTGAGATGGAGTTGAAGATGCACGATGTTACTTTTCATCAGCCGGAAGTAAAAGCACGGATTGAAGATTTATTTGGTCAATAAGTCATCCTCAAAAAGGCAAGAATGATTCATGACGAAAGTAATTACAAAAGACTATCAACTTGTTTTTCTGTTCTCCGGACAGGGGAGCCACTACCGTGGGATGGGAGAAAAACTGTACAAGACAAACCCTGTTTTTACCAGTACTCTAGAAAAGAGTGACAGCTATATGCAAAAAGTATTGGGGCGATCGCTGATTGAGGAGCTTTATCACAAAAAGGATGTTGATTTTGATGATTTGTTGATCACGCATCCTGCAATTGTGGCAGTGGAATTAGCCTTATGTTTTGCTCTTCGTGCAGAAGGGATAGTGCCGGATTATGTGTCAGGTAATAGCCTCGGGGAATTTGCAGCTGCAGCTATTAGTGGAGTGTGGAGTGCGGAAAAGGCTTTAGAAGCCGCCCTGATGCAGGCCAAATCCATTGTGGGAAACAGTGAGATGGGTGGTATGTTGGCCGTTATAAATATCGCATCTGACGTGCTAAAACGCCTCTCCAAGTCTTACAGTCTGTACATTGCCTCGAATAACTTTCCAGGCCATTATACCCTTTCAGGAGCTACTGCCTACCTGGACGCCTTAGAGGTAGAGTTGAAATCGTTGGAAATTCCTTATATGCGATTACCAGTAGCTTATCCCTTTCACAGCCCCTTACTGAAAGCCGGTAAAGTTGAATTTCAGCAATACATGAGCACCATTGAATCTTTGGATCAGCCTAAAAAAGGATTCATTTCTGGATTATATGCCATAGAACTTAACCAACTTTCAAGCGATTATTTCTGGGAGGTAGTCAGCCAACCTGCTGATTTTGGGCATGTGGTTGCTGCTTTAGAAAAAAAAGCACCTTGCCTGTATGTAGATTTAGGTCCTTCGGGAACCAGTGCCACATTTATGAAATACAATCTGGAAGAACGTTCTAATTCAGTGGCTCATCCCATTATGACACCTTTTAAGCAAGAAGATAAACAACTACAAAAGCTTTTTCAACTAATTGAATCCTGAAAGGTAGAAAGGCACAAAGTACATGAAAGCAGCATCTCAGCGCCTGTTGTTGCACCGTAAAGAGAACCCTATACCTATGGCTGTTGCAGTGGTGAAAGGAAACTTGAAAACACTGGTTTTTCATATCGAAAAACTGCATCCTAGAGAAAAAGTGCATTACCAGGCTTTAAAGTATGATCGCAGGAAGACAAGCTATCTGCTCGGAAGGTTCTCCGCAAAAGAAGCGTTATCCTGTCTGACAGGTTTCACGAAGGTAAGTTCTATATGTATCGATTCTGGTGTTTTTCACTTTCCGGTGGTGCAGTGTTTGAAAACTCCTAATAGCCAGGTTAGTATCAGTCATTGCGATATAATCGGCGCGAGCATTGCTTTTGAGGAAACCCATCCAATGGGAATTGACCTGGAAAAAGTACAAGATAAGCACAAGGATGTAATGCTAAGTCAGTTGACAGAAAGAGAACAGTTGCTTTTAAGAAATATTCAATTAAACAATGCCCAAGGGTATGCGGTTCTTTGGAGTGTGAAAGAATCTTT
>JBCCXH010000463.1:0-4289 GCA_039192005.1 Bacteroidota bacterium
ACTTTAGGCTTAAAACTAGACTGGTCTTCAGGGGATCAAAACCTGAACGATGGCAGAATTGGCAGCTTCAATCCCATGTACGTCAACCCGTCCATCTACAGCCTGGCGCTTATCAATGTCCCTGTAAATCTCTTAAGTCTGCACCCTTCATTTACCGTCTTTCCAAGCAGGAAATTGATGGTACAAGTAGAATACGTGGTGTTTGGACGGTCATCAAAAAATGATGGGCTTTATGCACCGTCCAATCGTCAGAGCAGAACGGCGGCTGACGGAGTTTCTGCCAGGTACATTGGCAACAGCGTGGGGTTATTTGTCGTGTATAACTACAATCGTTCGTTCAGCTTCAATCTCCGCACCTCGTATTTTCAAGCAGGTGATTTTATTGAGCAAACAGGTCCTTCCGAGTCGGTGTTTCAGTTCTCGCCGACGCTTACTTTTAGTTTTTAATGTGAAGTTATGGAGCCGCGTTTTACCCATTTGCACATGACTTGGTGAACTTTAAAAAAACATCCCCACTTAAAGTAAACGTTTAGTACCCTGATTTTGAGAAACCGTATACTTATTTTGCGGGATGAAAACCCGATTCTTCGTTGCTCATCTATTTTTATGTAGTTCGTTTTTTTCTGTAGTCGCTCAGTCCAGCATATCGGGTAGCCTTCTGGACGAAACGACCCACCATCCGCTTGGGTTCGCTTCAGTTGCGCTCTACTTTTCAAAAGACAGCACTCTGGTTTCGGGTAGTATATCCGATGAGGACGGGAGGTACCAACTCAATGAGTTGAAGGCAGGGAGTTATTACCTGGTAGCCCGCTTTTTAGGATACGAAAGCATGGTGGTATCCCCGGTGGTTTTAAGTAAGAACCAATCGTTAAATCTGTATCCGATTTCGCTAAATCCCAATGAGCAAATGCTTCGTGAAATCGTCGTGACGGGAGAAAAGGTCACAACGATCAACAAAGTAGACCGCGAAGTATTTGAGGCACAAACCTTTCAAAGCAGCCAGGGAGGAACCGCTACGGATGTACTGAGAAACTTACCGTCTATCACGGTCAATGCCAATGGCGAGATCCAGGCCAGGGGATCGACCGGCTTTGTGGTCATGATCAATGGCAAACCGATGCAGGCCGATGCTTCCTCCATTTTGGATCAGCTACCGGCCAATGCCGTGCAAAACGTAGAGGTGATCACGGCCCCTTCGGCTAAGTACGACCCGGAGGGGAAAGCGGGCATCATCAACATTATCACGACAAAGGGAGCTACAGACGGAACCTACGTACAGGTAAATGCCAGGGTGGGTGCTCCAGGCATCGAGCCGTATCGTAATGCGGACAACGTGCAGCGCTATGGAGCGGATGTCACGCTCAACTTCCGTCAGGAAAAGTGGGACGTGGCTTTCGGGGCCAGCTACCTTCGAAATGACCTGGCAGGCCGTAGGGAAGGAGATGTATTTACCATGGTCAACGACACCACCACCCGGTTCCCTTCAGATGGAGAGCGGAGCTTTGATGAAACCAACTACTCCGGCCGCTTCACGGTTGCCTATGTGGCTACTCCAAAGGACAACATCAGCCTGGGGGTTTATGCCGGCAAGCGAAGCAAGGACCGCACCGCAGACATCCTGTATTTTGACAATCATGCTACCTTCGATACCGATCGGATCTACACCACCCAATACTTTAATGAAAACCTGAGAATACGCAAAAGTGACTTTGCATTAGGCAGCGTGGATTATACCCACTCTTTTGCTGATCAGTCTCGTTTATCCACTTCTTTTTTATATGAGTATACGCTCCTTGGAGGCCCTACGACCAACCGCAACCTGGGCTGGCCGGATACCCGTGTCATTTTACAAGATGAGTTTAATACGAATGACAACCCTCTGTACGGCATTCGGTACCAACTGGACTATCAGTTCAGGACCTTTTCGTTAGGAAAAGTGGAAGTAGGGTATCAGTTCAGAAACCTGGACCATACCGGAGACTTTGTGTACGAAAGACGAAACAACGAAACGGGCCTGTTTGAACTGGTCCCGGAGTTTTCCAGTGAGGTCAACCTACTTCGAACCATACACTCCGGATACGCGCAGCTTTCCGGTGGAAAAGGAAAGTGGGTTTACGGTGCCGGCCTCAGGATAGAATACATGGACCGTCAGCTGGACCTTAGCGATAAAACCGGAACGCTGGATACGACGTATCGTTATGATTTTGTAAAGCCCTTTCCGACGGCCAACCTCCAATATAAGGTATCGGATGATTTTCAGTTAAAAGCGGCCTACAGTCGTAGGATTGCGCGTACCACCACCTTTAAAATGAATCCCTTTCCTGAGCGAGAACACTCCGAGACGTTGGAGCAAGGTGACCCGGAGCTGCTGCCTGAGTTTACGGACCTCATCGAGTTTGGAGTGGTCAAAGATTTCGGAGATAATTCCCTATACGCGACGGCTTATTTTCGGGAGACGGCCAATGTGGTCAATCGGGTCAATACCGTATTTAACGACAGCATCCTCAACCGGATCTATTCTAATGTAGGTGTCGGTCGGACGTTCGGAATGGAAACGGGTGCTGACCTAAAGTTTAACGGTTGGTGGAAAGCCTTTGTCGGGGCCAACGTGTATCACTACGAGATTGATGGTGCGTTTGACGAACGTCCGGTCAATACGCAAAGCTGGATCTACAGCATCAATGCCAATACGACTTTTCAGCTACCCAAAGACTGGTCCGTGCAGTGGACGCTCAACTACCTTTCGGCAAGAAATACAGCTCAAGGGGAGGACTCCCGGTTTTACAACCCCAGCCTGACGGTCAGGAAATCCTTTTGGAACGATAAGCTCACCGGAACGCTGCAGTGGCTGAGTATGGACATGGGGCTACTGGATAGCAACGAGCAGCGCATTACCACGTTTAGGCCAGGCGAGTTTTTCACTACGACCAACTACGTCTATGAGGTAGACCGTATCGTAGTAAACCTCAGCTATACGCTCAACGCTTCCCGCAATAAAGCCAAATTTGTGAAAAGTGAGTTTGGAGAAAAGGAGTTTTAGAATGAAGTAGCGGTCGGTTGGACCTATGCCTTGTTTCATGTCCTCTCTGCCTTGTTTCGTGTCCTCACGAAACAACTCGCCGTCGTTGGTTTGATGGCCAACGACATGATTGACAAAAGCTGGTTGGTGAAAAACACCAAAAAAGACGAGAAAAATAAAAAATCCAGTTTCAAAAAAGGTAGCCCGCCCTGGCTACCCGGTCTTAACTTCGTTGTATCTGAAATCAAAACTTGCGCTTGTGTGTAGACCATAATGGCCAGGAATTTGGACGGAGCGCAATGTCTTAAGTCTTAATAAACTTCCTGGCTCTTTTTGGCTTCCAGTTCTTTTCCAAAATTAAAGTCTGTCCACTTTGTAAACCAATAATTTCTTTTTTCAATGATAGCGGTTCTTAGTTCGGCAGATTCCTCAGGGATGCTATACAAAGTAAGCAGTTTGTCTTTGTAAGGCCTATCCAAATAAGGGCAAACCAGTAAGTCAAAAAACAGTAAGGTCAACTCAGTAGTTTTTCCTCTGTTCTTTTCGTTTATTTTTTTAAATTTTTCCAACACATGTTTCATGATGATCGATTTTGTTTTTTCATAACGAATTTTATTTTCGATATAAAATAGTAAGACCACAATTGGGAAATAATTAAGCTGATTTTGGCAACTTCCCTGATCTAAATCAATGCCGTAATGTTCACATAGAAGCTCCTCATCTAAGCGGTATTCTCTTCCCAATTCCTTCAAAGCAATTAGAAGGTATAGCGTCTCAACTTGTGTATGCTCTACACTTCTATACTTCCTGAGAACCAAAAATATTTCGTCATATATTTTTTTGAAAACCTGATGTAGATTGTCCCTGTTGAAGTTTTCTTTCCCTTTCATAAATTTGGTTACATTGCTCAATGTTATGCAGAGCTTGATTGTTGAGTTTACTTTCGGGGAGGTAGCGTAAAGGAAAAATGAAAAGTCAAGAAGTTCTATCAAAGTAGTTGTAACATTCTTTTCATGCGCTTTTTTGTCCTCGATATCCTGATACATTTCTATCAGTTTATTAACCTTTCTATTGACGCATACTAATGTGTAATTCTGAATGTCTTTATAAGTAATATCAGATTCTTTAATGATGGCTTTGAATCTTGTAATGATTGTGTTTGAACTTACGTAAGTCGAGTAGCGTTTTTCTTTTTTTCGCTCTGCTGCTTCATCTGGGTGGGTGTTAGTTGTGGGGTGGTTGTCCGGGTATGAGCGGGTGGTGGGGTTGG
>JBCCXH010000464.1:0-4278 GCA_039192005.1 Bacteroidota bacterium
CTTCTGAAAACCTACTACCCTATGATGGCTTGGTCACCTATTACGGTAAGGTTTTGACAGAAGAAAAAGCAAGGCAGTATTTCGACCGACTATTTAAGTCCATTGAATGGAAGCATGATGAATCCATTATTTATGGTAAAAAAATCATCACGAAGCGAAAAGTTGCCTGGTATGGGGATAAGGAGTACGAATACACGTACTCGAATACCACTAAAAAAGCCTTACTATGGACTCCTGAACTTTTGGAACTGAAGCAGCTAATTGAAGACCAGTCCGAAGAAAACTACAATTCGTGCTTGCTCAACTTATACCATAATGGGGATGAAGGCATGTCCTGGCACAGCGACGCAGAAACTGAACTAAAAAAAAATGGAGCAATTGCATCCGTCAGCTTGGGAAATGACCGAAAGTTTGTCTTTAAACACAGGCAATCCAAAGAAAAAGTGTCTTTGCAGCTAGAACACGGCAGCCTTCTAGTGATGAAAGGTACAACACAATCTCACTGGCTACATAGCTTACCGAAAACCAAACGTGTCACTACGCCACGAATCAACCTGACCTTTAGGACGATTCTAAACGCTGATCGATGACTAAAAAAAGCTGGCAAAACATCCCTAATATAACTGGCAGACCGAAAACTTCGCTTGAATAGGTAACAACCAACAATCTCACGGTCAGGGTAGTTTTTTCTTCATGGATAAGATAAAATTCCCGATCTCACTGACAAGTTCCGTCTTGTTGCTTTACATCGTCTCTGCCGCATTTGACATGCCTTATGCGCTGGTGTTTTGGCTCTTCGTTTTGATCAATGGATTGTTTATTTGGATGGTATTGAAAATCCTAAAAGACGGCAAGCCAAGCACCAAACAGTTTGATGAGGTATTTTATGAAGATTACGATTATAAAAGATCTTCATAATGGTCCAACAAAAGGTTAAACATTAACCCGCTCTATTCATACAATATTTTCTAGTTTTGCAGCCTGTCGGTCCCGTAGTTCAATGGATAGAATAGAAGTTTCCTAAACTTTAGATGCAAGTTCGATTCTTGCCGGGACCACTTCTTAGACTTCGGATTCATCAGAAACTCATAGCTTGCCAAAATAGCAGAATCCACTCCTTTAGCTCTTAACATCTTTTATAATGGTCGTATTTGAGCCGCTCCCTATGAAGCCGCTTCGAAAAAGGGGTCAGCTTTTTTTATTCTGAGGAGTAGATGCTGTAAACAGTATCCGATAAGATTTCTCGAACCCGCTCTCATAATAGATCAGATTCTCTCAAGATGATCTCTTACCGTAAAATAAGAGATCATCTTTTATAAATGAAGTAAATCTAAAAACGACTTACTTTTAATAATGTCTAATCAGCATCAAATCGGGCCATTGTCAACTCTGGCCTCTAATACGGATTCAATGCTGTTTGAAATGTTTTCAAAAAGATCCAGTCCGGTTAGGTTTTCAATCTGATTCACTGATGTCCGGTAAAGTCCCCAGTTTCCGGTATTGATACTTTGGGTGTTTGGCATGTTGACCGCGATGATGCGTGTGGATGTGGTCACACGACCTACATCGTTCGATCCATTGGGCAAAATCAACGCAACTTTCCAAAAAGACGATGGCACGTCTACGTTACCGCTTGCGATGGTACTGGCATATCCATTGCTGCCGTCCCCTCCCTGGCCGATCATACCGGCTACGATGTGGACTTCATTTCCATCCCTGGCGACGTCTCGGAGGTATTCTTCAAAAAGCCTCCAGGTTTGGCGATTGTTGTTCGGGGACTGGGGTCCCATGTTGCTCATGTAGAACGTACCGGAGTTAGCCGATGTGCTGTACGTTCTGTCTGCCGAGGGGCAGATGTGACCTCTGTCAAAACCGGAACCGCTGTAAGAAGTACTACCCGCTCGGTAAAATGAAGAAGGAAGGGACGTATCCGTTCTGAAATCATTTTGCCGGCTGGCCGAACCCATCCATGCAGTACTCAGATGCCAGCTGACCCAGTTGATTCTCCCGCGGCTATTGTTATAGGAATAAGCGTATTCGTTTCTGGAAACCAAGTAATTATTGGCCTGGCTGGTCGAAGCATCTGATGGGTTACCGAAAGTGAGGTTGCTGTCCCTCGTCGCAGAAGACCCTCCACCTCCACCAGAACCTCCTGATGTGACGATTTCGAAGTTATCAAAGTTAACTCGGCTGGAGCCTCCCCCCGTTTTGTATAGGCCGTACCGGACGCTCGCGCTTTCGTTTACATTGAACGTCACCGTCTGTAAAGAAGTAGAAGAGGTTGTAATGGTTGATCCAACAAAAAACCAGTTTCCTCCATTGTCATAGGAAGCAATCAAGCGCCAGGTGGAAGTCCCGTCACTTCCAAACCTGGCATGTGACACGCGCACCGTATTTGCTCCATTGTCCATGTTGAATTGCATGATCACGTAACCGGTATTCCTAACCCTTGCGGACTTGCTTCCAAACTTTCGGTCGCTGGATAAATTGCCAATGAGTGCATCACTCATGTAATAACTACCCGAACCAAGAGACACACTCGCCCCTGCATAACTGGATTTCGAGCCACTTTCAAATGTTTCGGTAAAGGAGGTAGTCCTGGCAGTTTTGTTAGAAAATCCCTCCAAATCCCCTTCCTCTACCAATACGTCGATTGACCCTACTATATTTAGGTCTTCTGTGGGAGTGGGTACGACTATTTCTTCTTCCGCACATCGGTTAAAAAGTAATAAAATAGCGGCCGTAAGGGCCATCAGTTTAAGTTTCATACGTTGATCGTTTTAGGTAAATTGATGGGGACTAATTTACCTTTTACGTATGCTGTTTTTGAAAATTAAAACAGTATGTACAAAACTTTAACTTTATGGATACATTCAGTTAATTTAAGGTACGTGAAAAATGAAGATTCAAGTCGTTTCCCTTTTCTAGTTTGAAACCTAATTTTAACAAACTGGATCACATACGTCAAGACAAGAGGCATTCCATTGAACATGCTTCCTCAAAACCTATCTTATGAAAAAAATACTTTTATCGACCAGCATCCTATGTTGGGTGCTAATTCCTGTTTCGCTCCTTGCGCAACAAGTGGTATCGGGTACGATTACTGATAAACAAACGGGTGAACCACTAATTGGAGCCGAGGTTTTCATTCAGCAGACAACAAACGGTACGGTTACCAACTCCTTCGGAGAGTTTATGATGGAAGTACCTGCAAACTCAGTCATTGAGGTCCGATACATTGGGTATCACCCTGTTCTTATCAAAGAATTCTCTTCTACCGTGAAAGTAAAGCTGGAACAAGCTGCTACTTCCCTGGAACAGGTGGTTGTTTCTGCAAACCGGGAAAAAGAACGACGATCTGAAGTGCCGGCAGCAATCTCTACGTTGTCTCCAAAAGTAATTGAAGAAACCTCGCCCAATACACTGGATCAGGTACTAAATAAAATACCCGGCGTCTTTGTGACAGACCTAGCCAACGAGCAACACATGACCAGTATCCGACAACCTATCTCTACCAAAGGGCTGTTTTTATTTCTGGAAGACGGCCTGCCTACCCGCCCTACCGGTGTTTTCAGTCATAATGTGATGAACGAACTCAACCAGGGTGCCATTCGTAGCATTGAAGTGATCCGAGGGCCGGCTTCTTCCACGTACGGTGCGGAAGCCATTGGAGGAGTGGTCAATATCATCACTCAATCGCCTTCCCTGGCTCCTACGGGAAGGGTCGCTTTACGAAACAACAGCAACGGACTTAGACGGGCAGATTTGCGGGCCAGTAATACCTTTGGTCGTACCGGGATTTTCGTTGGCGGTTATTATGCTCAAAGAAGGGATGGCTTTTTCGAACACAGCGACATGGACAAGTACGGATTGACCTTCAAGCTTACCCATACACTTTCATCACGAACAGATCTTAACTTTTCCATCACCAATGTAGATCACAAGACAGACATGACCGGAAGCTTGGACAGTGCTTCTTTTTTTAATGAAGATGTGACCAGCACGCAAACCTTTACTGAGCGAACGGTAAAGGCACTCAGAGTACAATCGACGGTAAACCATGACTGGTCCAACTCCTCCAACACGACCGTTCGTTTGTTTTTCAGAGACAATGCCGTCGGGCAAATTCCCTCGTATCGCATCCGAACCGATCGTATGACCGGACAGGTATCGGGTACGATCAATGAATTGGCCTTTCAAAGTTTTGGTGGAATTGTTCAGCATTCTAAAGAACTTCCTTCTATAAAAGGAAAATTTATTGGTGGCGTTTCATTGGAC
>JBCCXH010000465.1:0-4277 GCA_039192005.1 Bacteroidota bacterium
AGTTCAGTTGGTTAGAATGCCTGCCTGTCACGCAGGAGGTCGCGGGTTCGAGTCCCGTCCGGACCGCAAAAAGTTAAGAAAGGAGTTATGCTTAGGTGTAACTCCTTTTTTTATATAAAGATCTTTCCGATTCAGCTACGAATGCGCTGAAAGAGTCAAATGGCATTTTAATTAAGTAATGAGTGTGCGTTTTTCCTCCCGGTTAGTTTTCCTGTTGGGATTGCTCTTGTCCTTTATTTTCCAAAAAGGAGCATGTCAAGACTTTTCTCCTAGTGTCTTTGCACTCTCTATTGAGGACGGACTTTCACAAAATACGGTAATAGACGTCCTACACGATCATCATGGGTTTATGTGGATTGCTACTCAAGATGGGCTTAACCGATTTGATGGGTACACCTTTAATGTGTTTAAATCTTCATCTCGCGATACGTCTACGCTAAGCAATAACCATGTAAAATCCCTGGAGCTGGATCGTCATGGTAACATATGGCTGGGGACTCAACTGGGATTATGTAAGTACGACATCAAAAAGTCAAGTTTTACCCGGTACCTCAAGGAGGATTTTCCTTACGGGTTCAACCATTCCATAAACGATGTGCTTATCAAAAACGATGGGATTTGGCTGGCAACCAATGAGGGCATCTTACACGCAGAAGATTTAAGTCAACCAGATTTTAAGTTTTACCCTGCTTTTGATCAAAGCAATCATGTATTGCAAATCAACCGACTGATTTATTTGAAAGAAGGCTTTTTCTTACTCGCCACTGACAGAGGCTTGTTTCGATTTCATCCTACGTCCTTAGGGTTCGATTCCGTAAACCTTCAGCAAAAACAGCAGGAAATAAGCGCACTTGCCTACGAAGATGGCAAGGTATGGGTGGGAACCCCAAACGGGTTATTTTCTTTCAAGACCTATCAATTAGTCAAAGGTTCAGACGGACAGCTAAAAGTGTATCGGGCAAAACAATACCAGGCATTAGCAGGTAAGCAGGTCCACAGTATCTTTAAAGATAGCTCTGAAAAAATATGGGTGGGGACCAATGCGCAAGGAGTATTCCATCTGGATACCAAGACAGACTCCGGTTTTGAAATTTACCGAGATGCAGAAAATCAGTTCTGCAAAGCAACGGTGATTAGCATTTTTGAGGATACTTCCCGCAACCTGTGGTTGGGCACGCTTGAAAGCGGGCTTTTTCAAATAAAAAGCACGAACCGTGTATTTAAACTCATTCGGAAGGGGCTTAATAGTATGGCTGTCAGGGGGTTGTATGAAAAAGATGGCCTGCTCTGGGTGTGCACGGCAAATGGAATCAATGTTGTTGATAAATCAAACTCGTCCTTTGTTTCATTGAAATGCAACCCCGGTAGTCCTGGTAGTTTAAGCCATAATGACGTGAAAAGCCTAACGCTCACTTCAGATGGAAACAGTTGGATTGCTACCAACAATGGGTTAAATAAACTCAACACGACCTCTTTTAAGGTAAGCCACTTTTATGCATCGGATGAAAACCCACTTATTTTAAACAATAAAGTAAGGGCCGTTACTCAACTAAGTGATGGCAACTTATGGGTGGGTACACTCGGTGGAGGCATTAATGTGATCGATCCTGAAAAAGACCAGTTGGTGGCCACGTACCAATCCATCCCCGAGGATGAAACCAGTCTGCCTGATAATCACGTCATGAACATTTTTGAGTCCGCTGACCAGACCATTTGGGTGGCCACCTACGGAGGAGGGTTGTGTAAGTTAAACCAGAGCGATCACTCGTTTACGTCTGTACGTTACCACGAACTTCCTTTGTTACTGACTTCTATTAATGAAGACGAAGACGGGACGTTGTGGGTGGGTACTTACGGAGACGGTTTCTACCAGCTGGACCCGAATACTCTTGAGTACATCCTCTACACAGAAGAAGATGGGTTGAGCAACAACGTAACCTATGCCGTTATTCCTTATGGAAACGATTTATGGGTCAGCACAAATCATGGCATCAACAAATACGATAGGGCGTTGCAGACGTTTACCGTTTTCAATGAAAATGACGGCGTACAGAGTAATGAATTCAGTACCGGATCCTACTTCAAAGCAGAAGACGGGCAGTTGTACTTTGGTGGCGTTGGAGGCGTGTCTTTTTTTCACCCCGATAGTATTTCCGGGCATCTATTCGTACCTAAACCTGCATTTACGGACTTTAAAATATTTAACCGTTCCGTACACCCAAATCAGGTAATAATTGGAGGAAAAGCGCCTTTGCAGGAGTCCATATCAGACTCAGTAACCGTGAACCTTTCTCATTTTCACAATTCCTTCACGATTGGGTTTGCTTCACTGGATTACTCCAATCCGGAAGATTCGAGGTACACCTACCGATTGGTTGGGTTTGATTCGAAATGGAATCCGGTTGATGCGAGGCAGCGAGCCATTACCTACACCAATCTGGAGCCGGATGATTACGTTTTTCAGGTAAGAGCCAGTAACGACGATGGGGTTTGGAATAGTCAGCCCATCACCTTATTCATCTCCATTACACCAAGTCTTTTAGATCATACCGGATTTAAAATCAGCGTAGTGATAGCTTGTGCATTGCTGATCAGTTTCATCATGTTTAAAAGAGTCAAACGCTCCAGATCACATAAGAAATTTCTGGAAAGCGAAATCAACGAGCGCACCAGAGAGATCTCTGAACAAAACGAATTACTCTCACAATCTGAGACTTATTTGAGAAACCTCAATAAGAAAAAGGACCAGATGTTTTATATCCTTACTCACAATGTAAGGGCGCCCCTGACCACATTGGTCGGCTTACTCAAATCCAAAACAGATGAAGATCTCACAGATGAACGTTACAATCGTTTATTGGATGACTTGCAACACCAGGTGAGGGACTCGCTCTTACTACTGGATAACGCGTTTTATTGGTCACTCATCCAATTTGAGCGAATACCAGAAAAACGAGAGCAGGTCGCATTGAACGGGTTAATTAATCAGCAAATACACAAATACAACCGGTATGCTTCGTTTAAAAACATCCGAATCAATTTTCAATGCGGTGAGGAGCTGATCATTGATTGTGATCAGTTGATGACTTCCATCATCATTCAAAATTTGATTTCTAATGCCATCAAGTACAGTCATAATGGTGGGGCAGTGAACGTAAGGTTTGAAAAAGGTGAAACAAGTTCAAGTGTAGTCGTGGAAGATTTTGGCATTGGACTGACAAAGGCGGAAATTCACAGCATTTTTAATCGGGAAGAAAATGTAAGCACCCATGGTTCTCAAAAAGAAAAAGGAACCGGACTAGGACTGATGATAAGCCAGATTTTTGCGGAAAAAATGGGATTTAAATTAAAAGTAGAAAGCGAAAAGGGAAGCTACAGTCGGTTTTATCTTGACGTCCCTCATGCTGGGGGAACCTGAATCCGAAAAATTCGGGTGTCATTTATTGTGGCAGGCATTCCTGTGACAGGCATTCCTGTGGCAGGCCTGTCTGATTACCTGCCTGCAGTGGGTAGGTAGACCTGTTCCAATAACTAATTCCTGAATTATTTCAGCTAAGAACGAGGTAGGGTTTTATATGCTATACAGTTACTGGTATCCAACCAGAATCTACGTTATCCTTACACCCAGGTGGGTAGGGAGTGAAAGTTTGGCGGGGGCCACCGTGGCGCGGTGCCAATGTTGTTAACTTAAGCTCTTATTATTTCCCTCTCCAACGAGAGGGGTAGGGAGAGGAAGAAAGAAAACCTGCTTAAGTTAATAGTATTGGGCGCGGTGCGAGAGGTAAAGGGGAGGCAGCCGCGCCGCGTAGGCTTACAAACTTTCCACGCCGCGTAGGCTTGAGTTTTTTGGCGGGCGCCGCTGCGATACTTTTTTTCTTAATGAAAAATGCGGACGCCGTGCGGCTAAGGGTTGCTTTCCAAGATAATAGGGGTGTTATTTGACGGTTCGCCGCTGCGGTCAAGGTAAAAAATCATGCTTAAGTCGTTTAAACGAAGTTTTTTTGCTAAAAAATAATTTAACCGAACACCAGTACTATACCGTCAATTTGGCTTATTTCTTTCTTTTCGGAGTTGCTGAATTTCTTCCTGTGAAAGTCCGGTAGCTACGGAAATAAATGGGTCATCAAGCCCCTGGTCGATTAAATTCCTAACTACTTGTATTTTCCCTTCTCCACGTTCCCTCACCAATAAGTCCTGGATATCTGCTTGTTTGGTGTGCTGTTCGCTGGCAATATCCATCAGGTGTTTTAGGTACTTTTGGTATTCCTATCGGTCCC
>JBCCXH010000466.1:0-4277 GCA_039192005.1 Bacteroidota bacterium
ATGCGTTAGGATCTTTTATTTTATAATAACCTAGAAATTTATCTCCCTTGTAAGTTGCTGCAAACCAGTATTCTTCATTGTCTTCAGTGTATTTAAATTGAGTAAGGCTGCCAAACGGAACATCTGATACAGATGGTGTGAAATCATAAGTTATTGAAAGTTTATTAGGTAAAGTGATTAGGTCACCGGAAGGTGAGACTGCGGTGATTTTTGTTTGAGTTGTGACCTTCCCTTCCCTTAAACTAGTTACTGTTATTTGGCCTATGTCGTCTTCTTCCTCACTCGTCCCACTTTCATAATCTGCCCTGTCTCCAAAAATACTCCCCGGATAATTGGCAATATTGATCACTTTGTATGCCTGCCCTTCTTCTAGTCCTAAAGGTGTGCCTTTAGGTACTCTTTCTAAAAAACTTTCCCTATTAACATCCTGACTATAATTCACTACTACAAAAGCACCGGGATTAACTGCCTGATAGTCCGCTATTTCTTGCTCTAATTCAGCAAACTGAGCATCCGTATACGGTAGCTTCGGGTTGATGTAGTAGTTGTTGGCAGGGTCGTAGGTGTCGGGGAGGTTGTTATTGGCTACGATGCGAAAAGGCTGTAAGGCCGACAACGTAACGTCTTCCCCTGCCAGTCGAGAGAGGTTGTCGTTCAGGTAGTTTGTGATCAGGGTTTTGACGTCTTCCTCAGCGTTGCCATTGAGCATGGTGACGGTAAACTGACCCAATACCGAGCCCAGGTTTTCAGGCTTTAGCATGTCATCCACTACCTGGTTTCTCGTTTCGTCGTTGTCGACGACCTGCTGAATGTACTCAATGAGTTGCACTGCCTTTTGCAGGTCAACCTGCAGCTGCTTTTGGGATTTGATGCGTTCAAAAGCAGTGTTTCGGTCCTGATCGGCATTGAAGACATCCTCTTCTGCTGGTGTCAGCGTCCGTGGCGTTTCCTGTAATGGCGTCAACGTGTTTGTGCCTTCGCTGATGGGGTAGTTGTACCGTTCAAGGTCAGCGAGGCTGTTTTCTGTTGCTTCCCGAGTCGGGCCTTCCCGGGTTTGCAGGTCATTCTGTTTTTGGCGTTCTTTCTCCAACATGGGGGCGATGACCTCAAGAAGCAGCTGCTTCAGGATTTCGTTTTTATTGAAGGCAACGTCTACGAGTTGTAGTGAAATAGAGACCTTACCCTCACCCGTTTGAGCAGAAATGGTCAACGTCCCTCCAATGTCCGTAGGAAGGGTCAATTGGTTTCCATCCAGCAGGGCCTGGTTAGTAGCCGGGTCCACCGTCCAGGTTCCGGTACCGGAAGGAGGTCCGCCATCCCTTCCAATGGCGGTCAACTGGATGTCTTCATTCGTACTTCCATTGACACGGATCTCTTCTCCGCTTTTGTACCACATTCCACGATAGCTGATAAGCAGCGGAGGGAGGAAGTCTTCTTTGACCGACCCCCCAAGTGTAACTAATCCCTGAACGAGTCCTTGACGGATGGTACTGCTAAACGACCTTCCGTTTACCTGGGGTTGCACCACTCCCCAAAAGGGGTTGCGGTTATTGGCCTTGTCGAGGTCGTACTTTCGTAAGTTGAGTTCTTCACTCCCCTCAACGTTTAATTTTACCTGGTACCCTTCCTTATTGTTCCCTCCAAGCTGGACGGTCACCAGTAGCCAGGGAGCAGATCTATGCCGGATTTTTTCACGAAAAAGCTTATTGAAGTGGTGGAGGTAAGGAACTTTGTCTACGTCGGTAAACTCCCCGACGAAATAAACCCGGGTGCCGGTTTGTTTGAAAAAATCCCGACTTTCGGATTCGAGGCCGCCACCTAACTCGTCCATTTCAGAGAGCCAAACGTTTAGCTGGTTGTTGTTACGGTACCGGTTCAGGAGTTTGGAGAAGACGGAGCCTGCTTCGGCATCGAGTTCTCCGGTATAGGTAGCATAGGACAAGGCCACCCAGTCCATAAAGGCATTCAGAAAGCGGTCGGGTTCTTTTCTTTCCTTTTCCTGCTGTTGGCCCTGAGCTGATAAGGAAAAGGCGGTAATAAAAAATAAGAGGATAAAGAGCCTGGTGGTGTGTTTCATTAATTTCAATTTTAAAAATATTGCATCTATTGATAGAATATTAAACTTTGCGTCTGTTTTCGATTTAATTTTAATGCGAAACACAGGATTGGACAAGAACTTTAAGTGGCCAATCATCTAAACATGTAATTGATTTACATCAATATAGGTTATTGACTGAAATAATCTAACTATTAATATACAATATGACTACTTGTGTTAGATGCTTATTTATTATGGTATATGGAATTCCAGGAGTTTTTGCTCAGCAAGGAGTTGGAATTGGTACAAATAAACCTCACGAAAGTGCTGTATTGGATGTGTTTTCTGAGAGTGATACCAAAGGCGTGTTAATACCAAGGATTTCTGACCGCGGTAATGTCGCAAATCCCACAGAAGGCCTTATTATTTATCACGAGTTAACTAAGTCATTTGAATATTTCGATGGTTCTCAGTGGATTCGTTTGGTTGCATCTCCATCCCCTTTAACTAACCTAAGAATAGAGAATATATCCGACGGAATAAATGCAAAAGATGCTTTAAATAAGAGACAACTAGATACCAAAGTGACAAAATCTGGTGACACGATGAGTGGCACTTTAAGCATGGGCGCTAACAGGATTACCAATGTTGCTAATGGGGTAAATTTGAATGACGCCGTAAATAAGGGACAACTGGATGAAAAAGCGAATAGAGTTCAAAATGCATGGGTGGATTTTACTGGTTTTGCTAACGGTTGGACATCTTGGCGAGCCTTTCCTGTGCAATACTTTAAAGACGAATTGGGATTCGTTCATTGGAGAGGACGACTTTTAACTACAAACGCGACTAGCTCGGTAATTTCAACCGCTGGGGCTATCCCCGATGGATTAGCTCCACCACCGGATTTATCTGGTATTGGTTTGTCTAGTTACTCCTTTGTGGTTGCAGGTTGGGATGGCGACCTTTTAATTATTCCGATTAATATTGAAACTTCCCCTAACGGAACCGCAAGGATTTCAATGAGGGTTGATGATTTCGATTTGCTTCCAAAAACCGGAGCGGGATACATACAGTTAGATCATATTTCTTATGATACGAGAGACTTTTAATGTATTTGATCTAATTGAAGGGGATTTAGGGCGGCATGAATTTGAAATGTCCACCATTTCTGCTCAAAACAGAAGAATGCCGATACGAAAGTTATTTGAAGTATAGGTTGTAAATCATAAGTTGTTTAAATGTGTAGAACTACAACAAAGGTATTTCTAGCTTTATAAAGCTTTTTTTCTTTCTAAGATCGACTTTACTCCTGTTAAGTAAAGCTTGCTTAGGTGAATATTAAAAATTGAATTAACACTGTTCTTTCAACTTAATTCACAACCATTACATCTGAACCAATAGTAATTAAAGAGGGAATGATAAAAACAAAAAAAGGTGATCAATCGATCACCTTTTTTATTAAATAAAATAAAAATCTTAATTGGCAGCAGTAAAAATAAAAGTCCAGTTACCTTCAATCACTGAAGTTCTTGCTCCTTGTGAAGTCGTGATCAAAAACTCTAATCTAAGATTGTCGTTATCGATGTCTGATATTTCCATTACTACTCCATCTCCTCTAAGCATGAAATCTTCGTCATTATTTTGAAATTCCCAAGAAGGAATAGCTGTAGGCCAAACAACTTCAAATCCGGCAGGAACACCAGATACAGAATATGTTCCACCTGCCGAAGAAGCATTAGTGATGGTTAACGTGAAATCAGGCCACTCACTGGTTACATTACCGTCAACAGAACCGTTCGATACAGAACTTACATTCCATGTCTTTTGAAGTAATGCCGCTTGTTGGGTTAATGGATCCGGAGCACTTCCTCCATCATCCTTACCGCAACTAATGAATATAACTAAGGAAACAAAAGCTAAGGCAGCAAGTAAGTTTGATAATTTTTTCATAAATGTACTCTTCTGAATATAAGATGCTTCAAATGTAAAACATTTTGTTTGTTTACAGTAGATAAACGATTGACATAATCAGATTATTTTGGGATTTTATTGAATTATAATGATTTTTTAATTTAGCATAATTGTCCGTAAAGTGGCCTAAATACCCTGAATGGGGCATCTTTAGTTATTATTATAGTTTGTCTTGAAAAAGATATTTTTCGTCGAAAAGGGCTTTTTTTAACTGTTTTAGGTGTTTTGACCCATGAGAATCGTACATTTTGCAGCAATTAAAATCGTG
>JBCCXH010000467.1:0-4243 GCA_039192005.1 Bacteroidota bacterium
CTTTATCCAAATCTTCTGAAAGGATGACAAAAAGTGGTTCCCCTCCAACAGAAGAAATGTGTAAGTCTTCATTGAATGCCTGTGGCGCACGAAAGCCTCTGGCATAGCCGCCTCTTAAACGAAGGGTTTCGGTTGCTTTAAATAAGAGCGTGGCCCTGGGGCTCAATACTCCGATGTTGGTCGTTACAGATCGGCTGATTGCGCCAATTTCATAGCTGCCATTTACGTCTGTCAGGTCGTATCGTGCGCCCAATAGCGCCGTTAAACGTTCAGTAGGTTTCCACTCATACTGACCGAAAAATCCTACGGTATTCACCTGTTGATCAATGAGTCGGTTGTAGCCCTGGATTTCATCTCGGGTATCATAATTCTGACTTTCTACTCCCAGTGTGAGTACGTCGTTATTGGGAAGGTACCGATGGTATTGTGTACCTGCGACCAGGGCAAGGTCTTTCGTCTGTCCATAAGCGTTGATGGCGAGTAAGCTATCTTCTGCTGTCCTTCCACCTCCTAACCCGCCATAAAAACTGCCTCTGTCTGTATTTTGTCCCGAAGCATAAATGGAGAGTTTGTTTCGATTATCTCGGCTGTTCAATTCATAGTTCAGACTGCCAAAGACTGTGTTATGGTCAAGTTCCTCGGTTATATCCGTGAAATGCGGGGCAAGGTCCAGCCGGTCTCCGCCTCTTCGGTATTCGGTCAAGGAACTAAAGTCTGCGGATAGTTTACTCTGACTGCCGGGCTTGAAAAAAGCTTTTGCTCCCAGGACATTGTTCTCCAATTGTACGAGTTCGGTAAATCCATCTCCATTGGTGTCGTAACTATCCCGATGACGATTCATGCCGTAAAAGGTCACTCCGCTGTTGAGGTCCTCGCTCACGATGGAGCCATTGAAACTAAAGGTCTGGTCTAAGGCTTCCCCATCGATTAAGGCAGTAGTTGACTGGACCTCCCAAGCATCTTCGACGGGTTCTTTGGTAATGATGTTGATCGTACCTGCGATGGCATTGGAACCGTAAAGTGCGGAGCCACCACCACGAACCACTTCGATTTGTTCAACGATGTTGGTCGGGATTTGATCCAGGCCATAAACGCTGTTAAGTGCGCTGAATGTGGCCCGGCTGTTGATGAGTATTTGAGAATAAGCACCTTCCAGTCCATTGAGCCGCACTTGTGTAAATCCGCAATTTTGACAATTCGTCTCTACCCGTACCCCGGGCTGGTAGTTTAATCCCTCCGAAATCGCAATGGACTGCGTCGCGTTTAGTATTTTGTTATTTAATACATTGACCACGACCGGAGCATTGGACCGGTCGTATTCGTACCGGGTCCCACTCACTACCACTTCTTCAAGGTTGAGCAGGTCTTCCGTCAGCTGGATTTTAAAAGTAGCAGAAAGATTTGGTTTTACTTCTACATCCCGGGTAGATGTCCGATACCCCGTCAGACTTACCTTTAGCTTGTATGATCCCGCAGGCACGTTTTTAATCTCAAAGTTGCCTTGCATATCGGATACCGTTCCGTAGGTGGTCCCTTGTAAACCTACCGAGGCAAACGCCAATGGTTCCCCTGCCGTGGTTACGTTCCCCGAAACGGAGCCGGGTTGAGCCCGTCCATGAATGGAGCTAACGACCATAGCTAACATGAAAAGAGGTAAGGTAAGTTTCATAAATGAATAGACGTATTTAATTGGTCTTAATAAATTATTCGTTTAGTAAAATTAATAATTTAGACTAATCTAAAAAATATATTAGGGTAAAATCAACCACCTGGTTTTAGTCAGGCACCTGAAGTAGGTGAACGTATCGGACCAATTTGTTTGTGTGATCTTATTAATCCTAAAGAAGGAAAATGGAAGAGCAAAACCACCAGCGAATCCCTGCCGTATACAGGAATTTTTATCTCGCCCTTGAGTCAACAAAGGTTTTTTGGGTAGTGTAGTTTTTTACTACTACCTGCTTTGGGAAAATCAGTAGGATTCGCTTTTTATGCACCTCATGGACCCGCTTGGTATCGGTTTTCGATGAAAAATAGTTTTGATTGAAAATCAATAAAATAAATCACTCAGTTTTGTCGTGTTATAGAAGTAAACAGATTAGTTATGAACCGCAACAAAAGACTTACGACCTATTTTTCAGCTATTTTCATCCCGCTATTGTTAGCAATACTGATTACCTCTTGTGGAAACGATGACGACGCCGGCAATCCTGGTGGAACCGAACGGTTTGCACAAGAGACAGACGGTCGCGTGGTAATGGAAGCAGAAAATACAGCTTTTAGTCACACCTTATGGGAGCTTAGGAATGCTGGCAATCCAGGTAAAACGGGCTTATTTCACAGTACAGAAGCCGACCTTGCGTTTAATGGCGTGCTTGAAGGTTTTGTAGGGAGCGGCTATCTGGAGTATACCGGTGAAGATTCATTTAGAGAACCGAAAGACACCTCCATGTTTTACAGCTTTCGTATCGAAAACCCGGGAACGTATTACCTGTTTTTTCGGGCATTCGAAAACCACACGTACGATCCTGATACAGAAGACCGGGAAGCATTTGCCGGAGACCGAAACAACGACGCTTTTGTGCGCATGGAGGGCAACTTCCAGGCCAATACAGCTTTCTCCGCAAATGGCAGGTATGACGGAGCTGCGCAAAGTGAGTTAGAGAATTTCAATAAATTATTTTGTGGGTCTGGCGATGCAGCACCCGGATGGGGACGAAGCATTGCATTGGAACCGAATGATTTTAAGGACCCCGTTTATGTCTTTGGTGCCGGCGAAACGTACCGATTGTACATCGTTGGAAGGTCTAAACAACTGGCCATTGACCGAATCTACCTGATACGGCTGGCCGACGAAAACGGAAACACGGATGGGGAGAACATCTACCCATTCAATCAATCCAGAAGAGACGTAGAAGATGGGCTTTACGACGAATCAACCTTCAACTAATGTGGGGCTGATGGTCTTTACACCGTATGTCAAAGGTGGTAGGATTGGTATTGAAAACAGACTTTTGAGAGCGATAGGTAGCAGGGCAATTGCATGTTAGATTCGGCTGCTCCGCGCGGCTACTCCGTGCGGCTGCTTCACGCGGCTGCTTGCAGATAGGGGAGTTCGATTAGATAATTTAGGTTACCTAAATCAAAACATGATGGTTCCATGTTTCGAACACTTCACTAGATTTGAAGTTTATTATATGTATGGACGATAAAAAACAACAACCTAAGACCAGTTATTTTGATTTTACAGAAGTACTGACCTACTTCTTTAGGAAAAAAGATCCGAATAAAAAATCCAACTTCAACCTTAGGGCCATGCATACCATCAATAAGATTTCGATTTTGATGTTCCTATTTGCTGTGGGGGTGATGATTGTCCGTGCCATAACCAGATCCTAACCTTTTTTATGCGAAACATGCTATGTGCGCTATCTATCGGTAGCGCTTTATTAACGTTTGCTCAGGAAGACCAACCAACAATAGCTACTGATCGTCCTGGCCAATCTTTTTCCTCCTCCATTGTTCCAGCCGGTAGCGTTCAGATAGAAAGCGGATACACACTGGAACAAGATCAGGACGTGGACGGAACCAATTTCAATTTTCTTCTGCGATGGGGACTAAACGAATTTTTAGAAGTACGTTTCCAGCAAGATTACCTCACCTCTGATACCGAATCAGCATCTTTTAGTGGATTCGGTGCAACCAGACTTGGAATAAAATCGGTCATCGCTAAAGAAGAGGGATGGATGCCGGAGATCGCATTGATTGGAAGCCTGATCCTACCCAGTGGCGAATCCATTTATCAAACAAGGAACAATACACCAGAGTTTGCGTTCTCTACCTCCAAAGCACTCACGGATCGGTTGAGCGTTTGTTATAACCTGGGCATGAGCTGGGACGACGATTCACCGGAGCATACCAATTTTTACACACTCATTTTCGGATATTCGATCTCTGATCGACTGTCAGGTTTCATTGAGCCGTATGGGTTTCTGAGAAAAGATACGAAAGCCGATTCGAGAATAAACGGTGGATTTGCCTATCTGCTCAACCCATCCGTTCAATTTGATATATCAGGAGGGGTCGGTATCACGTCCCAATCTCCTGATTCATTCATCAGCTTTGGTGGAGCGATTGTTTTTTAGTCAAACGGATAAAAGTCATCTTTACTGATGTACCATGCAGCTGAAATTCGTTCATCCAATTCGGTTAATCCACATTATTCGTCAGCCTTACAGCATTACCC
>JBCCXH010000468.1:0-4237 GCA_039192005.1 Bacteroidota bacterium
GATATTGAGAGCTGTTTCTTCCCCATTCCATGGCGGGATGCACTGGAAATACTGGAAAGCGACGCCTTCAGCTTTTACAGCTATGGACTGGAAATACCCGGAGATCCGTCCGGTAACCTTTGCGTGAAAGCGTATGAGCTTTTAAAAACAGATTTTCACCTCCCTCCCGTCACCATCCATTTAGTGAAAGGCATCCCCATGGGTGCAGGACTGGGCGGCGGATCTTCCGATGGTGCTTTTACACTCAAAACCCTAAATGAACTCTTTGAGCTTAACCTTGAGCAGGCTCAACTCGCTGACTACGCACTTCAGTTAGGAAGCGATTGCCCGTTTTTCATTTACAACGAGCCGATGATGGCACGGGGAAGGGGTGAAAAATTGAGCCCTTTGGAATTCAACCTGAAAGGGTACCACGTGGCGCTGTACAACCCGGAGATACACATTTCTACGAAGGAAGCCTATTCGGGCATTGTTCCATCGGAACCAAAACAAACGATCGAAAACGTCATCAGGCAACCCTTCACCCATTGGAAAGATACGTTAGCGAATGACTTTGAAGCCTCGATATTTCCCAACCATCCGGCAATTGAAAAGATCAAGGAGAGCATGTACGAAGCAGGGGCACAGTACGCCTCCATGACCGGATCTGGTAGTACGGTATATGGGATCTTCAAAAACCCAGTTGATCAACCTGAGTGGAAATGGTTGCCTTTTCAATGAAGGGACATGAGTGTCAAGCATAGCCAACCAAGTCTAGTACCTGGATTTGATGTTTTTTTGAATCCCCCTTCGCCCTCTTACCAAAAAAGGGGGAATATTGGCATCAAACCCAGGTGCTTCCATAGGATTAAACTCAAGTTCGTAAAAATTAGAACTATATAAGCGGCCAAAAAGGTGACTTACCTAAAATAGCGAATTCAAATCCATGAACTATTGCCTGCCTCCATAGGTAGTTGGATAGAAAGATTCGGAACTCTTTTATTATGGCATATTATTGCAGGCAGGCTTAGCCCAAACTCAAGATAATGCTAATGAATAATGCTGGCTAAGTAGTAAGTCCCCAACGGCCAACTAATCGTGAACACTCTTCCAGGATTTTGGACCTTTTTCAGGTTTGGTTACTTTTATCTCGTATGTCGACCTGGACATACTCGCATAGAAAGTAAAATAAGAAAAACAGAAAACATGGCAACCACACCTGAACACGACGAGAAAATAGCAAAGCTTACCTTCGCCTCGGTATATCCTCACTACGTTGCAAAAGTGGAGAAAAAAGGCAGAACAGAGGCAGAATTACATGAGGTGATTGAATGGCTGACAGGGTTTGATAAAAATGAATTAGCCAAGCTGACCGAGGAAAAAGTGACGTTCAAAACTTTTTTTGAGCGCGCCAACCTACACCCCAACGCGGCGCTGATTAAAGGAGTAATTTGTGGGTACCGAATTGAGGAAATTGAAACGCCGCTAACGAAACAGGCGCGGTACCTGGACAAACTGGTTGATGAGTTGGCAAAAGGTAAAAAGATGGAAAAAATTTTACGACAGAGCTAAAGGGCATGAACTACCGGGAACATCCAAACCTGAACATGACTTTGTCATTAGTGTCCCTGTTGCATCGTCATATTAGTACCGCTCGACAACTCCGTTCAAAATCATGAACCTGGATGATATTGGGTCTTTGTCATAATCGCGCAATCTTCCTATTCTTAAGCCCATCATAACCAAACCCCAATGATCAATCCGGGGTGAAAACAATAAACCTCTACCTACCAAAAACGTGTGGAAAAGAGAGGTAGAGGTTATTTAAATACGTTAAAATCAGGAAACTACCTCCTAATAATTCGTGTCACTTTGACTTCGTCACCCATCATGATCTTAACGAAATAAACACCGGATTTACTCAGTTCGAGTCGTACAGGCAGGTTTGTAAAATACGCTGTACGAATGATTTCCTTTCCTTGCATATCCGTCACAATGACGGTATAAGGCATGGTATCGTTGGACTGAACTAACAAGGTAGTATTGTCAATAAAGGGATTGGGAAATGTTGAAATTTCGTTAGCTGACGCATCGTTATTGCACACCTGAATGTTATCAAGAAGCACGGACACCTCATTTTGTACTTGCGAACTCCATCCCCGTTTAAATCCTATGTAAAACTCCCCAGAAGATCGGGCAACGAAAGTTGCTGACTTATTGGTAAAAGACGAAGTGCTAAACCCGGAAGCCACTGCTTGTGTGTTTTGAACTAAAGCAGGCATGTCCCAATTGATGCCCGAACCGAGCCCTATTTCGATGCTGTTCAAGCTGGTAATGCCATCGTCCATGACATCTAATGAAACCGTGTATGTTTTTCCACCTTCAATGGATACGGTAGACGTACTGACTACCCAGAGGTGATCATTGCCCCATTGCCGATGCGTAACTGCTAATGCTGCATCCGTATTCGTTGTTCTCGATCCACTGTTCTGATCGGACCAATTATTTATGACCGTCCATTGACTTGCATCCAAATTGATGGCTGCACATTCCTCAATCACATCCGTCACTTCTTCTTTTATGGTGACCAAGACTAAATCACTAACCGACGTCGCTCCCTGATCATCTGTAGCACGGGCGGTGAGTGTGCGAATACCGGTCTCCGCACTCGACCAGTTAAAAGAAAAAGGCGCCGTATCGTCTTCCCCTATCTTTTCTGACTCGGCAAAAAACTCAACGTTAATAACGGTCCCGTCTTCATCCGTAGCCGTGGCAGTTAAAGTCACCTCCTCTCCCACGCTGAACGTACTCCCCTGAACCGGAGATGTAAGCATCACTTCAGGTGCGACATTGTCTTCATTTACCTCCTCAACCACTACAATACTTACAGACTCACTGACTGTACGTGCTCCTAAATCATCCGTGGCAGCCGCGGTAAAGCTGTAGGGGCCTGGTGAAAGTCCTGTTAGTGTAAAAGTGTACGGAGCAGACGTCTCCTCCCCTAACTTCACTCCATCTTGGTAAAACTCCACTTTGGCGACAGAACCATCGGAATCACTTGCGCTTGCGGTCAGGGTGATGCTTTCTTGTACACTGAAAACCGATCCTTGCACCGGAGAGGACAGCGATATAACCGGAGGGGCGTTCGTGTCTCCGGCATTACCATCCAGCGGATTCCAAAAGTTGCCTGTCAGCATAAATAAGGCAAGTGTTTTTATAGTATGATTAAAATAAGAGTTGTCATCATTGATCGCAACAAGGTCTGTATAGCCGGCGTTAAGAAAAGGTTGATTTCCACCGCCCATGGCAGCCGTTACAAAGGGAGCGGTAAACGTGCTGTTGTGCCACATCCCGTAAGCGGTCCCGTTTTGCAGGTACCCATCTTTTACATTTTGTATCCCTCCCAAGTCTACGCGCGCAAAATCAGAAGATTTTTTTGAATAGTCTGCCGCAGAAGCAACCCCAAACCAGATATAATCCAGTGCAATTCGCCAAGGTGTCCTTGCCGCATCGTAATGGTAACGGCTGCCTCCTTTATAATAGCCCGAAGCGTCTGAAGAGTGAGATCCGTTGGCATGAGTCCAATCGCTGACCAATCCACCCGCGGCGCCATTTACTGTTAAGTTCTTGTCAATGATTTCGTACGCTTTATCCGCTACCTGATCCCAAAAAGCCTGGTCATTGGTAAAGGCCCCGTATGCGCGATAATAAGCGGGTGAGAAATACGACGGATTCGTGATATTAGATCCACCGAACATGTCACCTGGTTTGAGTACTCCTGTCCCTGACTCGATTTCAAACTGCTTTATTTTACCAATAAGATCTTCAGCGTCCGTTCGGTAACTACCCCACTGAGCATCTGCAACGATGAGTGCCATCGCTGCGTCCAGTTCCGCGTCTGTCGCAGCGTTGAAACCTATCACCCCGGAACATCCGTTGATTTTCCAGTTCATCAGCCCGTTTGCGTTAGGAAACGCCTGATAATACGCCCACAACCCGTCAAATTCCGTACGATCGCCCGCGTAAGCTGTTAAAAGCATTCCATAAGCAATTCCTTCTGAAACCGTTTGTGAAGGATCGTCCCATGCTACCCGATACGTACCGTTTCCACATGAGCTTAAAAAGTTAGTTTTCCAAACCTCATAAGCATCCAATGCATCTTGGTGATCACTATTATCCGGAGAAAGGCCAAAATCATAGGCCTGATTTTGTGGAAATGGATATTTCTGCGCTTGTGTGGGGCTGGCGACAAGCATGA
>JBCCXH010000469.1:0-4221 GCA_039192005.1 Bacteroidota bacterium
CCCAATATGTCAACTCCTCATCAATGACCTTCCCTTCTAAATGGGTACGCTGCCATAAGGCGTAATCGGCATATTGTAACGAGAGCGGAGGCAAACTCGCCGCCTTACCGGAGACATGGGAGTGATAAAGTGCCACAAACTCCTCAATCAGAATCCCCTGTGACCACCCGTCACTGGAAATGTGATGAAAAACACCTGCCAAAATGCATTCCTCTTCGCCCAAATCATACAAGCACGAACGGAACATGTAATCGGTACTGAGACCGAAAGGAGCGGACAAAAATGCCTGTATGTCTGCTGGCAACGAGGAAGCATCTGTGGTTAAGTCTTTGGAAGACAACTCCCATTCATCTGCGGATAAAAGTTGCTGATAACCTACTCCTGCCTCTGCGTAAATAACCGTGCGAAGTACTTCATGACGCCGGACGACCTCCCGAAGGCTCCGGGACAACGCTTCTTTATCCAGGTTGCCTGAAAGGCGTAAGGCAAAAGGAAGGTGATACTCCAAACTACCCCGTAGCTGATCTAAAAACCATAAGCGCTCCTGACTAAAGGACAATGGAACCTGATCCGGCCTTTCTTCAGTGGCTACAATCTTCGGTAACAACGTACCTTTCTCCCGGGAAGACAGGTAACTTCCTAAACCGGCGATGGTCGCATGGGTGAAAACATCCCGGATGGCGAGCTCTACGTCCAACTCCTTTCGGGCCATAGACACCAGACGTGTGGCCAGCAAGCTATGGCCGCCCAACTCAAAGAAGTTATCGTAGATCCCGACTTTTTCAACACCTAATAACTCCTGCCAGATCTTCGCTAACTGCTCCTCCACTTCCGTCCTGGGAGCGACGTAGTCTTTCGCGGATAGGGCTGAAACATCTACATCCGGCAAAGCTTTTCGATCCAGCTTCCCATTGGACGTGAGTGGCATCTCCTCTAACTGAATCCACAATCGGGGAACCATGTACTCCGGTAAACTTTCCAGTAATTGATCTTGTATCGCTTCCTTGTCCAAATCATCCTCCACGACTACGTAGCCGACCAGTCGCTTATTGCCGTGGTCGTCTGCTCTTGCCAAAACACAGCACTGCCTGACTCCTGGCAGCAACGACAAGGCGTTTTCGATTTCACCCAGCTCGATCCGATAGCCCCGCACCTTCTCCTGGGTGTCTTTTCTGCCAATGAATTCGATGTTGCCATCGGGTAGCCAACGGGCCAAATCTCCCGTCTTGTACAGGCGACCACCTTCCACAAATGGATTGGCAACGAACTTCTCGCTTGTTAGTTCATCCTTATTCAGGTACCCCCTTGCAACGCAGGTTCCTGCTATACACAACTCTCCAATGGCACCTGTAGGGACCAGTTTATGGTGAGGATTCAGCACGTGTATCTGTGTGTTGGCAATCGGCTTTCCTATGGATACTAATTCTTCGGCAATGTTTTTGACACGGTGATCCACCTTTTTGGTGGTGACAACGTGTGCTTCCGTCGGACCGTAGTGATTGTGCAGAGTAGCTCCTATTCGATACAGGGCATTTTTTGTGATTTCCGACAACCTCAGCTGTTCACCCGCCACGATGATGTGTTCCAGGGATTGCAATTCTTCCAGCACATTTTCCGCTCCGATAAAATGGAAGAAAGAAGTGGGAAAAAATACCGTTTCAATGGCATGATCATGAATAAAGGCGGTTAAACCTGTGAGATCACTTTTTAATGCAGAAGGAATGACATGTAATGCTCCTCCTTGTGTGGTGGCAAAGAATATCTCCAGGAAGGAAACATCAAAACTCATACTGGTGAATTGCCCCACTCTTTCGGAGGAAATATCCAGTTGATGATAAAACGAGATTAAATTAAACATGGAATGGTGCGGTAGCATCACTCCTTTTGGTTGTCCGGTACTTCCCGAAGTGTACATCACATAGGCCAGGCTTGACGGGGCAATTGCCCTGCCTAACTTCTCTTTGGGATATTGGTCAATGGTTTTCCAGGAGCTATCTAAATGGAAAACAGAAAAGCCTTTGTGTATCGCTAATGCAGGACGACTTGAATCAAGGCACAATACCAGGTCCACTGCCGAGTCAGCCAACATGTACGCAATGCGTTTTTCCGGATATTCGGGATCGATTGGCAGGTAAGCTCCTCCTGATTTTAAAATACCCAGGATACCCACCACCATCTCCAGGCCTCGCTCCAGACAGATCCCCACCAAATAATCGGATGTCACTCCCTGTTTATTCAGGTAATGAGCCAATTGATTCGAACGTTCGTCCAGTTCCTTGTAGGTAAGTGTATTGCCTTTGTCAACGACAGCAATCGCTTCCGGCGTTTTACTGACCTGTGCTTCGAATAAATCAACGACGGTCTGATCCGTTGGATAACCGGTAGCCGTATCGTTGAAGACCTCCAATAGTTGATGCCTTTCTTTGTCAGGCAAAACGGACAACTCAGCGACACTCATTTCCGCCCCTTTTTCAAGGTTTTTCAGCAGAAACGTTAAGGATTCTTCCATGTAGGAGATGACGGCGGAAGGGTCAATGCTCGTATCCGTTAACTTAACCGTTATACCAAAGTCGTCTCCGTAATCATCTATAAATACATTGAGTGGGTAGTTTGTCCGCTCTTCTCCTGATACGATTTTGAATCCCAGATCACGGACATCCTCCGATGAGGAGCCTGATGCTGAATGCCGGTAATTGAGTAGCGCACTAAACAACGGAACCTCGTTGGAAATACCACTCCAGTCATGGACGCTTGATAAGGGCGTTTGCTCATAGGAAATGAGGTCCTGCAATCGCTCGTTCGTATGGCTAATGTAGGTAGACGCATCGCCGCTGAGGTCCAATAAGACGGGCAGGGTGTTAATAAATAACCCTAAAGAAGTGTCCGCGCCCTTAGAACCGTGCATTCTCCCTAAAAGCACCGAACCAAAGAGGGCATAGTCCGTATTGCTACAGGCACCCACCACCAGTCCGAAGGCTGCATGGAACAGTGATGCCGGGGTCATTTTCAAGTCACCGGACACCTTTCGGATATCGTCCTTTAACTCAGGAGACACCTTCGCTTTTGCGGTAACGATGCGATAGGAGCCATCCACCTGGGTGTCCAGGAGATTAAAAGGATAGGTAGGCGCTGAAATGTCACCGTACAGGTCACTGAAGTATTTTTTCGTATCGGCTAATTTGTCTTTGTTTAACGTCTGCCCGATAAAGTCACGGTATAAAGACGGCGTTGGAAGCAGGTCTGCTTTATTCGATAAATAAAACGATACCTCCTGCCCTATTTTTTCTAAACCGACATGGTCGACAATCAAATGATGATGATTCAGGACCAGGTAATACACCTCATTGGCGACATCATCCGCAACTTTTGCTTCTAACATCGGAGCCTCCGAGGTGTCCAGCCACAAGCGGTCCGGGGCCATCTCTTTTTCTATTTGCGGTAAAATTTCCTGACTTTCATCTACTGATAGCTCCCCAACAGGCAGGTCCGCTTCCCGCAAGACCACTTGTAGTGCCTCCGGAAGCCCTGAACTTAAAATACACGTGCGCAAGACATCGTGACGACCGATGACAAACCGCAAGCCTTCGATAAATCCTGCGCGTTGGTCCGGTGAGGAGAAAGACAACAAAACATTGGAAACGTAAGGATCGCCGCTCGTACGATCGCTCATCAGGTGATGGAAATAAAACCCTTCCTGTAATGGAGATAAAGGATAGATGTCCTGGATATTGGCCCCGCCGCCCGGAACCTGATCCATGATGCTTTCCAGCTCTTCCTGATTTACATTCACCAGGCTGACCATAGACGGAGTAATGTAGGGGCAGCCCTCTAAAATGCCATTCTCAGGCACCTGATAACCAGCAAAACCCTCGGATAAGGTTGGGCTCAGTAAGGCGATACTCGGATAGGTGAAAATGTCCTGAATATCAACAGCATAGCCCAGTTCCCGTATTTTAGAAATCAAACGAACGGCCAGTAGACTGTGACCACCCAACTCAAAGAAGTTATCATAGATCCCCACTTTTTCTACACCCAACAACTCCTGCCAGATCTCCGCCAATTGCTCCTCTACTTCCGTTCCCGGAGCCACGTAGTCTTTCGTAGATAATGCCGAACCCTCTACTTCCGGTAAAGATTTCTTGTCGATTTTCCCATTGGACGTCAGCGGCAACTCATCCAGATTCACCCACAAACGGGGAACCATGTACTCCGGTAAGCTTC
>JBCCXH010000470.1:0-4214 GCA_039192005.1 Bacteroidota bacterium
CTGCGGGACAGCCCGGACTTCATCATGCTCGGCGGGTATGCGGCCGACAGCACTGTCCTTCTCCGCGACATCTGGCAGGCGGGCTATGAGGGGAAGATCTCTCGATGTCAAATGACCGCTCCATCTCCAAAAGGTTGCTGGACTGCCAGACCAATTCTACCATGGCGCTTGATACCGTCGCGTCATCAATAGGGAGGAGGTTGGAAGTGTTCCCATTAAAGATCGATACTTCTATCGTGGTGGAGTTATTGGTCTCGTTCAGCTCTGCAACCTCATTCGTTGGATCCAGAGTGACGGTAAAAATATTTTGCCCGCTGTTGTTTCTGGTTGGGTCATTGGGGATGAGAAACTCCAGCGTGTCCTGCCTTAACGTTCGAGGAAACCGATTGACATAAGAAAGCAGGCTTCCATCTGAAAGGGTACGATCTATTTGAACCAACAACGAGTCTGAAATGGAGCGCCCAAAGTTTTTGACAATGATGTTCACTTTGAACGTATCTTCGGTTGCCAATACCTCTGCTCCATTTAAGCCTTCAGCGAAAACGCTCCCGTTGTCGATTTGATAGTCGGGGCTGGAGCCTCCAAAAAGCTTGTAAGAAGGATCACCCTGATACAGCATTTGTTGTATCTGAGTGAGACTCAAAGAACTATTTCCAAACTGAGCGATGTATTGGGCAGATACCTCCAGCATGACGTCCCCGACAGATTCGCCAATAAAGCCATCGTTCGCAAAACCAATTCCGTAAAAAAGATCACTCCAACGTTTGAGTGAAGAAGCTGAAGCGAAGTCCGCATGCGCAATAAACCCGATGGCACCCAGGTTGGGGGTGATCATCCAGTCCTCTCCGAAGGTGAAATTATTGGCGTAGATATCCCCTGCCTGACAGCCGTTCACCAGGAATATCGGGTACCTCCCGGCATTTTGAAATCCAAACTCAGGATTCGATACCCTGCCTATTTCGATGTCCGTCACCGTACCACTGGAGTGACCAAAAAAAGTAACGTACCCTACCCCCTGATTGATGCGGTCGGCCACATCGACGAACTCCACGGATTCACTCGTGCGTTTGCCCGTGTTAAAAGCTCTGCCACCGATAAAGTCATTTTCAAGTACGTCAGTGAAATCTGAAATAAATGTGGCAAATGAACTCAGTTCGGTCTGAGTAATGCCCCCACTTAACTGAACAAAGTCTTTGCGCCAAAGGTCGTCAAAAGGGAGTGCCTCCATTTCAATGATTTTATTTAAATAAGCAGTCACATCGCCGGTATTAAAGGCATTGAGTCTGCCGATGGGGATTCCGGGAAGTTCAGCAGTGGTATTGATGCCCAAAGAATACATTAAGTCCCCGCCTGGAAGTCCGTAGGTCGGAACGTTTACTGCGGTTTGAGGCCCTCGGTAATAGTTGTTGTTTACTGTAAATCCTTTGCCGATGATAAAAACCTGTTCCAGGTTACCGAAAGAAGCGGCATATTGAATACATCTTTGAATCGCAAGAGGAGTAGGTTGACCGTAACCAAATAAATGGTATACGTCGTCTATTTCGATAATCTCCACATCGTGACTCCCTCCCGCAGCAGACTCACGGTATACTTTGTAATCATTTACCGGGTCTCCATTCGCTCGTAGTAGTTCATGAGTAAAGATCAGGAAATTGCTATTGACCAGCTCAGGTTCATTGAAGGTGATCCTTTTGATGACCGGGACGCTTGCAGGGGTTGCAGTGGCAAGAACCTGATGGTCATTTGTAAAGCCTGGGATTACCGCCTCTACACGATCTGAAAAATTGGTTGTTGCAATACGTACAAGATTAAACGGATCATTGACATCATAAACAGAAGTGCCTGCGGCATTCGTTGTATTGATTTGCAAAAACGCTTTAGTAGTCGTAGGGTTTATCAGAGTAAATACCTTGTTTTCACTTGCGCCCAAAGAAATACTTTGCGGGTATCTTATTCGCATGAAGGCAACAGAGAAACGCTCCGATACTTCAGGAAGGCCTTCTCTCAACACCCGAACGGTGAGTTCTCCGCCGCTCCCGAGGTTGGAGACAGGAACCACGAATGAGTCTGCTATGCTCCCCCATCCGGTAAATGTGGTGGATTTTATTTGATTGGCTGAAGCGGTGCCGGCATCCGGTCCGACGCCGACGGATGCATTATGAGACAGGCTATTTCCTCCTACCAGTACGTAATCACATACCGGGTCCTGGTCGCCGGTAAAGTTCTGAAGGACAAAGTCGTGATCGGTAAAGCCATTTTTGGTGAGGAAAGGGCCGGTCCATCCTTCGCCGTCGTCATACTTACTCAAAGAAAAAGAAGCCCCCGAACCAAATCGGATACCAGAAGCATAACTTGAGAAATAAACCTGAACGTCTTCTTCCTGATGAAAAGCCTGAGCGGTCAGGCCCGAGGCGTCGTTATCGGAAGAAAAAGTGATCCGCTTGCCGTTTTCGTTGCCCAACTTAAAGGTGAGGAAATACGTCGCCGTATCCGAAAAGAGGTTGTAAAGTGCATGCGGTTGATCGCCGGAATCGTACAGTTCAGTATTTGCGGCCCCATCATTGGGAAGGCCGTAAAACTCCAGGTAGTTGAGTGTGCCATCCCCGTTTGCGTTGACATTGATCGCTACCTCCTGCCCGTCCCGAAACAACTGGATTCTATTGGCAGGAACGGTTGCTATCGGAAAGCCGGCAGCAGAAAGCTCCCCTTGAGTGACCCGATAAAAATCTTCGTTTACGACCTGGATCTGGTAATAAGACTGGGTGAAATCAATCCATTCATTGCCAAACTGCGCAGAAACACTTGTAGATAAAAACCAGATCGAAACAAAAATGTACTTACTTGCTTTCCACATTAAAATCAACTTTTACAGAGAAAACATGAGAAAACAGGCCGGGTGCTAAATCTCCAATATCTGTCAATGCATAATCGATGACCAGCTCTTTAATCGCTATTCCTACGCCCATATTGGGTTGAAAAGTCCACGACGTCGTCCCATCAAAATCTTTTATTTGCTGAAACTGATTCACACCAAAACGAAGGAACCCGGTCCGCTTATACCCCACTTCAAACCCAAATTTTGGATCAATGGACAACAAGTCGGTCCGAATGAGCGTGTTGCGCTTTCCGTCGAAAGTGATGTCCAGATCCATCGAAGGAAGTAGATCGAAAAATTCAGAGAGGATGATTTTTTTTGAAGCACCTACTATGACGCGAGGTAGGGTGATTTCCAGTGAGTTAACCGGTACATCATTTCCAGTGAGTGCATAGACATCTTCAAAATTTTCTGTGTTATGCGACCAGGCATTGAAAGTGCCTAAAATGTCCCGCGCCGCGAGCCCAACCTGCCAACCGTTCCATTCTTTTTGTGCACCAAGGTCGAAGCCAAAACCCCAGGCTTTGGAGAACGAACCCACCGTGCGATGAACAATTTTAAGACTGCCTCCTGTCTTGATCCCTCCCCAAAACGGGAGTTTTCTAGCGTAAGACAATAAAAAACCATAATCAGCGGAAGCAAAGAATTGGATGTTATCAAAATTGATGGCTCCGTTTACATCAATAAGGAACCTTGTATCCGGGATGTCGTCTACCGAAAAGCGAATGACAGAAAGCGCTAATTTACTTTGATCGTCAACTGAAGTGGCAAAGGCAGCATAGTCATAGTTTGCCAGTCCGCTAAAGTAAGATGAGTGCATCAATGCCAGTTGATGATCCGCCTTTAAATCATTTAACCCGGCAGGATTCCAGTAACCTGCGGTTACGTCGTCGACAAATGAGACGGCTGTAAAACCCATACCAAAGGATCGGGCGCTTACCCCAATGTTTAGAAACTCGTTGCTGTACTTTGGTGTGTTGTCTCTCTCCTCTGCCACATCTTGAGCATGGAGAGATGAAAAAGAACAGGCAACGAGAAAAAAAGCGAGTTTGTACCTCATTAAATTGACTATACCACAAGCAAGTTAGCCATTGGTTGCCATTGATGAAAGTGATCATTCTATGAAAAGGTGTTATTAGACGACAAAGGATGCATTGCGCTTTATTTATTATTTAACCAATAATAAATGTGATTATTTAAAGAATTTTTAGGGAAATGTATCTTTTTTTACTTAGTACTTGGCCATGCAAAGTACCTTTCCGTATACACCACTGAAGCGGATGGAAATCAAACCAGATAAAGGAGTCTAGATATGAATATAGAAAACACACAAGTGCAA
>JBCCXH010000471.1:0-4209 GCA_039192005.1 Bacteroidota bacterium
CAAGCCAATCATTATTATGATTGCTATCTTCCTAAGTTTGATTGGCGTTTTTGGCGGGTTGATGCTCACCGGATGGCCTTTTGTGATTATGATGACCATGATGGGAATCATTTCACTAGCAGGTATCGTGGTAAATAATGGAGTGGTGTTGCTTGATTATACACAGATACTCATTGACCGGCGTAAGAAAGAATTGGGAATGGACGCGTCCGAGTACTTGGATAAAGACGAGGTCACTCAGCTCACCATTAAGGGTGGAAAAGCACGTTTAAGGCCAGTCATACTTACGGCAATTACTACGGTATTAGGGTTGATCCCGCTGGCTATCGGTCTAAATATTGATTTTTCTTCTTTGTTTGCCAATTTCGATCCCAAAATTTACATAGGAGGAGATAACGTGATTTTCTGGGGGCCTTTGGCATGGACCGTGATTTTTGGTTTGATTGTGGCAACTTTTCTTACGTTGATCATTGTTCCCGTATTGTTTACGATTGTTTATCGTATCAAGTATAGATTGTTTGCTAAGAAAGGCAAAAAGCAAGCAGAATCGAATTTATCTTATAGCAAAGCAGCTTAATTGATTAAAATGAATTGACTAACCTTTTCCGGGACTCGACAGTAATTTTTTTCCTAAGAGTTCTGGTTTTCTTTAAAAAGATACAATCTTTGATATAGGTTTAATAAAACAAGTTCTCCCTACCTGTAGCGGGTAGGGAGATTTTTTATGAATAGAATTTACTTCCTTATTGTCGTCATTGCGATCTACATAGCTTTTGACATCTACATTTTTCTGGTCATTAAATCCTTAACGGAAGGCATGACTTCTTTGCTTCGTAAGACCGTCTCGATCTCCTATGTGACGATTAGCATCATGGCGATCATTGGTGTTTTACTCTATGCCAGAATAGACCCTGAAGTGTATAAAAATTTCAGACTTTTTCTATCTACGTTTTTTTTCATCTTTCTTATAGGTAAAATATTTACTGTTCTTTTTCTCTTTCTGGATGACTTAAGAAGAGGCATTACCTGGTTGGTCAACCTTATTCCTTCAGCTAAAGAAGGTTACGATACTTCCCGTTCAGATTTTATGTCTAAAGCTGCGATGGTTGCAGGGAGCATCCCCATTGCAACGATGAGTTTTGGGATCATCTCAGGAGCCCATGATTACCGGGTGCGTAGGAGGGTGGTCAACTTCCCCAACCTCCCGAAAGCGTTTCATGGAATAAGAGTAGCTCAGATTTCAGACATTCATACCGGTAGTTTTTTCAACAAAACGGCGGTAAAAGGTGGGGTTGAAATGCTAAATGCTGAAAAACCCGACCTGATATTTTTTACAGGAGATTTGGTAAATAACAGGAGCGACGAAGCAAAGGAGTACCTGGATATTTTCAAAAAAGTAAAAGCGCCTCTTGGTACCTTTTCAATCATGGGCAACCATGACTATGGAGACTACAGCAGTTGGTCTTCTCCCGAAGAGCAGAAAAAAGATGTGCTACGCCTTCATGAGATGCATCGTTACATGGAGTGGAACCTGTTGTTAAATGAAAATGAAGTCATAAAGGTAGACGGTGAAGAACTAGCCATATTAGGATGTGAAAACTGGGGGACGGGTAGGTTCTCTAAATATGGTGACATGAGCAAGACAGTTCTCGGAGTTGAAGAGCATCCATTTAAAATCTTGCTATCTCACGACCCAAGTCATTGGGATGCTCAAATTCGTCCGGAGTATCCAGACATCGATCTCATGCTATCCGGTCATACGCACGGATTTCAGTTTGGCGTCGAAATTGGAAATTTCCGATGGAGTCCTGTTCAGTATCGCTATAAACAATGGGCTGACCTGCATCAGGAAGGAACACAATATTTGTATGTAAATAGAGGCTACGGGTACATCGGGTATCCCGGAAGGATTGGGATTTTACCAGAAATAACCATTCTGGAATTGAGATCCGTATAGCTAAAGTCAAAGGCCGGACCAGTTCTCGAAAGTTTACTTAGAAATGTCATTTTTTATCTCCGCGATTAAGTAGAAAAAGGGCAAATTGACCCTTTTTCTTTTTTATCTTTCCCTCATATGATCAAGAAGATACAAGAGATTAAGCAGTTTTTAGAAGTTGATTTGTGGCGATTGAAATTGAAAACATTGCCGAAACGAAAAGAGCTATTCTACAGCTTTGTTCGGGTATGGATCATAGCCGTAAAAGAATTCATAGAGGATAGGTGCACGGAGAAAGCTTCTGCCCTTACCTATTTCTCCATGCTTTCTATTGTCCCCGTTTTAGCCATGCTCTTTGCGATAGCTAAAGGGTTTGGAATAGAGAAACTGTTGGAAGAGCAGTTAGCGACCATTTTGAGTAGTCAGGAAAAAATGCTGGACAATGTCATTCCGTATGCTCAAAACATGTTGAACAGCGCAAACGGTGGCGTGATTACGGGCATCTCTCTGGTATTCCTGATCTATACGGTCATCAGGCTGTTGATCAATATAGAAGGAGCTTTTAACGCCATGTGGGGGATTAAGAAGAGTAGGAGGTGGGAGCGTAAAATCTCTGATTACGTAGCAGTTATTCTTCTTGGACCCGTACTATTAATCGTTGCAAGTAGTGCTACCGTATTTGTATCCGGGCAAATACAAAGTGTCATCGCCGAGTTTGAAGTACTAAATCCCATCAAATCGGGCATTTTCTTTCTTTTGAAATTACTTCCTTACACGCTGGCCTGGCTTTTACTGTTCCTTCTTTACATCATTTTCCCAAATACCCGTGTAAAGTTTTTCCCAGCGCTTATGGCCGGCATTCTGGCCGGTACGTTATACCAATTGACCCAGTGGGGATTTATTAACCTTCAGTTTGCTTTTGCCCGCTACAATGCCATCTATGGTAGCATCGTCTTCATCCCACTGTTTTTGATATGGTTGCAATTGAGTTGGCTGATTGTGTTGTTCGGAGCGGAGTTTGCGTACGGTGCGCAATACGTGAATGAGTGGACCTTGAATTCGGACAACTTGAAATTAAGCCTGACGCATCGGAAAAAACTTATGCTGGTGTTGTTGTACCGGATTGTGAAAAGGTTTGAAAATAAACAAGGAGCTATTTCGCTTTCTGAGTTGTCCGGTTACGTAAACATTCCCAGAAAGTACGTAACCGATATTTGTAACGAACTGGAAAAATCCAGACTGATCACCAAAGTAGAATCCGATTCAGTAGCGTATCAGCCTAGCTTTGACATCAATCAAATGGACCTACATACGGTTCTGGAAATGTATGAAAACGAAGGAATGAGTGATTTTGACAACAACAAAAGCAAAGCCTTTGAAGCCATAGAAAATTCACTCAGCGAGATCAGGTCTACTTGGAAAAACAGTGAAGTGGATGTTTTAATCAAGGATTTATGATGATCGCTGCTTGAAAGACCAGGTAAATTCAAACTCTGATACGATCGTGCCATCCTCCATTTTGCCAATGGTTTTAAAGCGAGCGATGGCGGGTTCTCCTGTTTGGATACATTCTTCTACTGCCGAAAAAGCATTGGCCACATCTGGACAAGTGAAAAACACCCTGTCCGTAGCTTTTTTTAAAAAGGAAGCCTTTAGGTCTACAATGATAAAGGCCACGGAAGGAGTCTTGTTTTGTACCGCCAGAAGGCATCCGGTAGCAGTAGATAGCTCCGCTGCCATACTCTGAACTGCAAAATAAATAGACTTAAAAGGGTTTTTATTCAAGCGCTTGAATGGCACGGAAGTAGTACATACTGTAGGAGACAGCTCTTTCACTCTTAAACCCGCCAACCAGCCCATGGGAAGCCCTTTAAATAAATACAATGAGAAAAGGGAACCGTTTTTTACCCTTGATATGAGTTTTCTTTGGCCGGAACTTAGCTCCATGAGCCATTATCATTAGTTGGATTGTTATCTCCTTCGATAATCTTTTTCTTTTCCTTATTTAGGAAATATTTTTCGAGGGAAGACTCCAGACTTTTAACTACGAAAAATAAAATAGCAAGGATCCCTAAACCTACGTAAGGAACGGAAATTTGTTGTTCAATGATGGGCTCTAGTAATACCTGCTCTGCAACGAATAAAACAAGCGCTATGATTAGCATGATCGTAGATGCCCTTTTTCCAACCCTCGCTACAGCTAGTTGATCAACCGTATTTTTTAATTCAACATTTTTGAATTTTATCTCTTCGTTTTGATCTTTAATTTGAAG
>JBCCXH010000472.1:0-4209 GCA_039192005.1 Bacteroidota bacterium
AACGAAAGGATTGAAAAACAACGGAAACCGGCATCCATAGCGGCGTAGTGAGTACCACCCATTTGGTGAAAAAGAAAATAAGGTAAGCGATGGCCGGGATCAGCAACCAGTAGTACATCCAGGGCTGGCTCAATACGTCCATGTCATACTCAAACTGATTCCATAGCAATTCCAGGTACTTTTCAAAGTAACGATTCATTTGTGTGTTTTTGGCCGGAAGTTAAAAGTTAAAATTTGAAAAACTGGTGCTTTTAAAAAGGTTTATTTGAAAAGCATCCTGGAGTTACTGAACGGACATCTGGTAAAGGCAATCATTGGATAGGTGAGCAGTTTTTATAAAACGGATTCGAGTTTTTGTTATCGATTTTTTAAAGAAAAAAAGTGAGGCCATCCAGTCAGTTTTTTTCTTTCTTTCTTTTTTTGATGGTGGTTTTGTTAAAATGAAGGTAAAGCGTATTGATAAAAGTAAGTATGATGCCTACTCCGATGATGATGTAGAGAATCGTAAATACCTTCCCTTCATCAGTTTTAGGAGCAAAGTCTCCGAACCCTATGGTCGTCAACGTGATGAACGAGAAATAGAACGCATCTAACCACGACCAGCCTTCAAGGTAGTGATACACGACTGTACCCATGACTAAAATGATAAAGACGGTGAACAAAAGTCCTCGGTATTCTTTGTCCTTCAGGAAGTCTCTAATGGTCTCAAACAGAATCATGCGTCAAAAATGAGTCATTTTTTTTCAATGATCTGACCTTGTCGGTAAGAGATCTCCTCTACGAGTATTCCTTTTTTATCGTAATACTTCCACGTTCCGTTTCGCTTGTTTCTGCTGTATTCTCCAGAGTAAGCCACCTGACCATTTTTATGGTACTCCGTATGCGAGCCATGAAGCCGGTTGAGTTCGTAGTTGCTTACTGTTTTGACTTCACCATTTGGGTGGTACGCATAGTAGGGACCAAGCTTGTTGCCAAAACGGTAAGTTGTTTCGGTTAATTTCCTGCCGTTTTCAAATTGAGCCCGGACACCGTGAAGTTTCCCTTTTTCGTAAGGTTCGATCAAAGAAATACGGTTTTTACTGTCGTAGTACGTCCATGTTCCGTGGGGTAGTTCATTAAGCAGTTGCTTTTCTGAAACCAACTTTCCTTTTTCGGAGTATTCCTTAATCGCCGCATTCATGCCGTCATTGGAGTAGCTTGATTCCAGCCGAACGTTACCGTTCCCGTGGTAATCCAGGCTTTTTCCTGCGCGTTTCCCTTTGTTAAACTGGTACTTACTCTTTAAGCTGCCATTGTCAAAATACACGAAGAAATCTCCTTGTAAGCCGCCGTCCAGATAGGTCCCTGTGGACTTGAGTTGCTCATTTTCATGGTACGTTTTTACGTATCCGGATTTTTTGCCGCGCTTATTGAGTACGTCCAACTCCAGGTTTCCGGAAGGGTAGTAGGTCCGGTAGGCACCATCAAGTAATCCATTGACATAGGTTGCTTCCAGTTTTAAAATTCCTGTTTCATAGTATTCTTTGGTCAACCCGTTAGGTTTTCCATTTTGATAAAACGTTTCTTCTTTGGTTTTTCCATTAGAAAAGTACGAAGTGACAATACCTTCCGGCTTTCCTTTTTTAAAAGCGGTTTCTCCAATGAGCTGGCCTTTTTCATCGTAGACATTGACGTTGCCGACCAGGGTGTCGTTTTCGAATGTGGCCTCCTGGACTAGCTTTCCATCGGGTCCATAGACTTTTGTTGGTCCTTCACGCAGGTTGTTGAGGTAGCGTGTCTCTCTTTGAAGCGTTCCGTCTGGATAAAAATTTTTAAATGTTCCTTCTTTCTTACCGTCTTTGAAAAAACCTTCCACGATCCGTTTTCCGCCAGGGTCAAACATTTGGTAGTTGCCATCTACGCGGCTACTGTCATTGCCCAAAATGAAATATGCTTCTTTAACTTCTCCCTGACCGTAATAGGTCGTTACTTTGGTTTGCGACAGGGTCAGCAGAGGAAGGAGTATAAGTGCTGTTAGAAATAGGTGCATAGATAAAAATGAAAAAGCCTCACGTTTTAACGCAAGGCTAATTTATTAATTGCGGAACGTTCTGACTATACTTTCTCAATGACCATGGCCGAAGCGCCACCACCACCATTACAAATACCGGCCACTCCTAGTTTTCCGTCTTGTTTATGAAGAACGGAGCATAGCGTGGTGACAATTCGTGCGCCTGAAGTTCCGAGAGGGTGCCCCATCGCTACGGCCCCTCCGAAAACGTTGAGTTTGTCGACATCGAGGTTGAGTTCTTCTTTATTGGCCAGTGCGACAGCTGAGAAAGCTTCGTTTATTTCCCAAAAATCTACGTCTTCCTGAGCCACTCCTGCATGAGCCAAAGCTTTCGGAATGGCTTTAGACGGCGCCGTAGTAAACCACAAAGGATCTTGTGCGGCATCACCAAATCCTTTGATCTTGGCTAAAAGTGTTAGTCCCAGTGCTTCTGCTTTCTCTTTACTTACTAAAATGAGTGCAGAGGCCCCATCATTGATGGTAGAAGCGTTGGCGGCAGTAACGGTACCTTCTTTGTTGAACACCGGACGTAAAGATGGGATCTTGTCGAAGTTTACATTCGTAAACTCTTCGTCGACATCCATTACAACCGGATCCCCTTTTCGTTGAGGGATCTCTACAGGTACGATTTCATCTTTAAAAGCTCCGGCTTCTGTAGAAGCAGCCACTTTTTTGTAAGAGGCAATCGCAAACTCATCTTGTGCTTCTCGGGAGATGTTCATTTCCTTCGCGGTGTTGTCCGCACAATTTCCCATGGGAAATCCATTGTAAGCTTCCCAAAGCCCATCGTGCATCAACCCGTCGGTTAACTGGCCGTGACCGTATTTGTAACCAAAGCGTGCTTTCGGTACATAAAAAGGGACGTTGGACATGCTCTCCATTCCACCCGCGACTACCACGTCATTGATGCCCAGCATGATGGACTGTGCCCCCAGCATGATGGACTTCATCCCGGAAGAACATACTTTATTCACCGTTGTGCAAGGAACGCTATTGGGTATTCCGGCAGCAATGGCAGCTTGTCTTGCAGGTGCCTGACCCAGTCCGGCAGCCAGCACGTTGCCCATGTATACTTCATTGACTTCGGAAGCGGCCACTCCCGATTTTTCCAATGCTCCTTTTATGGCAAATGTTCCTAACTCGACTGCTGTAAATCCTGACAGCTTACCTCCAAAGCTTCCAATTGGCGTTCGGACGGCAGAGGCAATGTATACTTCTTTCATTTTGGGTTATTTAGTTAATGAGTACCAGGGGAATACTCCCGTTATCAAGGATCGCAAAAATCACTTAATCGTCACTATTTGACAATAATTCATGGCCAAATGTTCCTTACCAGTCCGGTTTGTCACTAGGGGGTCTTTCGGTTGCTTTTCGCCGTTGTTGCTGTAGGTACTGGATCTCGTTATTTTTCATGGCTTCCAGAATCATCTTGGCTTTCTCCTCGCTGATATTCATTTCTTCCAGCTTTTCCTGCGTCATCTGTTCTTGTGTTTTTTCTTGCTCTTCCTCTTCACCTTCCTCACCGGCTTGTTGCTCCTGGTTTTCCTGCTCTTCTCCTTCCTTCTCTTCCCCGTTTTCCTGTTGCTCGCCTTCTTGCTCCTGATTTTCCTCGTTTTCCTGATCACCCTGGCTCTCCTGGTCTTCTTGATTCTCCTGGTTTTCCTGGTTTTCCTGATCTTCGTTCTCTTGTTGTTCTTCCTGATCCTGATTTTCCTGGTCTTGGTTTTCCTGATCTTGATTTTGTTGGTCCTGATTCTCTTGCTCCTCCAAAAGTTTCTTCACCACCTCATAGTTATATCTGGCCTCCTGATTGGTAGGGTCGGCTTTAATGGCAGATTTTAACTGTTGCAGCGCAACATCGAGCTTGCCGTTTTCTTTACTCATCACGCCCAATTGTTGATAGGCGATAGATTGTAATTGCTTATTGGTGGATGTACTCAGTCGGCTGTAGCTGGATTTAGCACTTGCGGTGTCGTCAAGTTGGTACTGTGCATGGGCAATGTTTAGCTTAATTTCATCTTCATCGACCCCCAGTGAGTCTCGAAGTAAAACGTACTTATCCAATGCTATTTGATGTGATCCGTCTAAAAACGCGCGTTCGGCCTCTCGTTTTAGCTCGTTGATTTTAGCTACGTCTCTGGGATCTTTAGACAAAAAAG
>JBCCXH010000473.1:0-4200 GCA_039192005.1 Bacteroidota bacterium
AGCGTTAATTTGAGCCGATGAAAATCACCATACTCTTTGTTGTCATATTGGTAACAGTGGCTAGTTGTAGCACTCCACCAGTATTTGACCTTCCTACTTCGAGACTGGACTTATCTGAAATCGCAGAATGGAATAATGAATACTATTTCTCAGAGGGTGTCGCAGGTCTATACAAACTTGAAGGAGATTCGCTGATTGAGTATAAGGCGGACTCAATAATTGATATCAAGCAATGCTCAGAACAAACTTATCTTCTTAAGGCACCTAATGACTCAACCTTAATAATTGTCTATCCTAACAAAACATAAAATGTTATTAAAAACAAGACAGACCTTAATTCAAAGTATTTTAAAATACATCTAAACGAACAATGCCAGATTCTACTTGAATATGGAACTGCATTTTTCAAAATACAAGAAGACAAGTTCATTGATTATAATATGGCATATGGATTTAATGAAAACCAAAGCCCAAACGTATCAGATAAAGTTGGATACTTTAACAGCTTTATTCTCTTAACAAAGTACCCAGGATATTTCTCGGGTGGTTGTTTTCAATTTCGTTTGGACTCTTTGCATGAGTACAAATTGCCAACTGACATGAAAATTCGTGATTTTAAAATTCACAATGATCAACTGTTAATAGCTAACGGTTATCATGAAACAATTGGGGATGAAGAATTAATGGAAAGTCGTTTGATGGTTGTGCGTGATAATAAGTTAATTGAAATGGAAACTGGAATTCCTAAGGATCTTGATATTTCAAGAATCTTCACAAATGGTAAGAACATTTTCTTTTTGTCCGAGAAACTGGGTTTTTTCAAATTGACAAAAGATAAACCTGAATTACTTATTTCAATTAATTTACGAGACAGTCATATTGAACCCGAGAACTTCTTTGTTGACGGTGACAAAATATATTTAACTACTTGGGAACACGGGCTTTTGATATTTAATGGTGAAAAAGAAGAGTATGATTTAAAACAGGTAAAATAACGCTAACAAACACTAAAATGAATATGCGAACTGAGCCCTTTGAAAAGACAGTGCAATATGCTAACCTCGGTGCTTCTAGGAACTGGTGCACATACTCATTTTAGTTGAGCGTTACGTGAAATGTTCGTCAATCTGAACAATCGCCTCAATCGAAAAAATCCCCCAATCCCTCAATCGACCCAATCCCTCAATCAACCATGTCGTTCCATCAACTTCTGCTCCACATCTACTAAGCTGATGTCCTGATCCGTAAGCAGTACCAACCAGTGATAAAGCAGATCGGAAGACTCCTCGATGAGTAGGTCCTTTCGGTTGTCCATCGCCTCCAGGATGACTTCCGTGGCTTCTTCACCCACTTTCTGGGCGATTTTCTTCGTCCCTTTTTGAAAAAGCGAAGTCGTGTAAGACTTTTCAGAAGGATTCTTTTTTCGGTCCTGGATCACTCCTTCCAGTTCACCAAGAAACCCCTGAGGCTCTTTTTCACCAAAACAGGTGTAGGCACCTGTGTGGCACGTTGGCCCTACGGGAAGCACTTTGATGAGGTACGTGTCCTGATCGCAATCCTCCTGTATGCTGACTACGTTTAGGAAGTTGCCCGAAGTTTCACCCTTGGTCCATAGTCGTTGCTTGGATCGGCTGTAAAAGGTGACCTTTCCCTCAGCTTTGGTCTTTGCTAGGGACTCCTCATTCATGTAGCCCAGCATGAGTACCTGACCGGTTAGTTGGTGTTGGATGATGGCAGGGATTAGTTGTTCGTTCATCGAATAGAAATTTTCTCTGTTTTTAAATAATCTTTTAAATCTGGTATCGGGATTTCCCCAAAATGAAAAACGCTGGCGGCGAGCGCACCGGTCGCTTTCGTGGCTTCGAAGACTTCAGAAAAATGCTCTTTCGTGCCTGCTCCACCTGAAGCAATAACCGGAATATTGAGGAGATTAGTCATTTCGTTGGTAAGTGCTATCGCAAAACCACTCTTAGTCCCATCGTGCGCCATGGAGGTGAGGAGTATCTCACCCGCTCCCAGTTCTTCCACCTGTTTGGACCAGGGCAGCACGTCCAGCTCGGTCGCCTCCCTTCCTCCTTTTACAAACACCTTCCATGCGTCATTTACCAGTCCGGCGTCGATGGCGACCACCAAAAACTGGCTGCCAAATTCATCCGCAATCTCTTTGACCAGTTCCGGCCGTCTGACGGCAGCAGAGTTCACACTAATTTTGTCCGCTCCTGCTTTCAGCAGGACCTTGGCGTCCTCGATAGAGCTAATGCCGCCACCAACGGTAAAGGGGATGTTGATTTCTTCAGAAATATGACCGACGAGTTCGGCAAAGGTTTTTCTGCCTTCCACGGTAGCGGTGATGTCCAAAAAGACGAGTTCGTCAGCCCCTTCTTTCACGTATCGTTTGGCCAGCTCGATGGGGTCTCCCGCGTTTCGGATGTCCACAAAGTTGACCCCCTTTACGGTTTGACCGTCTTTGATGTCCAGGCAGGGGATGATTCGTTTTTTTAATGACATGTTGTTCGATTTTAGATTTTTTCGATTGATGATTTTCTGGATTGTTTGGTTATTTTGATTTTAGATTGATTCGATTGGGTGATTTTCTGGATTACTTGGTTATTTCGGTTTTGATTGAGTTTATGGTAGAATGGATAATTTCAAAGTCATTTTTTTAAGAATTATTTTATTTAGTTAATCACCGATTTTCGGCAATACAATCATTAATCGACCCAATCCCCAATCGAGATAATTCGTCAATAGCTCCAATCGTCAATTGAATGAATCTTTCAATCGAAAAAATCATCAATCCCCTCATTTTAAATTTTTCCTCGCAGTACCAATCGATGCCACGATGATAGACAATATTTCATTCGCTTCATTCCATATCGGGTCAATTGATTGTTGGCTATCGGGTTTTAACTCCTTGATCAGTTCCAGAAAGAACATACATTCATCACATTCTTCCTCAACTATTTTTAGTTTATTAATGAAATCTTTTCCTGACTTTGCTCTGCAAGCAGCTCTGTAATTTGCACCAACAGAACTAGAAGCTCGAATTAACTGGTTGGCATATGACCTTAGCAAAGTATCCGTAATAATTATCTTACAAAACAGTGCCACATCTACTCCAAACCTTAGCGTCCTTTTCTTTAATGCTTCCGCAGTCATTTTAATTTTAGATTTATGCGATTGGGTGATTTTCTGGATTGCCTGGTTATTTCGGTTTTAGATTTTTCAATTGAGTCATTACAAATGGGATTCAGTCCTCAATCAAACCAATCCATCAAAAGTAGCTCTTCGAGTCGCTCAATTCTCCAATCGTAAAAATCTTTAAATCAAGACAATCGTCAATCTCTAAATCGAACCAATCTTCAATCCAATCAATTTTAAATTTAAACAGTCGCTAGCTCTTTCAACGTAATCCGGTTCTCATAAATCGCCTTTCCTACAATCGCTCCTTCCAGCCCTTTTTCTTTCAATTTAATCAGGTCATCGATGGAACTAACCCCCCCGCTGGCAATGAGTTTAATGGCTGGTAGTTCCTTTAAGATTTTTTCATAAAGCTCAAACGAAGGACCTTCCAGCATCCCATCCTTAGAGATGTCGGTAGAGATGACGTACTCGATGCCTTTTTCCTGATAGCTTTTGATGAAGCTTTCAATGCCTTCATCGGTGCTTTCCTGCCAGCCGGAAATGGCGATTTTTCCTTCCATGGCATCAGCTCCCAGAATGATTTTTTCTGCCCCATATCCTACGATCCAGGACTCAAATAGTGTAGGGTCTTTGACTGCGATGCTACCCCCCGTGATCTGTTTGGCTCCGCTCTCAAAGGCAATCTTGAGGTCTTCATCCGATTTGATCCCCCCACCAAAATCAATCGTCAGGGAAGTTTTAGTCGCAATTTTCTCCAACACCTTCCAGTTGACGATGTGCTTGGCCTTTGCGCCATCCAGGTCTACCAGGTGTAGGTACTGCAACCCTTCGCCCTCAAACGATTTGGCCACTTCCAGCGGATCTTCGTTGTATATCTTTTTTGTGTCGTAATCTCCTTTGGAAAGCCGTACGCACTTCCCTTCGATGATGTCTATGGCAGGTATAATTCTCATTTTTATTTGTTCGATTTACGCGATGGTAGATTTTTTTGATTGTTAGCCTGAATAATTCAGGAATTATTTATTGGGACAGGTCTACCTGAGATAGATAACCTCC
>JBCCXH010000474.1:0-4186 GCA_039192005.1 Bacteroidota bacterium
CGGGTGATATTGTGACCCAACAAACCAGGGGTGATCCTTTAGTTCCATGATTTCAACCAATTTGGTGTCTGGGTTGACTCCGGATGCGATCATACCTGCATTTTCAAATTCTTCCAGATATTTGTTGTTAAATTCATACCGATGCCGATGCCTCTCTTTGATTTTTGTGGTACCATAGATGCTGTAGGCTTTGGTTCCTTTCTTTATTTGACAATCGTAAGCACCCAAACGCATGGTCCCGCCCAGGTCGGTAACTGCTTTTTGATCTTCCATTAAATCAATAATAGGATGAGGGGTTTTGGGGTCCATTTCCGTACTTATGGCTTTTTTCTTTTTAAGTACGTTTCGGGCGAATTCGATGATGGCACACTGTAAGCCCAAACAAATGCCGAAAAAAGGAATTTTATTGACCCTGGCGTGTTGAACGGCATATATTTTTCCTTCAATTCCCCGTTCACCAAATCCTGGTGCGACTAGTATTCCATCTAAGTCATTAAGAAAACGTTCTACATTGTCTCCGTCCAGGTCTTCTGCGTGAATCCATCTGATGTTTACTTTGCATTCGTTTACTGCTCCTGCGTGAACAAATGCTTCTGCAATGGATTTATATGCGTCAGGTAACTCAACGTATTTTCCAACCAGTCCGATTTTTACATCATCAGTAGGGTTCTTGAGCCTTCCTAAAAACTCTTTCCATTTGTCTATCTTCGGTTCTTTTTTGTGAGAGATTTTGAACTTGGACAACACACGTTCATCCAGCTTTTCCTTTCTCATCAATAAGGGCACGTCGTAGATCGTCTTTGCATCCAATGCTTCGATGACCGCATTGATGGGGACGTTACAAAAAAGTGCCAGCTTTTTACGGATGTCATGGCTCAACGGGTACTCGGACCGACAGACCAATATGTCAGGCTGTACTCCGGCTTCCAACAATTCTTTTACGGAATGTTGGGTTGGCTTTGTCTTTAATTCTCCTGCTGCTTTTAGGTAAGGGACGAGTGTTAAGTGTATGGAGACACAATTGGTTGCCCCTAATTCAAACCTTGCCTGACGAACGGCCTCAACAAATGGTAGCGACTCAATTTCACCGACACAGCCACCTATTTCGGTGATGACAATGTCGTATTTTCCGGTTTCGCCAAGTTTATAGATGTTGTTTTTGATTTCGTCCGTGATGTGAGGAATGACTTGCACGGTTTTTCCTAAAAACGCTCCTTTTCGTTCCCGTTGAATTACGTTATCATAGATTCTTCCCGTGGTCACGTTATTGGCCTGAGAGGTAGGGTTGCTAAGAAATCGCTCATAGTGACCTAAATCAAGGTCCGTCTCGGCACCATCGTCGGTTACATAACACTCTCCATGTTCGTACGGGTTTAATGTGCCGGGATCGATGTTTAGATAGGGATCAAATTTTTGTATTGTTACTGACAACCCCCTGGCTTGCAATAACTTACCAAGTGACGCGGCGATGATCCCTTTTCCTAATGAAGAGGTGACTCCACCCGTAACAAAAATGTATTTGGCTTTTGGCATTGGCGTCTGTGTATTTCCTTTTTGTTGTTACGGGGCGCAAAGATAGCTCTTCTCTGGGAAAAGAAATCTATTTATTTAAAGAGATGCGATAGGAAATAGCAGCACCAAAGTATCCGATCGGGTTAACCTCGAAAAATTCTCCTGGTAGCTTGACCGGGATGCTGTAAGTATAGCTTAGTAAAAAGTTTAACGAATTGGTGGAGAGTGAAAGAGGAAGTGTGAGCGAATAGTTCAGGACACCAAAACTGGTTTCATCTACAAACGATTGTTGTTGAAACCCTTCTTGTACAAGCTGATTGAGTTCAGCAAGCTGTTGTTCAGAGATGGAGTTATTCCTTCGAATGGCACTTCTTATGCTGGTTAACTGCTGCTGCGTGATTAGGTCATTTCTAAATGCCCTGTTGGCTAGTAAGCGTACATAGTTTATTTGCTCGTCGGTGAGTTTGGTCAATGCCTGTATCCGTGCTATTCTATTAATATTTTCCTGATTTAATTGCTGCTGTGTGATTCGTAGGTTGGTAATCTCCCCATTTCCTATGGCGATGGTCGCTGAGGGTAACAAGCTTACTTTTTTAAAAGACCACCATTTTCCGAAGTCCAAATTGATCGTCGCACTGCCTATCATCCGGTGTGAGGTAGCTTGTCCAAAAAGATAAGAATAATCGAGGTTGAGGCTAATTTTTTTAATATCATAATTAATACCGCCGGAGATGGAGTGTGTCAGTGGATTGTCAGATGAATCTTTTGGGTTGTAAAACCAATGTTCGTAGTCGATGGAGTACCCCCAATTATTCTTTACACTTCCCAGGTACCCAATTGAAAAGATCGTGGGATTATAGTTCGGACTCGCATTGCTATTCCAAAAAGCTGACACATCGCTGTAAATTCCTGATTTATGAAAGTACGATATGCCCGGTGATAGCCCGGTTTGGTCGATGTCGTAATCCCTCCCTGCGCTTGTTACACTGGAGTTAAACCCCATGCGTACATTGAGTTCGCTGGAAATGGGCGAAGGCAATAAAAGGATGCTGTCCAGTAAATGGAAGATAGAAAGTGAATCGAGTTCTTTTTCCAATGCAAGTAATTGGTCTGCATAGCTTAGTTGCTTTTCTTCTTGCGCGACACCGGATAAAAAGCAAAAGGCGAGACACACCGATAACGTGACTTTTTTTAACATCAAGCAGGTACAAAAAGTTAGTTTCTCCGTTGCCTTAGTCGTTCTTCATTTCTATTTCTTTGTTGCCTTCTTTTCATTTGCTGCGCTCTTATTCTTTTTAGGAGCATTTCTCTGAAATCCCCTTCTGCTTTTCTTAGGTTATTTAGCTGACGACTGGAGATCACCTGCAGCATTCGGTCGGAGTACTCCTTCTCAAGATCAAGTTGCTGTTGCTTTACCTTATTTGCCATGTTCAACATCTTTTTGTTTTCTTCTTCTGTGGCACTGTTGGGGTCAAAGCTTCTCCTTTCTTTATTGAAGTCGGATCGGATTTTGCGATTCTTCTGGCTGTACTCCCGATAGACCGGCCAGAACTTCTCTGCCTGGTCGGGAGTAAGCTCAAGCCGCTCAGTGATGAGCGCGATTTTAGCTGCTTCAATTTTTTCTCTTGCCTCCCTGCTTTGGCCTAATGAAACATAGGTGAGCATCACCGATGCCAGCATGGTTAGTGTGATCTTTTTCATTCGTTTAAAGTTGCGGAGATAAATCATTTGGTACGTTTTAATTGTAATTGCCTGCCAAACAAAAAGTTCGTATTACTCAACCGGGATAATCCTGCCAACAGGGTTAATTCCTTATTTCTATAAATATTCTTCTTCCAAACCATATTCACTCATCAGGTCTTCCAGTGATTCGTTTTCTATATCCAGGTCATTTAAGGTAGCACTTTCGGCGAAATCCAGGGATTGAATGTCACCTTCAAATGCAGTCAGAATTTCTTCTTCATCAAAAGACATTTGGTCAACGTAGGCTAGCAGTTCTTCTTCGGGTATTTCTGCCAAAAGATCTTCAGTAGACTGGCTGCTATCAAAAAATGTGACCGATAGCAGAACGATTACAATCGTCGCAATGGAAAATGCCCATTTAAACGCTGGGGTACCGTACCAACTTACTTTTGATGAGGCGTTCGTTTGGATTCGGTGCTGTATCCGCAAAGGCAAATCCTCAAAATAGCCATCAGGAGCTTTAAATGGCTGACCTTTTTTTTCGATATCGTCTAGTTTAAATGCGCTCATTTACTTGATTAGATGGATTTAGATGAAGATGGTTTAATCTGTAGTGATAAATTGTTCGATTTTTTTTACCGCATGGTGGTAATTGGCTTTTAAGGACCCAACTGTGGTTCCGGTAATTTCCGCAATATCAGAAAATTTCATGTCGTCAAAATATTTCATGTTAAAAACCATTCGTTGTTTGTCAGGGAGTTTTAAAAGTGCCTTTTGAAGTTTCAGTTGAATGTCGTCACCACTAATTGAATGATCATTTTCTACTTTTTTACTTAATTCTTCATTTACATCATGGATAGGAATGAAAAATTTCCGCTTCTTTTTCTTTAAAAAAGTCAAACATTCATTGGTGGCAATGCGGTAAATCCAGGTGAACAGCTTTGAGTCTTCCCTGAATGACCCCAGGTTTTTCCAAACTTTTATGAAAACA
>JBCCXH010000475.1:0-4181 GCA_039192005.1 Bacteroidota bacterium
AGTGTAATTTTCCCTTTACATATGAATATATTATATAGCCTATTAGCATTATTGGCATTTAATCTCCAAGCCTTATCTCAAGACCCTGGTGAGATGTATGATCATAAGAAATATCGTAGTGGATACTATATTGATACTACCGGTAACAGATATGATGGATTGATAAGATTACATAGAGCCCGTCTATCTATAAAAATGGTTTCAGGGCATTTTAGATTTAAAAAATCAAAAAAAGATGGTCATAAAATGATCAAATCGGAGGCGATTAAAACGGTTGTAGTTGGTCAAGACAGTCTGGTGGTGTTTCGTGATCTCATATTTAATGACAATGCAACGCGGCACTTTGATTACAATATGGTTAAAGTGGTAGATACAGGGTATTACAACCTTTACTATTATGAAGCTTCCAGTTATCATGAGCTACCGTATGTTTTTTTTGTCACAAAGGGAAATTCAAAAACTAAGATATATCTGAGCGGCACTAGAAGTGGATCCCCAAATTTTAAACGAATTTTAAGAGATTATCCTGACTTATTATCTAAGTATGAAAGTTCTCGAAACCGCGAATGGGTACAGATAAGAGTTCAACTAATTAAAGAAATTAATAAAAGGAATCGAGAGGATTGATAGGTTAAACTCCTTTCATCGCCCCCCACAAATCCCACGATACGGACACGTATCACAATTCTTATATTCCTTCGCCTGATCAAAAGGCTGGTCGGAGATGAAGATCTCGTGGAGCACTTCTTTTAATTTTTCGCGGTATTCGTCCAGGTATAGGGTGACGTCTTTGACCTGCTGCTTGTCTTCTACATGATAGAAGAGGCTGCTTTCGTTTTGAAAGAGGGCGTTCTTGTTGTATACGATAGGTACCACCCGTTCGCCTTCCTGTTTTTTGTGCATGAGGGTGTAGGCGAAGGTCTGTAAAGCGGCCTTGTTGCGTTCTTTTCTGGAAAACAGCTCCTCTACATTTCTGAATTTCTGCTTGTCGCTGCCGGTTTTATAGTCGATCAGGCGTACCAGACCGTCTTTTTTATCGATACGATCCACCAAGCCACCCATGCATACGGTAAGGCCTTCTTGCAAGGGGATTTCCATGCTGTAGCGCTCTTCGACACCCACTACTTCAAACGGAGCGTATTGCTCATCCAACTTCAGGATCTTTAGCGTAAACTCTTTCACTACTTCCCTGGCGATCAGGTTTTTGCCTTCCAGCTTAAACGGTTTGTCTGCAGGTACACCGTAGAATTCCTTAAAAGCTTCCAAAATAAGTGGGTCGAGTTGGCCTCTGAATTCTTTGATGTCTTGCTTTTCGATAGTAGTACGGTGCTTGTAGAGATACTCCATCGTATTGTGCAACACCTGGCCCAGGGTGCGCGCATCAATATCTTCTTCTATGGTATCCCGCTCGTAGAGCTGCGCAATGTAGCGGAAATAGAATCGCAGTCGGCAATCGAGGTACATGTTTACCGCGGAGGGTGATAAGGGCTTCGTTTCCAGCTCACTCTCGACAATAAAACGCTCCAGGCCTTTCCGTACCTCATCGGTTTTTTCAATGACCATCAACTCCCGCTTTTCGGTAGTGGTGTAGTTGGCCAATACCTTTTGTTTGATCTCTAATCCCGATTCATGGATCAGCTGTTGCAAAAAGCGGCTCATCTCCTCCCCGCCTAAGTCGTTGCCTTCGGTATTGTAAAAAAGATTGACGGAAGCAGCGCGTTGCAACAGTCGATAAAACAGATAGGCGTAGATCGCATCTTGCTGATCGTAATGCGGCATGTGGTACGCCCTGCGCAAATTGTAAGGAATGAACGAATGCTGTTTGCCGGTAGACGGAAAGAAATCTTCATTCATGGAGAGTACGAACACATGCTCAAAGTCGAGATTACGGGTTTCCAATACCCCCATGATTTGCAGACCGCGTAGCGGTTCCCCGGTAAAGGGCAGTTTTTCGGTACGTACCACCTGCCTGAACAGTCGCGAAAACGCGCTGACATCTACGGTTTCGTTACTTTCTTCCAGGATATCTGCATAGCGGTTGAGTAGTTTGTAGTAGTAGTGCAAGTATTCTGTGTCCAGCGCTTCCTTGTTTTTGTTCTCCACGTAAAGGTTCGCCAGCACTTCTTTCAGGTAGGTGACGAAAGAAACTTGTACCGGGGAGAAGATGACAGTCAACACCGAACCCAACGCGAGTTCGTCTCCATAGAGAAATACCCGGTTGTTCTGCTCTATCGACTGGATCAGCTTTTCGATTCCCGAAGGATCAATAGCCGCAATTTCAGGATGTCTAAGAACAGCGAGTACGGGTTTGAAGTAAAAGACGGTTTGACCATTGTCTCCCACTTTAGCAAACTGGTGTAATTCAAGAATACTTTCGATCAGGCTGTTGACCGGGGCAAAAGCCAGCGGAAAACCCATGGTCACGTTGATGGCACCCACCTGCTCGGGCAGGGAATGCAACACCGGAAACAGCAAGGACTCATCGGCCAGTACCACCGCCACTTTTCTGAGATCGATGTCTGACTGTTTCGTTAGTAATTCGTTTAAAAGCTGCCCGGTCAGCTTCGCCTGCCCGACATGCTGCGGTACACCGAGTAGGGTAATATCTTTCTTTCTTGACTTCAGATTGCTTCGAGCACCTGTCTCAAAGGATTTACCGAACACGGTTTTCCGTTGGTACATTCGGAAGAAATGTCCAGATTCTTGACGTTTATCAGAAAGATAGTACTCATCTACGTCCCAAAAGATCTGTGCTTTTTTGTGCAGCATCAACCAGGAAATGATCCTTTCCTCGGCCTCGGTCAACGCATTGAAACCGGCAAACCATACCGGGCCTCTTAAATGCCGCCATTCGTGTTTATCCAGGTTCTCTGCCAGTTGCTTGTACTGCATACCTTCGTAGGCGATGTTCTGTTCCGCCAGATGGCTATTCAGGTTGACATAAACACCTCCTAATTTTTCCCACACTTTTAAAAACCGATCCTTATTCGCTGATTTTGTGTCTTCAAAGCCTTGCCAAAACTGCTGGATCAACTGCTTTTGCTCGGGTTCCAGAAAATCGAACGACAAGTCCAGTTGCTTCTGTCGTGAAAGGTTGGTGTATAAGCTTTGGGCATCTACAAGATATTTATCGACCTCATCAAAATCTTTTAGCAACATCTGCCCCCAAAAGTAAAACCGGTCGAAGCCTTCCGTGCCTTTCATGATCTTTTTGTACACGGTGTATAGCTCATGGATCAGTTGCAAAGAATCCGCCACTATTAAGTCAGACTGCTCTGCTACAAATTGTTGGAATGAGACTATCGTAGGTGACCAGGATGGCCCTTCGATGCACTCTTTTAATGCCTCGCGGAAGTAGAGCCCGGCCCTGCGGTTTGGAAAGACCACAGTGAGGTCACCCATGTCTTTGGGGTGTTGTTGGGTTAGTTTTTGCGCTATTTCCTGGAGGAAGGTTTTCATTTTCAACTCACCCTGATTAAGCTGCGCTTAATCTGTCCCTCTCTAGGCTTAGAGAGGGTTTTTGAGGTATTATTTCTGTCATTTCTTTTATTAATCAAGTTCTCTGTTCTACTTTAAGTTGCGAACCAATTCTCCCGGAGCAAGATCCGCATTATATGTTCCTCTCTAACCTTAATTAGAAAGATACACTGTTCCCCTCTCTTTTTAAGAGAGGGGTTAGGGGTGAGTTAACCTACTCTTAATTCTTTCTAAAACTTCATTCAAATTACCATTTACGTCATCATTAGTGACTCTCATAACCTCAAGCCCCTGTTCTTCCATGATCAAATCCCTTTGTTCATCATAATCTTTCTGAAAGTCATGGATCTTTCCATCCACCTCAATCACTAGCTTCTTTTCGTGACAATAGAAATCCGCAATGAAATAGAATTGTTTTCCTCCTTCATCATAGGGTGTTGGATGTTGCCGAAGGAACTTGAAGCCTGACAACCTTCTGTTCCTAAGTTTTTGCCAAAGTGTCCCTTCCGCCTTAGTTTGATTTCTTCGGAGCGATCTGGCAAAATCCTTTACCTCTTCCCACCTCATACTTCCTCCACCCCCCCTTCTCTCAAGTACCACAAATACGCCTTTATGTGCTCATAACCCATCTGCTGAAGTAAATCCTTGTATTGAAGGATCTGCTTTTTGTATTTATCGTCTTTCTTACCCGTTTTATAGTCGAT
>JBCCXH010000476.1:0-4180 GCA_039192005.1 Bacteroidota bacterium
ATTACGTATTGGATTTTGTAGAAAGGCAATATGAGCATATCCTGGACCAACCGGAATACTTGTTTTATCAGGCCTTTCGAGCGCTTTCTGAGGATGCTCAATGTCTCTACATCAGACTTTCTAATCGAAAGGGGAATTTCTTTAGAATAGAGAAAATTGATTATGCTGAAATCAAAGATTTGCATGCTGCTAAGTCGGTACTTCTGGAGACCGGGTTTGTTGCTATCAATGAAAGCCTGGATCTGGATCAGTTTGGTTTATTCACAAAAAGTGAGCTGCTGGCCTTATTTGATTTTCTTGTCAAAGATCAAAGAAAAGCCATGATGTTGGAGGAGCTAACTGAAGTGGACATTTCATCTTTGCATGCTCATGAAGAGATCATCGAGTTGAAAAAGATCGAGGAAGTCAGTTTTATTCAACTGCTTTTCTTCGGAAATAGGGAAGGTCAAATGACAGAGTTTGTCATAAGAGATGTTGGAAATGTGAAAATCCAGCAACTGGATGAGTCAAAATTTAAACCTTGGTTTGAAACCAGGGAAGAGGCGCTGGCCGTCATGCATGTATCACAACTCAAAACAATCGTCCGACAAGCGATAAAGTTGGAGTTTCCGATCGCATCTTTTCTAGAAGATGTTCCATGGACCGATTGGCTGTCTCATCCAAGAGCGAATCAACCGACTGAAAAACTTCTTTTGGAGATTGCTTATCACTTCGAACAGCGAGGAATGCCAGAGGAGGCGTTAAGCTATTATGTACACTCAAAAAAACATCCGTCAAGGGAAAGGAGAATCAGGATTTTACAAAAGTTGGGAAGGGAGGATGAGGCTATCGTTCTTGCTCAGGAGGTAATTACCGATCCGGCAAATGCGTCTGAACACGTGTTCGCTTCTGACTATCTTAATAAATCCGGCATCCGGATTAGCCGCAGCATGACAAAGATGCTGAAGGACGCCCCCACCATTTCAATCGAGAAAAACGGAACAAAAAGTGTAGAACAAGCAGTACTGGATCACTACAAGTCTTTGGGGTGGGATGGATTTCATGCGGAAAACTTTGTGTGGAGAGGGATTTTCGGCTTAGTATTTTGGGAAGAAATCTTCGATGAGGATCACGGCTCTTTTCACCATCCATTGCAACGACTGCCATCTGACTTACATGATGCGACTTTTTTTGCTTCACGAACAACCCAACTGTCCGATAAACTGAAACGGTTTAAAACCAGAAAACAATGGACCAATCACCTAACCTCCATCTATTCAAGTAAAAAAGGAACCGCCAATCGCTTTGTCATTTGGCATGATTCGTTGTTGACCCAGGTTCACTGCCTTGTCTCAATGGTCCCCTTGTTTGCCCTCAAAGAGGTTTTACTTGAGATGGCCAAAAACATGAAAGAAAACAGTACCGGATTTCCCGACCTGTTCATTTGGAAAGGTAAGCGTTACCACTTCTATGAAGTAAAATCCCCAAATGACCACTTATCTGCTCAACAGTTATTTTGGATTAGCTTTTTGAAGGATAGAAAAGTAAAGGCAGATGTCCTGCGCATCGAATACCTCTGAAAACTAATCCGCTTCCTTTTTTCAAGAGAGGGATAATTTGTACCTTAATTTATATTGCATAGCATGATCAGTATCTGGGAACAACAATCGTTTTTAACCTCAGATGTAGCCATTATCGGAGCAGGAATTACCGGCCTCTCTTGTGCTGCATCCATTAAGGAAAGAAATCCCAGGTTAAAGGTGGTCGTTTTAGAAAAGGGAATATTACCATCAGGGGCCAGCACAAAAAATGCGGGCTTTGCGTGCTTCGGAAGTCTATCCGAACTTATTGAAGATCAGCAAGAGTTGGGCGCACAGCGAATGGTAGAATTGGTTCATAAACGTCAATTGGGTCTCAAAAAAACCATCCAGCGGTTGGGGAAAGACGTGATTGACCTACAACTTAAGTCTGGTTTTGAACTTGTATTTCAGGATGAAGTACAGGACGAGCAGATTGAAGCGGTCAACGCATTACTCCTACCTATCTTTCAAACACCTGTTTTTCATCTCGCGGATAAAAGAATCACGACGTTTGGATTTCGTAAAACCAACCATTTGATAGAAAATAAGTTGGAAGGGCAACTGGACACCGGGAAACTGATGTCGTCTCTTTGGAACTATTGCTCACAGTTAGGTGTGCAGTTATTTACTGGTTGTGAGATTTCAGATTTTTTTGAAGAAGCAGAGCATGTCAACTTACGTAGTCACTCACTTTCATTTCGAACAAAAAAACTGGCGGTCTGCACCAATGCATTTGCCCGGACCCTTGTACCCGACCTTGAAGATGTAAACCCCGGAAGGGGTATGGTCCTGATGGTCGATTCTGACCGACCTTTACCGTTTGAAGGGACGTTTCACTATGAGAAAGGATTTTACTACTTCAGAGATTATTATGGAAGATTGATTTTTGGAGGAGGTAGAAACCTGGATTTTAAACAAGAAGAAACGCTTGAATTTGGGATCAATCAGAAAGTAAAGGAAAAATTAATCTCAGATCTGAGAGAAATCATCCTTCCTGATCATGAGTTAAAGATAGTGATGGAGTGGTCTGGTATTATGGCTTTTGGAAAGACTAAAGAACCCATTATCCAAAAAGTATCCGATAACGTAGTAGTAGGCGTAAAACTAGGAGGAATGGGCGTAGCTATCGGAAGCCTGGTAGGAGATGAAATTGCTCAGTTGTTGCTTTCAACCTGACTAATAATCAGGATACGATCAATCTACTCTAATTTCCTGACAAAACATGATTTCCTCATCATTACAATTAGGTGCAAGGGCTTTAATACAAACCTTGTAAGTACCTTCTCCGGGAAACTCTAAGTTAAATGCGTTATTTCCAGTTACAATGTCTTCGATTTCAGATGCAATCAAATCGCCTTGTTGGGTAACTTCCCATTCGTAACGAATTTGATTCATCAACGGGAAATCTGCTTTAAACCCATAAAAACCTTCAGACTCTTCTGAGATAATGAAGAACAACCCTAGGCATTCATCCCGAACGATTATCTCTTCACAGTACCTTCTACTTTCTGTACAGAACGGTGTCGTTACTTCAAGGCAAACCTCATACCTTCCAAAACCATTAAATACTGAGTCTGACATAAAATTGTATTCCATGACGCTTTCCGTAGCCCCTTGCACAGGGACGTCATTGATGAGCCATTTTATCGATGCTTCTTCTTCCAAGATCAGGGCATCAAATTCGTAGTAGCCGGGTTCATCAATCAAAAAAGAAGAATATAATGGATCTAAACACAATGGAGGTGGAGCCATTACTTCCAACACTTTACAAACTGTCGGAATTTCTGAACAACGGTTAACGATATCTTTTGCCACTAAACACACCTCGTACATTCCCGGAGTAAACTGATAAATTAACAGGTTGTCACCACCCGGTGTTTCTGTCTCTTTGAAAAGGGTATCACCATTTTGTACGACAACCCACTCATAAACAAAATCATCTTTTTCTCTAAAATCGGCCATGAACTCAAAAACCGACCCATCGTTCAGGTCTTCTGTTATGAACGATAGCGAGGGACAGCTTTCACATTGATCAAATAATTGATAAAAATCAAAGTACCCCTGTATTTGTGTGGATTCATCCGAAGGAAAGGAGGTTACCCCTACCGGAAACTTAAAGTTGGGTTGTTCAGGGCCATTTTGAAATTCTACAAAATTTATAAAGCTTTCTAAAGATTCAAATGAACGCTCTACTCCTTCCTGATCAATCAACTCAACAGGATAGATAAAATCAAAACAGTTCAAAAAAAACTGATCGAAATCGCTTTGAAACGATCCCAATTCACACGCAAGCAATACTTTCAAAAGATCTTCGTCCTCTTCTATCATTACGGTCGTATTATTGGTAATCACCTCAAAAGGAGTCCTGAAACCTACTACGTGAAGTCCGGCAGACTGATTTTTTGCTACTTCTTGTAATCCTTCTTCGCTATCTATTTTAATGGATGACCCGGTATTGTAAAGTAGGTTGACAGGATAAGAAAATTCAATACAAGGGGCATTGTCTAAAACGAGTACATTGTTGGTAACCCTGTTTAGTAAGGTAATCATGGCCAGGCTATTGACACGCATTCCTTCATCTTCCTCAGGAAATGACAAGTCGTCCTCAAGGCAAGATTGCG
>JBCCXH010000477.1:0-4178 GCA_039192005.1 Bacteroidota bacterium
AAGAAGACCGTGAGTTGGCAAAATATCTTATGGGCTTATTGGTAAACCAACAAGTTGACTATACCAACTTCTTTACCGCCCTAAGAAGGAGTGATGCCTTAATCGACCAGCTGAAGGAGGAAGCTTCCTTCGAAGCCTGGTATGTGAAATGGGAAGCGGCACGAAATCGTGGTGCGGCTTTGTCGGAAAGTGATGCTTTAATGGCGCAAAACAACCCAGTGGTCATTCCCAGAAACCACCTGGTGGAAGAGGCACTGAACGCATTCGTTTCAGGAGATACACAGCCTTTTCATTCACTTCTGGATGAATTGGCATCCCCTTACGATGACGCATTCAGTCCGCAACTGGTACCTGCCGGCTTCGATGCCGGTTATCAGACGTTTTGCGGGACGTAGGTCGATTTTAAAAAGGAACACACGTCGTGTCAAAAAAAGTAGCGCTGTAGATTTGATAACGAGTGATTTTATCCAGCGACCTTCTTAAGTTTGATTCTTGAATGACACTACTCCATCAGGAAATACTAACGCTCACATCTGCCCAATCAATTATCGACTCGGAGTCCGTGCAAACACTCTGGAGCGGATACGGTGAGATCGTCCGATATCGGTTAGCAGGAGGGAAGGTGCCAAGCATCATTGTCAAACACATCCAGCTACCTGATGTGCAGGATCATCCCAGAGGTTGGAACACTACCCGTTCACATGAACGAAAGCTACGGTCGTATCAGGTAGAAACCTGCTGGTATCAGCATTTTGCTTACCTAACAAACGAAGCGTGCCGTGTCCCACAGGTTTTGAAGGTCATAAATGAATCACCTGAACTACTGCTTATCCTGGAAGACCTGAACAGCAGCGGCTACGACCGTCGTTTACAGCCCGACTCCGTTTCTCTGGAGGATGCAATGAACGGCCTGACCTGGCTGGCCAACTTTCACGCCCGGTTTCTGACCGTACCTTCAGAGGAGGGGTTGTGGCCGATTGGTACGTACTGGCACCTGGATACACGACCAGAAGAGTACGATCGCATGGAAAACCTGCCTTTGAAAAAAGTAGCAAAAGCAATTGATCAACGACTAAACGAAGCAACATTTCAGACCATCGTTCATGGGGATGCCAAGCTGGCCAATTTCTGTTTTTCCAAACATGGCAAGGTAGCAGCGGTGGATTTCCAGTACGTGGGCAGAGGGTGTGGCATGAAGGACGTTGCTTACTTTATCAGTAGTTGTTTTGATGAACCAGAAAGTGAACGGCATGAACAGTCGTTGCTCAACCATTACTTCAATCAACTTGAGGTAACGGTAGATAAACAAACTGATTTTCAATTACTTAAAAGAGAGTGGAGAGACTTGTATAAGTACGCATGGGCCGATTTTTACCGATTCCTCGACGGGTGGAGTCCGGGGCACTGGAAGATGCATCGTTACAGTGAAAAACTCACTCGTCAGGTGATGGAGGAACTAACAACATGATCTTAACCACACCTCATTTAGCTCAACTCACTGAAATAGCGAAATCTGCTGCTTTGATGGCCGGCGCATACATCCAGTCACAATTTGATACCGCCATCGTCAAAGAACGTAAGACAGGAGGCGATTCACGCGCTTCACACGTCGTGACCGAAGTGGATTTCAAGGCACAGGAGATCATCCTCAACCAGTTAGCAGAATGCATCCACACCTTCGACCTGGGTTTGTTGACAGAGGAAGCGACAGATGACCACTCCCGATTGCAGAAAGACTATTTCTGGTGCATCGATCCGCTGGATGGTACGCTGCCTTTTACCGAGCGTCGGACGGGATATGCCGTTTCCATTGCGCTTATTTCCAAAACAGGCAATCCGGTCGTTGGCGTTGCATACCTTCCGGACTTAAAGACATGCTATGCAGCTTACACGGGTTCAGGGGTCTATCGGAACGATCAAATGCTGGTTCGTCATCCAGTTAAAGCCGAAACTCTCCATTTTTACATGGACCAAAGCTTTCTTGTAGCGCCTTATTATGAATGGGTAAAAACGCAAATGGAAACGTTGATTGAAACATCCGAGTACACCCAGATCGAATACCACTCAGACTTTGGTGGCGTACGTAATGCCATCGGGGTGATGGAGTCCGATGCTGGTTGCTACTTTAAGTTTCCAAAGCAAGCCAATGGCTGTGGAAGTATTTGGGACTATGCCGCCACTTGCTTGTTTATGCAGGAATCGAAGCTTTCCGTTTCCAATGCACAGGGTACCCGGCTTCACCTAAACGATCTGGAAACCACCTTCATGAACCGTGTGGGTATCTTATATGCTACAGACCAGCGTTTGGCTGAGTGGGTGGTGAAATTAGGCCAGAAGTGGAATGAAATGACTTAGTTCTTCACATACTCGATGTTAAGGATACGCCACACGAACTTCGCCACTTTGGTTTCAACGATGGCCTCGTCACCGACGGTCTTTTCGAGTAGTGCCTTCGCCATGGGGGAGTCCATGGAAATGTGGTCCGGATTGCCAATGAGTTCTTCATAACCGACGATTCGCAAACGCTTCTTAAGTCCTCGCTCCACGTTTTCGATCTCCACCCAGGCACCAAAGGACACCTTGCCATCCATGTGAGGGTGATAGTCGATGACTTTGAAGTTATCAATGCATTTTCGTAAGTACAGCAAGCGCTTGTCGATTTCACGAAGCCGTTTTTTGTTGTAGTGATAGTCCGCATTTTCAGAGCGGTCGCCAAGGCTTGCCGCCCAGGAAACTTTGTTGGTAATGTCTGGTCGCTCCACGCGCCATAAGTGATCGAGCTCTTCCTTCAGGTGCTCCATGCCCTCTGGTGTGATTAACTGTGACCGAATGATCCTTTTTTTCTCCACGGGACAAAAGTAGGGTGCCGTATTTAATTCGTGGCAAGTCGTTGAGAAACCTCGTTTATTTTAGGTTGATCGCTACTTAATAAAAATGTCCGATAAAATGTACTTAAATGGACACTTTCCATAAAAAGCCAATAACAAGTAATTACGGCAATCGTTAGTGGAACTACACATGAAAACCATTGTCGATCAAAACAGGGAACAACGAACAGTCCCGACCCTTTCAACTCATAAAAAACCAGGTACGAACCTCGTGAATACCCTTGTAGATAATCGCCCTGCTACGGTCTATCAACGTCAATTACTGGATACCATGCATACGCATCACATGTCCAATCCTCTGCAAACCTACCGGAAAAATAACCCGTCGAAGTCGGTACCACCTGATCTGTCCACGCTACCGGGACGTACTGCTCCAGTCTACCAACTAGCCAGGAATAAAAAAGGGGATAAAGAAAAATTGGCCAATGTTTATCATCTCGTTGTTCAACATATTGGAAACCTTGACGGAAACAACCTGGAGGCCTTCAAGGCAGCCATTTACAATATGCTCGGAGGAGAACACAACCCTGGTTATCAGGTATATGATGTGACCGACTTGCCATTGATTAGAGATGAGCGTGTAGCATCTGATCTGGAAGCTAAAGCGGGCAATAACATCGTTCGTTCTCACCATTTACTCACAGATCAGGAAAAACGACAAAGGATTGCTTATAATGAAATTGGTTTCAACGAAGGTGCTTACTTTCAGGCACACAATCCGCGGCATTATGAAGCGAACCCTACTACCGGGCCATTTTTCAATGAGCGTATGATCATCAATACCCTGACGCAACGTGATGCAGGGGAACTTGTCCGGTATATCGTAAATGGATGGGATGATCTTAATGTGACGGATTGGAGAAGATGGATAACGATAGCAAAGTTTTTCGGAATCAGCGAGCATGGTAAAGCAAATCATGCAAAGCCGATAAAATACGATAAGGTAGTACTCTATTATGACAGTCGCTATAGAAATATCATAGCGAAAGGCGTAAAGAAAAGACTACCAAAAAAGAAACGGGTAGCCGCACTATCTGCCTTCTACGATGTCATTGCAAAGGGCATAGGTGTTGGAGAGCAGGTAGGTAAAGGTAGCTTTACCGATGCAAGGGTCGACACATTGGTCGGCTGGATTGGACTGGAAGCCTGGGACCAGGTGCGTGATGGTACAATGACAGAAAGACAGTTTATCAAAGCAGCCACTCAGGTCATACTGGAGGAAATGGTGAAAAATAAGAGGGGCAGGCAGGAACCCGAGTTGTGAAGGATGTTACGCAATTCTCTTGTCCT
>JBCCXH010000478.1:0-4162 GCA_039192005.1 Bacteroidota bacterium
ATAGCTCTTATAGCCACACGCAACAGAATTTAGTACGCCAGCTTGTAACTTGACAAAGTAGGAATAGTTAGCTTCAGGATTGTCTTAAGTTGAATAACTTCAATTTTTTTTAAATAACTAATTAAGTTTTTTATGATAAAATGGAACTTATTAAGTGGTGATGTTATATTTCGACTTTTTATTACTAACTAACTTTTATTCAACATGGAAAAAGTGAAATCTTTCACATTCAAAGTGGCTAAAACAGCCGATTCAAATTCGAAGGCAAAACAATTAAAAGTTCAAAACGGAGTAGCATTGGCGGGATGCTCGATGAAAGAGTTAATTCCTGGTTCGGGTATGTTCGATTTTGCATGTGCGCAACCTGCTCACGGTGACGGTGCCTGGTGCTGAAATACACATCAAATAGGGGATTCAAAAAAGGGAAAGGTAAGATCATGGATTTTCCTGTTCGGAAACTTTCTTAGATAGGATACCCAGCTAAAAAAGAGGCTGATCTGACTTTTCGGACAGCCTCATTGTTTGATTTAAGCCAGCTAAAGCTAACATGAGCGAAAATGTACTCATCATCACGAATAGTGCTGATTTGCATGCAGACATCATGGTTTCTCTTCTAAGGGATAAGGGAGTCCATCCGTTTCGTATTAATCTGGATGCGTTTCCAAGAGACTTTGAGATTAATAAGGAGATTCATCAAAACCAATTTCGTGCCTCGATCCGTCACATTCCTTCCTCTACAGAAGTCGATTTCAAAGACATTGGTGCAGTTTGGACCCGAAAGCCGGCAGACTTTACGTTTCTGAGCGAAGACCTGATCAATCAGGAAAAAGCCTATGCCGATCAGGAAACAGACCACGTGTTAAACAGCCTGTTGTATTCGTTAGATTGCTATTGGATGAACCACCCGCTAGCTGTCCGCTCTGCACTTTGGAAAGGAGAGCAATCCATCCGTGCAGCAAAAATGGGATTCAAAATACCCATGTCCCTCATCACCAATAAACCGGAATCTGTCCGACAGTTTGTGGAGGAAGTAAAAGATGAGGTGATCTTTAAAGCCATGTCAAGCCCTTTTTTAGGCGCAGAAAAAGTTGCTGAAGATGAGCAGGTCGTTACAGGCCTGGGCACGACGATTGTCACCGAAGATCACATGCAGAACGTAGCGTCTGTAAAAGAGGTGCCCTGCTATTTTCAGGAGTACATCGCCAAGAAATTTGAACTCCGTGTGACCATTATCGGAGAGCATGTTTTTGCAGCAAAGATCGATTCACAGCAAAGCGAGCTAACAAAGATCGATTTCCGTGATTTTAGTGCAGAAATACAATATGAACCCTTTGACCTTACCGATGAAATGAAGGTAAGGTGTCGCGACTTTGTACACAGTTATGACCTGCAATACGGGGCGATGGACATCATCGTAACTCCTGAAGACGAATATGTGTTTTTAGAAAACAATCCCGGAGGTGAGTTTTTATTTGTTCAACAGCTTGTTCCTGAATTTAACATGATGGAAACATTGGCAGATTACTTAATAAAAGGAGCAAAATGCTACAGCTCGAAGAACTAAAGTTGGATGGTCTGAAAAGGCTGGAGCAATCCAGACAAAGCAAAGTACTCATCCTGGCAGCCTCATCCCTGGAAATGGAATGGCTACCGGAACTGTACAACCTGCTGATAGAAATAGGGCGGACGGAACGGCTCGATGTGTTGCTTTATGGTCGCGGGGGAGAGGTCAATGCGGCCAGGAGAATTGGTTTGTTGTTGCATGAATTTACAGAGAACCTGTGTTTTTTGGTCCCCTACCATTGTCAATCTTCCTGTACCATTCTTGCTCTTTCGGGCCATGAAATCATCGCAGGAGACCTATCCATTTTCTCCCCGATTGATCCTTTTCTTAATGCAACAGATGCCGAAGGCATGCCGGGATCACTGGCCAGTGAAGACGTCAGGTTATTCGCTGAAATGAGCAAAAACTGGTTTGGTCTGGATGTGAAAAACGAAGAAGTACGCACTCAATTACTGGCTTCCGTGGCTGGCAGTATTTTTCCCACGACACTGACCTCTTTGTATCGATCGACTTTAGAGTTAAGGCACATTGCAGAGGAGTTGCTGGCTTTCCAGTTACCAGACACAACCACGGAGTACCGTGCGGAAATTGTCAATCAACTTTTATTTGGGTATCACTCACATAGTTATGCATTAACAAGAAAAGACCTGACCGAGATGGGGTTGACTATTAGTCGTAACGAAGAAGTTGAAACGATCACATGGGAAATCGCCCAGGAGTTAAACTCCTTCATCGGAGGGGGGCTGCGGCAAACACCTCAAGACCCACGTAACGATGTGCTTCTTTCTACATCTGCCAGAACCATGGTGAGACAAAGGCACCTGGATGTAATCGCTCCTGTCTGGAAGGAAATAAACGTAGCGTAAATGGATGTGTACCTGTTCCTTGCCGAGATTTCACGACTGTTCATTTTTTGCATCCTGGCATCTGCCACCATCGGCAAAAGCCGTTCCTTCAGAACGTTTAGGCAAAACCTGACCGAGTCATTTCGTGTGCCTGCAGCATGGAGTGGTCCGACGGCTATTTTCATCGTTTTTTTAGAAGCAGTATTGGCAGTAGCCATGCTCATGAAAAATCATGTTTCTTACTACGCTACACAAGGTGCTTTACTATTATTTAGTGTCTTTACGGTTGTATTGTCTATTTCGGTGATACAAGAGCGTCGCATTAGATGTAATTGCTTCGGTCATACAGAAGAGTTCGTCTCTCATCTGGATATCATTCGTAACCTTGTCATTATTTTGGCATGTATCTTTTACTTGTCTCATTACCAACCAACAGCAGTAGCCATCCCCATTCAGCCATTACTATTTGGCATGGCCTTTATCTGCTATTTAATTAATACCAATTTGAATAACATCGCAATCATAGCCCGGAACCCAAAAAAGGTAAAATGATGATCGATCAATCCTTGTTGCTGGTGATACTCACTTTCTTAATTGCAGCGGTTGGGTTTAACCTATGGCTCTCCTTTCGTTTGGTACGAACCATCCGGTTGTTGCCGAACGCAAAAGAACTACCACCATCGCTGGAAGTAGGTACAGCCATCCCTTATTTTTCAGCCAAAAGAATAGCAAATAATGAAACGTTTGCACTTGAGGAATATCGAGACTACGCCAACGTATTGGTGTTTTTAGCTTCCAAATGCCCCAAATGCAAATCAAAACTACCAGAGATGGCCAAGGTGTTGGACAAAATAGGCCCCTTGGGGGTAAGCCTGTGGATCATCACGCGTGAGACCAGAAAACAAATGAAAAAATTCATTGATGATGCTGGTTTGATGGAGGTGGTTCTGAAAGTAGATGAGGAGACGTATGACTTTCTCAACCCCCAGGGGATGTCCCCTTACTATTTATTTATCAGTAATGAAAATGTACTGGAAGCCGAGGGGCAGATTGGAGATGAAAACTGGTTGAACTTTCTTCAACAAATAGGCCATGAAGCATAGCATTTAACTAACGTAAAGGCCATCGTGAAGTAACCTACCGGTCTTTGAGTTGGCCGTTCAGCCTGCCAAAAACCAGGGTTATACCCAACCGAAAATGAAACGCATGAACAAGACAGGAGAAAATAACATGAAGAGAAAAAAGATCAACCCCCACCTCCGACGCCTGAAATTGGTGAAACCCTACATTGGCCTCGTGCTTCTTGGTTTTTTGATGCTGCTGATCACCGTAGGCATTCAACTGACCCTTCCTCAAGTCATTTCTTACTTCATTGATCATGCATCTACCCCCCAGGATCCTGATTGGATGGTGGTGCCTTTCGTACTCTTTTTTGTCATGTTGATCGTCTATTGCATAACCTCAGCTTTGCGTTTTTATTTATTTGAATATACAGGCTCCATGATTGTCAACGATCTCCGCAAACGGCTTTACGACTGCATGGTTTACCAGGAAATTGGTTTTTTTGACACCAATAAATCAGGAGAACTGACGAGTAGGTTAGTTGCGGATATTGATGCCTTAAAAACTGCCTTAAATACCAGTATTGGGTCTGTAGTGAGGGCTCTTCTTGTAGGGATAGGCAGCATTACCATGATTTTGACGTTGTCCTTACCCCTGAGTACAATTGTACTATTTGCCGTCCCAACGTCTA
>JBCCXH010000479.1:0-4121 GCA_039192005.1 Bacteroidota bacterium
AGATGATCGACCTGGGACTCGCTTCATTGATGAGTAGCAATTGTAACACGCTATTCAATTCAAGGTTGGATCGGTACTCGTACCTGTATGTCAACAAGCTTTCATGGCTTCTTAATGCGTTTTCCCATAGTTCCTTGTCTGTCTCAGGGTCGTATTGATTGGACAACAAGGACTTCAGCAACACGCAACTATTACCGGCAGACTCCAGAAAACGTCCCATATTCAAAAGGTGCCAGGTGGAGTTTCGAGTCATGTTGTCGATATTCAATCCATAAAAGGCCATCATCCGAATGACCATGTTGTCCAGCGCGTCGTATACCGTGGTCAACGTAGCACCGTCTTTTCTTACTTGATTTAATTCAACAGAAACGCTTTCCAAAATTCTCCAGGTATCCAGGCTCAAACGATCTCTGGTAGCATATCCATTGGATAAAAATGACTGAATGGAATGAGCCAGCGCCCCTACTCTGTAAATGTCCGTATTAAGTGATAAAAGTTCCTTCTCCGGGTTTTTCAGCACTTTTTTATCTGTAAAACCTGGTAAGGTGCCTGTGAGATGGGTCAGGCTGGTCAGCAAGGTAGATAACACCACGTCTTCCTGAACATGAATGTCCTCATCTGCTTCATTGTATGCCAACAATGCCATTCTCATGAGACGAATGGTGTAGGCAGACCGTTCCATGTACCTACCAAGCCAAAATAGACGCTCTCCGGTACGGCTCGGCATCACATGCAGTTGTCTTCCCTGCCTTCCCGGTAACGTAGTAACCGGGAGGTCAACCGAAGATTCTGTACGTTTTCCACTTACCCAGGCGTCTTTACTGATACCACCGGACTGATTGGAGACTGAAAACACGCCTTGTTCTGGCGCACTTCGTGATAAGCCCCCCTGCATCACGTGATAGTCATGAGAATTCACATCAGCCACCATAAAACCTCTGAATACTGCATTTCTAGCAACCAACTTATCGTCAATCCATGAGGGGGTAGTAGAAAAATCGACAATTTCCTGTCCTACAAAGAGGTAGGGGTCTGCATTGATTCGATCAATCAACTTCTTTTTTTCTGATGAACTTAGTGCTCCACCAAAAAAGGAATCTGTGTAAGCATAAATACTCCTGACTGATAGCTTATCCAGGTTTTCGATCACATATTCCTTTTCCTTCTCGTGTCCACACCACCAGGTAGCGACCGAATCGAGTATGAGGTCTTCATCGAGAATGTGCCTGCAGAGCTTTGGTAGAAATGCCATTAGCCCTGGGTTTTCCAGCACACGTACGCCTAACGGGTTAATCACCAATACGTTTTTTCTACGTATGGCCTCCATCAGGCCGACAACTCCAAGTTGTGATTCATTTTTAAACTCCAGTGGATCACAATACACGTCGTCTACCCTCCGCATGATCACATCTACCTTTTCCAGGCCTTTAATTGTTTTCAACCACACTTTCCCATCACTTACCGTCAGATCTTCACCTACAGCAAGGGTATATCCCATGAAAGATGAAAGGTAGGCATGCTCAAAATAGGTCTCATTTGTAGGGCCGGGAGTAAGCAATACTACGCGAGGATTTTCTATATTGGATGAAGACAGGTAGCTGAGCGTATTTCGAAGCGTATGGTAGTAAGATGAAATCCTACGCACCTCGTTTTCCCTAAGAAGCTCCGGAAAAACCCTGGTCATAGCTGCTCGGTTTTCCAACGTATACCCAGACCCTGAAGGGGCGTCTGTCCGGTCATTCAGTACCCACATTTTTCCATTGGAGCCACGTGCCAGGTCGGCTGCGTATTGAATCAACTGAAGGTCCGAATCCAGAATCAGTTTATCTGCTTGTCTTAAAAATCCATGATGATGATAGATCAGTTCAAATGGGATCAGACCTGCCCTGATAAGTTTTCTATTTCCATAGATATCTTTCAAGATATGATTGAGCAGGTGAGCGCGCTGTTTTAACCCTCTTTCGATATGATCCCACTCATGATGATCGAAAATCATCGGGATGGGGTCGAGGTTCCAGGGTCGATTCAGGCCATTAGGGTCTCCGTAGAGGTTGTAGGTTACCCCATTTTCACGCAACTGACGACTCACCTGTTCCAGGCCATCGACAAGTTTTTGAGGGCCGACCGACTCGTAGTACCTGGCAAGTTTTTCCCATTGCGGGGCTATTTTCCCATCCTTCGTAGACAGCTCATCTAAATAGCTACTACTTCGAGACTGAATGTCCTGTAAATATGATTTGATCATCATTAAAACGTTCTGCTGCCTTAAACTCCTAACCGCTTAAATCTCCTGAGATCCATGGTATAAGGAAACTCCGGATGCACTGTTTCATCAATTGAAGTGTGTTCAGGCAATATGCTTTCTTGTGTAATGAACCTTCCTGCTGGTTGATTGGTAATGACTGTTGGTTCGACCAGATTAATCGAATGACCAAAATCAAAAAAGCGAGAAGTTCGCCTGGACTCTGCCTCAAAACTATTGACGGGAAACGTATCATAGTGCCGGCCTCCCGGATGCGCTACGTGGTATTTACATGCCGCAACGGACTTACGTGTCCAGGTATCGTACAGGTCGATCGTCAGGGGCGTATCTACTCCTATGGTTGGGTGAAGCGCTGAAGTAGGCTGCCATGCACGATACCGTATACCTGCCACGTATTCACCTTGTACGCCTGTATTTTTCAGCGGAATACGAACCCCGTTGCAAAGCAAATAATAACGTGAGTCTGTCAGACCAGTCACTTTAACCTGTATCCGCTCAAGTGAAGCGTCTACAAACCTGGCCGTTCCGGTATTGGAGACCTCCTCTCCCAGTACATGCCATGGTTCGATGGCCATGTTGAGCGCGATGTGAATATCATCTACCTGAAGTTCCCCAAGAGCAGGGAAGCGAAAACTAAAAAATGGATCGAACCAGGTCATGTCAAATGCATATCCTGCTGACTGAAGGTCGCTCACCACCTGACTCAGGTCCTGGTAACAGTAGTGAGGCAATAAAAACTTATCATGCAAGGAGGTCCCCCACCTTACCAGTGAGTGATTGTATGGCTGCCTCCAAAACCAGCTAAGCAACCCCCTGATCAGTAACATCTGCACCATACTCATCCGAAAGTGGGGCGGCATATCAAACCCACGAAACTCCAGAATACCCAGCCTGCCGGAACTACTGTCGGGGGAGTACAGCTTATCTATACAAAATTCTGCCCGATGTGTATTACCCGTGATATCGACCAACAGGTTTCGGAAAATACGATCTACCAGCCAATAAGGCACTTCATCTTCCAACGAGTTGGGCACTTGCTGAAAGGCGAGTTCCAGTTCATAAAGCATTTCGTCCCGTCCTTCATCCACCCTCGGTGCCTGACTGGTAGGTCCGATGAACTGAGAGGAGAACAAATAGGACAGTGATGGATGATGTTGCCAATAGGTAATGAAGCTTTTCAGCACATCCGGCCTCCGCAACAACGGGCTATCCGACGGTTTCTTACCTCCTAACGTCACATGATTGCCGCCCCCTGTACCTGTATGCCGTCCGTCCAGGTTAAATTTTTCCGTTGTCAGACGAGACGCTCTGGCACATTCGTATAAGGTTTCATAATTACTAAGCAGCTCCTTCCAGCTTGAAGAGGGATGAATATTAACCTCTATTACACCCGGATCCGGGGTAATCATAAACTTTTGGACACGATCGTCAGCGGGAGGATCATAGCCTTCGATCAACACCGGAATTTTCAACGCATCAGCAATACGCTCTACTGCAGCTACAAGGTACAGGTAGTACTCAAGGTGGAGAAGCGGGGGAAAGAAAACGAATAGTTTTCCCTGGCGCACTTCTGTCACGAGGGAGTTTTTAAAGGTTTTGTTGCTCGTATTATAGCCCGTTTCTGGCTTTTTAGATGAAGCAGCCTGATCAGGATGTGGAAGTACACCAGTTTCCGCAAAAGGATCTTTGCCAAACTCCTGCGACTCCTCCTCCTCTATGCCTTCAATAGAATCCAGGGGTAACCTAAGTCCGGCAGGTGAGTTTCCAGGGGTCAAAAACAAATGTTTCCTTCGAAATTTCCACTGACAACTTTGCCAGCCTGTATGTTGATCATCCCACCTGATAGGGAAAGAATAGG
>JBCCXH010000480.1:0-4115 GCA_039192005.1 Bacteroidota bacterium
AATTGATCGAAAAAACATCCTAAAAGCTTTGGGTTACATTTCCGCTAAAACATGGCGTCTGAACACCTACTAACTTTCTAACAACCAGACATTTACAAAAGATAATTATTTTAAAACAACATCCATTAGAGGTGTATATCCTTCACTATCAGCAGGGCATTTCATCTATTTTTTAAAAATCTCATTTAAAAGAATAATAAGATCACTTTTTTATCTGGTCTACCATCAATCATGAATAAATCATCGGCAGAAGGAACCTAAACTAAAGGCAATAGTTGTCATTATATGGGATCAAATCATTAGTTGGAATATAAAAATTCACACTCCTTCAGGAGCTAGCATTTCTCAAACAACGCTTTGTTATTAATGATGAAAAGGGCAACCGGTTAACATCAACTTATTTGCGTAGGATCCATGCCACTCCCGGAGTAGTCTCTGGGAAATAAACGTTTTATGGATACTGACCTGACCACTTTTACTTTCACCTTCTTACCTTTTCTTGTATTTCTGATGATCTTGTAAGCTACTTTACCGTCTCGTTTATTGGCCTTCTTACAACAGTGCTTATATTTCTTTTCGCTGCCGCAATAACATGGCTCACTAGATCCGTACAGCTCTTTTTGCACTTTTTTAACCTTTGGTTTTTTTTCCTTTTCGGACTGGAAGCACTTAAGAAGAGGATGAAGTATCCTGAAAATCCATCGATCAACCCACCAGAATTGATTTTCTTTCTTTATGTCATTACGTTCACTCATGTGACAATGCATTGGTCGTATTAAGAAAGATAGTAAATACGTACTCGCCAGTTAAGCGATTAAACGAACGATTCGCCGTAACATTCTCTATCTTAGATTAAGACATCAAATACTGACCGTTCATGACACAATTTTTTCCAACTCTCATTCCCTATAGAAGCGGCGAAAAGTGGGGGTTTTCGGATCGTGAGAAAAACATTAAAATTGATTTAAACTACGACCAAACGTATCCTTTTGTCGGAGACATTGCTCGTGTAACGAAGAACGGTCTTTCCGGGCTGATCGATCGTAATGGAAATGAAATTCTGCCTGCTGCTTATGAGGAAGTGGGTAGCATCATCACCGGAACATTTATGAATGATAACGGCACCTGTACCATCTATCATCAGGGAACGTACGGATTGGTATCGGTACATGGCAAAATACTCGCCGACGTTACATTCTCTTCCGAAACGGATGCCTTTTCTTATGCCGTAAATAAGGGGTGGAAAGGGGCTGTGGCCTCTTCTCAACATCCCGAAATGCCTGGCGGAGTCATCAGGAAACTGGAAGCAATCAAACCCTATCAGGACGGCATTGCGCCATTCAAACGGCAGGGCTGCTGGGGGTTGATCAGCAGACAAGGGAAAGTAGTATGTGACGAACGTTATGATGACATTGAAGCCGCGGAAAATGGGGACTGGCCATTCAAAAAATCAGAAAAATGGGGGCTGTTGGATTCATCCGGTCAAGAGATCATTCCACCGGAATTTGATCAGATAAGAGGGTTTTCAAATGGTCAGGCTGCGTGCAAAAACGGTAAACTGTGGGGAGCCATCGACCGCTCTGGAAAGTGGATGATTGACCCTCAGTTTTCCGAGATGGGTGAGTTAAGGGATGGGCTGGTGGCTGCACAAAAAGATGGTCAATTTGGATTTGTAAATGATCAGGGCCATGTTGTCATCGACTTCCAGTTTCAGGATGTCATGGATTTCAATAATGGTGTTTGTTGTGTATTTGAGAATGAATTCATCTATTTCATCGACACGGAAGGAAAGACGGTCAGTGAGCGATTTGTTCGGATGTTTGGCCCGGATGAGTGGGGGTTCACCCACGTCATGTCAAACGACAAATGGGGGCTTGTTAAACCCGATGGCCAATTTATCCTCCCTATTGCGTATGACCTACCCCGAGCCATGGGACAGGTTTTACACACCATCGAAGCGGATCGCATCCCGATCAAAAAAGGTCCGTTCCTCGGTTATGCAGATATGGAAGGAAAGGAAATCGTCCCGCCCAAATACGTGGTCATCGATCCGTATTGTGAAGGGTTATCGTTGGTTTCGATACCGGATGAGCAACTCAACTTCGGAAAAACCCCAGAGGAGATGGAGGCATCGGGAAGCATTTCAGGTGTCTTCAGGTATGGCTTTATTGACCGAGCCGGTAAGGAAGTCATTCCCCCACAATACCAGTTGGCTCATCGTTTTGAGTACGGGTTGGCCTTTGTACAAACGGACGGTGGAGCTGGTTACATTACTTACGATGGTACGGAATACTTTGAGAATGAATGGTAAGCCATTCATAATATGACTACCTTAATACAGTGAATATGAAAACGATTTTAAAAATTCTCTTTGCCCCTGTCATGTGGCTTGTCCAGGCATGTAGTCCGTTGGGAAAGCCGGTAGACCCCGAACTTTCGGATAGTTTTTACTATAACAAGTCTAAAACGGACGTCATCTACAGTTCCATGGGCAACTGGTTTGAGCTGGGGAAAACATCCTTAGGTGCCGATGCTGAAAGCTTTCTGGTCTTCAATACACACATCGGCATGGATAAGCATCACGCCTATTACCAATGGCTTAAAATCAAACATCCGGATTTGGACCTTAAAAGCTTCCATGCGAAGTCGGCCAGTTGGATGTGGCACGTTGGCCTGGATGATCGCCACGTTTATGTTTTTGATCGGGATATCCGAGATGGCGCTTATGAGTTGACGACTAACGTGATTGAAAAAGCAAACCCTGACTCTTATGTTAAACTGGACATGAATTGGGCAAAGGATGATCAGTCTCATTTTTATCAAGACGAGTGGATTGACGTAGATTATGCTTCCTTCCAACCGATTAATGAGTATTTTGCCTCAGATAAAAACCGTGTCTATGTCTATTTTCAAGACCTTTTTGAGCCGATAGCAGCAGATGTTTCCAGTTTTCAGAAAGTGGATGAAAGGTACGTCCGGGACGCATCTCACGTTTTTTTCTTTCTTGACTACCTCAGAAGGGAAGAGGTTCGGGAACTGATTCGACTTCCGTATTCCAATGAAAATACGCTTAAATTTCATGACGAGAATCATGTATCCGTCGAGCATCAGGTCTACTACCGAGGGCAACTCATTGATGACATCAACCCGGATAAATTGGTTACCATCAGTTCGGAATACATCAAGGATGACCTACATGTCTATTATCAGGGCAGGGTCGTTGAGAACGCTGACCCGAACACCTTCCGGTATGACGAGTCTACTTTTTCTTATCGAGATAAAAACCACCAATACCGGGAAGGCCAGGTATGGCGAAAAGAAGATGAAGAGGCAAATATCCTTCCGGCAACGCAGACGGAAGACATGCAGACGAAGGCAGTCCCTGATCACCCCTTGCAGGTGATCATCGAACTGAATCAGGAAACGTATCAAGTGAATGAGCCTGTTGCCTTATCCATGTCCGTAGAGAATGTATCCGATGCTACTGCGTCATTCTGTACGTATCATACGCCGTTTGAAGGCATACAGAACAATATCTTTACCGTGTACCGGGGAAAAGATGAGATTCCTTATCAGGGAAAAATGAGAAAACGAATGTCTCCTACTGAAAAAGATCATACGAGCCTTAAACCGGGCAAGACCTCAACCTGTTCCATCACATTGGAGGGATATGACATCCATGAAAAAGGTATGTATACGCTTCAGTTTTCCGGAAATACCATCAGCGGTTTGCCAGCATCCAATACGGCCCAATTTTATGTGGAATAGCATCCATGCTTAAACTCATAATCGGCCAATCTTACGGGATGTACTTTTGCGCTTCGTGACTTCGAAACAAGCTTCTTAGGTACGAGCGACACGCTTGCGCAAGCTTGGCTAATTTTTTAAATTTTCATCAAAGAAATAAATACGTTGTAACTAGGTGCTATCTGTACCCAGTAATTATTCTTTAAATAAATCACTGGTGCTGATCCTTGATATCTCAAATCCAGACATATAGGCACATCACAATCAAAATTCCCAATTACCATAATTTTTTCTGGGATTATTTGATCTAACCCAATTTTTTCTTCACTGACTTTTTTTAAAGAAGGGAGTATATCAAGTTCTTTAAA
>JBCCXH010000481.1:0-4113 GCA_039192005.1 Bacteroidota bacterium
CGCAAATAACGTATTCGTACTACCCTATTTAGGGTATTTTTAGTCAATAAACCCGTAGATGTTTCATAATCAGAGAGGAAAAAAGTAGTATCGCTTAACAAGTTGTACTTGTTCAATAAAAGTTAAGTGCAATACATGTAACTTAAGGATACAATGAAACAGACTTCCGCTGCTAAAAATCCAGATACTGCGAGCCGCTTTGCGTCTATGCAACCCGTACACGGTTCAACCCGAAATGCCACTAACCTTCCATCTGAAGACCACCGCCCTGAGTCCATTCAGATGCAAAAACTACAATCACTGGCTAATAACTATACTCCGAAAGAGGAGGGCGGACTGGTAGGAAACTCGTATGAAGTCATACAAAGGCACCAATTACAGGAATTGGCGGATGGTCATCAACGACGTCGCGTTTTTCCCGTATCCTCTGGTCAAAAAACGGTTCAGCGAATGCTGAATACGAATTTCGCACCGATTACTACTCAGGCGGCTTTAAATGCTGCCCTTGCGTTACTGAACCCACCTGTCAGGGGCATGATCCCGGCGCAGTATCAGGCGCGTGGTGCAACACTCCAAATGCTGGATGCAGCCATTGCTGCCAGCAATCTCAACCTCTATAACGGGATGTCGAGAGGAGAACTTCTTAGGGAGCTGAGGCCCTTAATAGATCATGAAGTGGCAACGACAGCTGCAACCTATACTTATGATGCTCATGGAGATAAGCATTTCCCCGGCGGTCCTCCCGGTAGTAAGTTCAATGCAGGAAAAGGCGTCGTCAATCCGCAGTTGGTTGCTTTGATTACTGCTCAGATAGCACGAATAAGGCGCGATGCAAATGGCAATAACCAATCCTATTACTATACGCTTCCCGGAATTCCGGCGTGCGGCGGCGATGACCTGACCATACAAGTGGATTATTCATATGCGGGAGATACGGTTACCTACCACGGATATCCTGATGATTCAGTGGTAGCGTATTCACTTTCACGAGTAAAAAGCGGGGCAGCCATTCCCTGAAAATGGACGTCCTTAAACCCGATCACACCATGAAAACCCTACCAAACTTTATAAAGCAACTTGCTACTTTTCTCTGGTTCGCCATGTTCCTACTCAACTCATTCGGTTTATTTGCTTCCTCCGATGGTGAGTTAAAAACCCATTACGACAGCATTCGTCAGGTACTGATCGGCACGACCAACCCAGCGGATTTTGATGCGTTTTACGAGGCGGTATCACTCGATGAGCACTTCCCGGACGACCTTAAATACGAACTTGTTTTAATTACCACGAAAAGGGCCAAAGAACTTGGCTTTGAGTATGCATACGCGAAAGGCATATTCATACAATCCATCTATAAAACCATAGGCGGTGAATACGATGAAGCCATCTCCATGGCTACCACAAGCCTTGAAATATTTCAGTCATTGAATAAATACATAGATGTAGCAAGTTGCTACAATACGATGGGTAGTACCCTGACCGCAAACGGCGATCCTGAGATCGGAAAGAAATACCTGAAAATGGCTGTGAAAGAAAATGAACGTGCGGTTGACTCCGAAGCCAAAGAAATGAGTGGTATCAACAACCTCATTGTCCTTGGTTATGTCTATTACCATGCCGGCCAACTGGACAGTGCCGAAGTCTTTACTTTGCAGGCGCTTCAAAAAGCGGAACGCGGCAAGTTTATTAAGGAAACGGCTTACTGTTACGTAAACCTGGGCAAGTTTCAACTGAAGCGAGAAAACTACGAGGAAGCGTTAGCGTTTTACAAAAAGGGGCTGCAAGTCATTAAGCAAGGTGCTGACCTGAGGATTCGGGCGATTTTCCACCACCGCATCGGTCAGGTATTCCAACTCACTCAGCGGTGGGAAGATGCGCTTACCTATTTTGATCGGGGTCTTAACATCTGCGAAAACCATTTTACTTTTCTCCCTATATGGGTAGACCTGCTGGAAATCAAGGCCGGGACGTTGGAGCAAACCGGAAACTACGCTGCGGCATTGAACACCAAAAACCAATACATCATGCTGAAAGATTCGCTGATGAACGTAAAGCGGGAAAAAGCACATCAGAAATTGCAGATTGAATTTAAGGTTCGACAAAAAGATCAGGAAATCGCCTCCCTCAATCAACAGGCCACGATCCAGTCCTTAAAACTTTCCGAAAGGAACAATCAACTGATGATTGGCGGTCTTGGTGCGATTGTCCTGTTGCTGGGCGGGTTTCTATATTATCAAAACGACCGTAACAGAAAAGCGAAGACTGCCAATGAGCTTGAACAGCGTTTTTTGCGGTCCCAGCTTAACCCGCATTTTATTTTCAATTCCATGATTGCCATTCAGCGGTACTTGATTGAACGGAACAATGCGGAGGAAACCAGCCATTACATGGGGACATTCAGTTCCCTGATGAGGGAGATACTGGAAAATTCCAGGGAATCGTTTATTACATTAAAAAAAGAAGTCAACCTATTGACCAAATACCTGGAGCTGCAAAAAATGCGGTTTAAGGATCGGTTTGATTATGACATCGTGATCGATGAAAACCTGGACCTGGTTTACCATGGCGTGCCACCGATGTTTGCTCAGCCCTTTATTGAAAATGCACTGGAACATGGTCTTTTCAGGAAGCAAGCCGATAACAAATTGACAATCAAATTTGAAAAGGTCGGAAGTGATCGGGTTGCCCTTTATGTAACTGATAATGGGGTGGGGATGGAAGCAGCTGATCATCATAGCGACCATCAATCACTTGCTACGCAGATCACCCGTGAACGATTGGCCTCGTTGAAAAAAGCAAATGGAAAGGTGGGTTTCAGCGCCAACAACATTAAAAATGCAATGGGCGAAATCGAAGGGTTTCGCGTTCACCTTACCTTACCTACTCAACTACTTACTGCCAGATGAACATTTTATTACTTGACGACGAGGAAAGCGCCCGAAAAACGATCGCGGCCTACCTTGATCGCTCTTCATTAGAAACCTTTGATCTCTTAGAGGCATCGACCATTGATGAAGGGTTGAAGTGTGTCGATCATTACGATATAGACCTTTTGCTACTCGATATCCAGCTGGGTAACGGTACCGGTTTTGACTTTCTCAGTCGGTTGGAAACGGTTGATTTCCAACTCATCTTCATCTCTGCGTACGATGAGTTTGCCATCAAAGCGTTTAAATTCAATGCCATCGACTACATCCTGAAGCCCATAAACCCTCTGGAATTTAATCATGCTATCAAAAGGGCGGTTCAAAAAAAAGAGACGACTACTTCAAAAGAACAGCTAAGCCAACTAACCCTGGACATGGAGCAGCACGATGTCAATCGGGTGATTTTGAAAGACAGTCAGGCCATTCACTTTGTCGACATTCAGGACATTGTTCAATGCAAATCCGAAAGTAACTACACGGTGTTCTCGCTGGTAGACGGGTCTGACATTACCATCTCAAAGACACTTGGTGAGTTTGAGGAGATGCTTCTTGAGAAAAATTTCTTTCGCTCGCATCGCTCACATTTGATTAACCTCCATCAAATCAGGAAGTATGACCGAAGGGAAGGAGGGTTTATCCAGATGAAAGATGGAAAAAACGTACCCATTGCCAGAAGTAGGAAAGATGTATTTATGAAGTTGATCAATGGGTTTTGATTACTTAACCGGACAAGTCAGAACCAAAAGCGGGACCTTTTTAGAAGGCGATAGCAGCGTTTCTACTTCTACTATTCTATATGTGCAATCGGGTTGTCTTCTTGTCAATCGTGATCCGGTCACCTATTGACACACCAAAAGTGCTGTCCAAAATCAATCCAGTTCACCTGTTTGCTCACGTCGTGATTTTGGGGTTTGCTTTACGATCAAACTCGTGTATTCTTCCAAACATCCTGATAAAAGCTCAAAAAAGATGGAGCTGACCTTCCTGTCAGTGAAAGGACCATAGAGGTATGGAATTTTCAATGACTGCCGGGTTTTTGCTGTTAAGATTGGATTTATTACAATGGATGCCGGTCTTGGTTGAAAAATCTTTTACGGAATACTGTTCTTTATTAACCTTTACGTTGGTTTTTCATAGTTATTAATGTTAAAATAGCACACATTTTGGAAAATCCTGATGTATTCAG
>JBCCXH010000482.1:0-4110 GCA_039192005.1 Bacteroidota bacterium
AAAAACTTTACGAAAGATGATCTTAAAACGGTCTATGACCAGTATTTTGAGTCCATACGGGGATTTTTATACTATAAAACCAGAGACATAGACTTGTCTGAAGACCTTGTTCAGGAAGTTTTTATCAAGGTTTGGGAAAAGCGTGATCAAATCAAGGTGGATACCGTGAAAAGTTTGCTGTATACGATTGCCAACAATTTGATGATTAACCATTTTAAACATCAACAGGTTGTAGGCACGCATCAAAATGAAGTGGTATCACAAAACCGCACCGAGTACAGTTCTCCTCAGTTTTTATTGGAAGAAAAGGAATTTGAAGAAAAACTAAATCGGGTCATTGAAGCCATGCCGGATGGATGCCGGGAGGTTTTTCTGATGAACCGTATCGATAAACTGAAATATGACGAAATTGCATTACGCCTGGGGTTAAGTGTCAAAGCAATAGAGAAACGCATGAGCAAAGCACTTCGTATTGTGAAGAAAGAAATTGGCGTGAAGATATAAAATGGATGAGCTAGACAAATACAAAGATCTCCTCAATCACCAGGAAAGTGATGTCCAGGATGAACTCGCTGATTTTCTTCGGAAATCGGATCAGATTCGTATTCCTTTCAAAAAAACAAAAACGGCTATCTGGGATCAGATAGAAGCGTCAACAGACGATTCGGACAATACAAACAAAACGCGTAAAATCCGTCCATGGTCGCTTGTCGGGATTGCAGCCGGCCTTTCCATTTTACTTTCTTTTTCCATCCTTTTTCTTAAGCGCGCCGAAGAGGTTCAGGTACTGGCCGCATCAGGAGAAACGAAAACCGAACTTTTTCCGGATGGAACGAAAATCTCGATCAATGCGCAATCATCCATCACCTACGCTTCTGGCAAGAACAGGGAGATCGCCCTGGATGGAGAGGCGTTTTTTGAAGTGGCCAAAGGAGATGATTTTATTGTGGAAACCAAGTGGGGAATGGTCAAAGTACTGGGAACCTCGTTTAATGTTTTTGCAAGAGAGGAAACCTTTGAAGTCGCTTGCAAAACCGGAAAGGTCAGTGTATCGATTCCTACCCAATCCTTTCACCAGGTGATCGGTCCGGGAGAGATGGTTCGTCTGGAAGCGGATACCGTCAGGCAAATCAACAGACTTCCTGATGTTATCGGGAAGTGGCAATTCGGCGAATTGTATTTTGACAATCAACCCATCCAAGCGGTTTTTGCAGAGCTACAAAGACAATTTGATATCACCATTGAGTACGATGATACCGATAATCAGTATTTCTCAGGTTATTTCAATAACACGAATCTTGAAAACGCATTGGAAATGGTCTGCCTGCCGTTAGGGCTGTCTTACCAAAAGACCGGACAAAAAACCTTTGCTGTCTGGAGTAGCAACGAATAGGTATGCCATGAGAAGGATCGTCTTTTTCTTTTCTTTGTTTGTCTGTTTTATCCTTCACTCGCAAAATAAGTACGACGTTGATTTCACCAACTCTTCTTTGCACGATGCCGTAAAGGAGCTATCCAGAAAGCATAAGTTCAAGTTCTCCTATAACCCCAACGCCCTAAAAAGCCATAGCATAAACAAACGAATAAAAGCAGCATCGGAAGCAGAGTTGCTAAGTGAGCTATTTGAAGGGTTTCCATTTAAGATCCAGCTTTCAGATGGGGTCTATCTTTTGATCCCTCAAAAAAGCAAGTTCAAACCCACCAGACTGGCCGGAAAAATCAATGACAGCGTCACAGGCAAACCCCTCGCCTTTGCACACGTTCAGGTAAACAACAAGGGAACCATCAGCGATCAGCGCGGGGAGTTTTCCCTCCCACCGAGAGAAGACACCCTTACCCTTCAGATCAGCTACATTGGCTATAAACCAATCGAACTGGAGATCCCTCCTGCCCAGGACCACATCGTACTTTCGCTGGAGCAGGAACCTACCGTCTTGCAGGAAGTGATCTTGAACTCTAAGGAATTTAACGAACTGGTTGGAAAGCCGGGCTTTTTTAGCATGAATCCTGATCAGTTTGATGCGCTCCCCACACTGGGTGAAACGGACGTTTTTAAATCCATACAGCTACTTCCCGGGATACGTGCCACCGACGAGTCCTCTTCCGGGCTGGCAGTCAGAGGCGGGCACCCGTCACAAAACCTGGTCTTGATGGACGGCTTTAACTTATACCACCTGGATCACCTGTTTGGCATTTTTTCTACCATCAACCCCAATGTGATCAACAACGTCAACGTCTACAAAGGCGGGTTTGGTGCCGAGTATGGTGGCCGGACCTCCTCCGTGGTAGACGTGGCCGGAAAAGCAGGATCGCTGGATCGTCTGGCAGGAGGGTTCGGAATTAATACGCTCTCGGTCAATGGGTATATCGAAACACCACTAAGTAGTAAAACGTCATTACTCCTTGGAGCCAGGAAAGCACTCACCGACGTATTGGAAACCAACCTTTATAAGGATTTTCTTTCTTCCAGCAGGGACGGGTTTTTGGAGTCCGTCAGCAGTGACGTAGTAGGGCTGGACTTGTTTCCTTCCATCGATTTTTATGATTTCAATGGGAAAATCCAACATCAGTTTAGCGAGCGTTCTGTACTGGATGTTAACCTGTTTCTGAGCGAAGATTTTTACAGTGGAGATTTTGAAGAGGGTGACGAGTTTTCGGAATACCGCATCAACGATCAGGCAAACTGGTCCAACATAGGCACGAGCCTTAGCTGGAAAAAGATGTTTTCAGACACCTGGAAAGGAGATTTTACCCTCAGCGCCTCCAGCTATTCGGATGACGGCAGTCTTTCCATCAACGAACAATTCTTCAATGAAGTAGCATTCAATATTGATACCATAGAAGCCAATTCGGTGGTAGAGTTTTTCAACTATGACGTAGAAAGCTCGGTCAGTGATCTTACCTTCAGGTCCAATCATGAAGTTACGATGGGAAAAAACAACCTGCTAAGTGTCGGAACGGAATGGAACGCCATCTCTACGTTCTACCAGTCGGATCAGCTTTTCTTTGAAGACTTCTCAACGGAAAACACCCTCGTGAGTGATACGCTGGACGTATCTACTGACATTTTGAGTTTTTACGGCGACTATGAGATCAACACGGGAAAGGTGACGTCCGGCATTGGCATAAGAACCAGTTTCTATGAGCCGTCGGACAGATGGTACTTCGAACCAAGGTTTGATGTACGCTATGCCGTCTCCGAAAATTTCCATTTAAAAGGCGCAGCTTCTTATCACCACCAGTTTGTCAACCAGACTTCGCTGTCTTTCTTTGAAAACAGTGACGAGTTTTTCTGGGTACTGTCCGATGGGGATCAAATCCCGGTCCAGGAGTCCATGCACCTCATTTTCGGGGCGGACTTTTCTTTTGACGGTTGGACATTTGATGTAGAGTATTACCAAAAAAATACGACGGGAATTCTGGAAAGGCAGTTCTTCAACTTGGTGCCTTCCACATTGGAGTTAAGCCAAAATGAAGCGTCAGATTTCTCAGGGGAAAACACGTCAAAGGGGTTGGATCTTTTTGCCAAGTACCGGGGAAAACGGTTTACCTCCTGGCTTAGCTACTCGCTTAGTAAATCAGAAAATCAATTTTGGTTCTTAAACGAAAATGTACATTATTCCTCTGCGTTAGATCAGCGAAACGAAATCAACCTTGCCACTATTTTCAAACTTGGTAAATGGGAACTATCGGGAATCCTTATTTACGGCTCCGGAAGGCCTTTTACTCCACCAGCAGAAGATCCTGAAAGCGACCTCTTGTATGATCTGGACCGCATCAATCAGGAACGCCTCCCTGACTACTCCCGAATAGACCTCTCTGCCAAATACTCCTTCTCTATCGGAAAGGCGAGTGGTGAGTTGGGAATTACGCTTTTCAATATGCTGGACAGAAGGAACATTAAGTCCAGAAGGTTTGTCAGGCAGTTCATCTTCGATGAAAGCTCAACTCAGGATTCGATTGAAGAAGATCAGGTAAGGATCGTCTCCATAGACACGAACCTGCTCGGGTTTACGCCCAACTTTTTCTTCAACATCCGGTTTTGATCCGGACAACCCTCAATTAAGCGTTTCATTCGCAAGTGCTGGAATTGCTGCCAGTGGTCAAAGC
>JBCCXH010000483.1:0-4080 GCA_039192005.1 Bacteroidota bacterium
ATGACCGCCGTTTTGGGTATACTGTACAATGTACTCTTCTACAAAATCATTGCGATCCCAACGAAGGTTTGCCACAATTGAACCACCACGGCCTGCATCTGAGTATGATTCACTTTCATGACCAGTAGTCTCGCAACTCGAACCTGATGACGTCGTAAACGTTTCCTGCCAACCAGGAAATGATGTCCAAACTCCATTGCATTTCGTACGGACACGCCATTGTAAAGGAGTCTCTGCAAGTAGGTTCTCAATGAAAACTGTCGTATCCGTCGTCGCTGGTAAGGTTGTATGGCCGCCGTTTTGGGTATACTGTACAATGTACTCTTCTACAAAATCATTGCGATCCCAACGAAGGTTTGCCACAACTGAACCACCACGGTCTGCATCTGAATATGATTCACTTTCATGGCCAGTAGTCTCGCAGCCGGTTTCTTCTTCAGAAGTTGTTAATCCGACCGAAATCGAATGCTTCCAATCACTTCGAATTCCATTTGATTTGGTGTCATCATTCGCTGCCCATAAAGGTAGCATTGACATTAGCACCCATAGCGTAACAATGGCTTTTTGAATTTTATTAAGCATCGGAATAATTTGTTTAGCTTGGTAATTTCCTACAACTAAAAAGTTCGATTTTATTGGATTAGCACATCCAACAAGTTTAAGGGAAGTGAAAAGTCTCATCTGATTAATTCATTTATTGGTGAAGAGTTATGGATAGGTTATACACTTGGAAGATCAGTTTTGACCGAAATTGTAATGAATATGCTCCCTTAAAAAGACTCCGTCCCTAGTCTCTTCGTGTATTTTAGCAACGCGTCCAAACGCGTCATATGTAGTTCTAACGTAAAAATGATTGGAAGAAAAGGTATAAGCTGGATTGCCCATCTCATCGTAAACAAGACAGGAAACTTCACTGTCTACCGGACCCACCTTGAAGTCATCTACATAAATGCTTGTATTATCGGCATTACTGATGCTCACTGAAAGCTTACTTCCTGATGCCAGTGAACCAACAGATACAGGGATCAGGTATCGGTATTGATACCATCCATTCACTAGTACATGATCTGTTGTGTTAAGGTTGACAACTTCTGAAAAAGAAGCTCCATCAATGGTGTATTCCAACTGAAACGAAGGCGAACTCTGGTGATACACCCAACAGATCACTTCAAAGGTCTTATGATTGTTTTTTTCATCGATAGGTATTTCAAATGCATATCCTGACTGACCTGAAGGTATTTCCAAACTAAAATCACCAGAGTGTGCAATCGTTGAACGGACACCTCCCCCAATAGATAAGCCATTTGTAAATGAGCTTCCATTCAGGGGTAGCTCTGCGCTGCTAAAAACAAAATCACTTAATCTGGCATTGGTTGCAGTTGCAATGATCCTACTCTGATCTCCATCGTACCTTATTGATTCAAAGCGACCATTAGTAGTTTGTCTTTCCATCATGTTGGAGAAATTTCCATATTTCAAAACCTCATTGGTTTTTAGCCATATCCCATTCTGATGCTCCTGCTGATAATCAAATTTTTCTAAATCCGATAAAAGTGGAACCAAACCATCTCCATCAACTGAGTTTCTATTCAATACATAATTACGATATGGCAACCAACTTTCTCCAAAACGTGAAAAAGTTTGAACGCTTCCATGTAAGATTCCATCAAACTCAGGTTGATGCACTGTGAGATCATCTGAAGTATTTTTAACCCGATATACAAATTCCTCTGCGATGGATGAAAGTTGATTTTTGCCCCCCTTATGTTTTAGCCCCATTTGACTTAAAACAGAGGTTTCAAATACAGGTCGATTAACGGTCGCTATTTTATTTCCATAACCATCATTGGCAATGGTCGTCATTGCTAATCCTGAATAAAAGTTATGATTAGTAAAAACCGTCTCTTGATGCCTGTTTTTGGCCACATCATAAAATTTCATGTTGGTCAGTTCGTACGGGATTTTGGAAATAACTGTATTAATGTATCTTGCCCTCAAATTCTTATTCAAACTTTCAACGTCCGATCTATTTTCTAAATAATTCTGATAGGTAAAATCATAAAGGTGAAGGCCTTGAGTAATTTTGCCATAAGAAGCTTCCCGAAAAGAATATTCGGTTTTACCTACTAAGATGTCATTCTTATCAAATTGAAGAGTTTCTATTGGCAACCCAATGGACATGTCATGGTACTGTATATCATAAACTTTTTCTTTTTGCCGATATCCATATTTATGGTTTCCAGAAATGACTTCGGGTTGTACCCATACATCACGACTTAAAAGGGTATCTATTTTGATCATTGAGGTATTAGGTGTTCGGAACCTCATCGTAGTTCTCGACAGTTGATTGTTATCAGAAGACAATTGAATCCTATCTACACGATTATAAACGAGTTGATTATCACTGAACCCGAACAAGTCATCATTAACCCTGTCTTCTCCCAGTATAAATGGCGGTTCGTTAGTTATGACTCCTGATGAGTTACCATCAACTTCTCCATTTTGCGTGTATCGGTATTGTGTTGTCAGCGTGGTGCCTTGATAGATATCTCTCTGGCTGATTTCGGCAACTCTTATTCCTCCCCCGTACCTTTCTGTTACACTTTCTTCTATTGCTTCTCCCATAACAGAGGAATAATCATCAGATTCATAGCTGATCCTGACCCGGTCGCCCCTTGGTGTAATAATTTCATCCAGTGACCAAGCTGTTGCTTCTGAAGACGAAGTGCGCTTATATGATTCTATATCTACTGTATTCTTTTTTTGATGCATTCCCCATGCATCAAAGGTTCCTGAAGAGGGATTAAAAGAATAATTAAAAAGGTATGGTGGAATAGCTTTAACCTTTTTAAACCCATAACTTTGAGTCGACTTTAATGTAAGCCTCGACACAAAAGGTTGGTTAAGACTATAATCCTGACCGAATGAAACAGAAGCCAACGTTTTATTTTTAAAAGCATCAGCCACATGACTAATATCATTACCAAGTAATACATTATCTGAATAATTATTGCTGTTACCATATGATAGTGCCAGGTTTTTCAGATCCGCATTCCTAAGCACAATTACCTCATCTAGTTTAAGCAACTTTTTCCCTGCTTCATTATTAAGCTCTACATGGCCTTTGGAAACAAGATCCTCTCGACTACTTTTCAAGAATAATGCAGTATGTGTTTTAGTAGAGATTTCATTAAGAAAATACTCTTGACGAACAATTTTTGTACGAGTAGATGCGTCTTCGTTTTCAGGAGTATTTACTGTACCTCCAGATCTTATAAAACGATCACTATATTTTCCATATTTAAATTTCACGAAATATCCATTATCCTTATCATCTATTTGATAGGGGGTTGATCCATTATCCATGAAATCCGGGCCTGTAATTCCTGTCAACAACCATTTGTAAGCATAAGGATCCAAAAGTTGATTTGATTCATAGTAGTCTATCCCAATAGAGTAAATACGCTCATTTTCCAGGACATATACCGGAATGGAGAAGTGATAAGTAAAACCATTAATGTCTGTAATCATAAAACCTCCGATCCCATTTTCAGGGTAAGAATTAGTCGAATGCGTATACTGGTGATTGTTCAATCTTTTTGAATAATCATCATGATGCATGAATCCCTGTAAAGCAGCTATTCCTTCTCTTATTTCTTTATTACTCCACCATGCTACATGGGAACCTGTGAATAACTTCCCGCTTTCAAAACCTTTCCGATCTGATTCAATCGTTTCTAGCCTAGGCTGCTCCCTGATGTAAGGTGCTGCTAGTGTTGTGGAAGGGAAATTAGGGTCTACAAATCTTCTCGCATATTCTGCAAAAAGCCCTTTTGGTGGATTGAATCCACCATCATCTGCTCTGGCTAAATCCTTATGTTTTGAATAATAGTTCGATCGTTCTCCATACAACATAAATTGAACTTTTGAAGTACTTGGCTCAACCAGACGAAGCTTGGAAAGTGCGATATTAGATCCATAGTACTTGTTATTTCCAAATTGCGCAACCGCACTCGGGTTATCAAACCTAATTGGCTGTAGCATACCAGACATCCCCGGAACCTTCATCACATAGGTATC
>JBCCXH010000484.1:0-4077 GCA_039192005.1 Bacteroidota bacterium
AATTTTCAGTTGCTCAACCTATTTCAGATCGTATTGAACAATTGAAAGTTTCGGTCAATTCATTGCCGGCTGCTACCCAGTCAGATCAGGTAAAAAAAGCGGTATTGGAGCTCGCACTGGAGCAGGCTTCTAATGCGGTAAATGTTAATTATGATAAAGAAGCTGAAGATATCCTGTTAGATATTCAAGACGCACTTAATCAGGACGCCAACTTCTTTATTGAAAGGAACCCCAAACCTAAAAATTTGTCGGGTTACAACCCTTTACTTACTGTAGTAGGTAATCCTTACCTCGACAAAATGGTAGACGATGCAAACACTGCTATTACTTCCCCTGACAACGAATGGCCCAGAACCACTCCTACGCAGCCCGTTTATGATGGCATAAACGGTTCCTTTGGGACTCGAAGTGCTACATATCTTGCACAAAATTACTTTTGGTTATTTGCTCACGAACAAAGCCCCATGCACCTTAACGCAGAACTTCTCAAGCGATCACTTAGGCGCATGCATACTTTTGCCGATCTTGTTAGTTTAAATTCTCAGGTTACATTAGGTAAACTATTTGACCACTGGTATGATCAGTTCTCCGTTGAACAAGCTTTTCCCCTGTTTTATGAAATAGTTGAGCTATACCCAAACTTACTTTTACCTAGTCAAAAACGATCATGGGATAACATGATACAAGCCGCCAGAAGTTTTTTCGCAAAGGGAAGCAGTGATGAATGGACGGATCCCTGGAATTATAACATAGAAAGTGCGCGCATGCTGGGTATTTTAAATATAGGTTTCTATTTAAATGATCAAAAGATCGTGAGCCGCGTACTCAGGCATGCTGACAAGTGCATAAAAATGCAACGATTAGATGGTGCCATGCCCTACCATGGAGATGGCAGACCCTCAGTAAATTATCATAATGTGTTATACAAAATCTGGCTCATCATGTATGAACAGACAGGTTATGAGCCGCTGCGCGAAGCAATCGAGAGAAGTCAGTGGAAAGGACCTGCTACCGGACGTACCGATGAGTTCTGGACCTCGCCATTTTCTAAAACCTACAGGTGGAACATACAGAAAGGAACGGAGGCAGGCATGGAAGCGGTAGCCACATTGACCAATAACGCTTACGTACGAGGCCTCCTCGATCGAAACGAAAAGCTATCCGGCTCGCTTTCAGGTGGCATTAAAGGAAAGTATGAGGCTGTTTGGTATAACGCTAATATTCCTGCACTCCCATTACCAGATAATTATACGATTACCGATCGGAATATTGGTGGCCCCAGAGCATGGTATGGAGACTTTACCTATGCCGGCTCCTATCGCGCCTGGTCGGGAGGTCATCAGACCCTGATGGGCGCGATGACCGTAGACTCAAAAGATGGAAGAGTAAATTCTATTTTGGTAAACGTGACTCCAAGAATATGGGTAACTCCACAGGAGGAGAACAAGAATTCAGCTTTTGCTGAGCTTACCGACGATGAGGTATCTACCACCACTGTTTCCAAAAACTACAGCGTTGGTACGTCTGTTTTTGGAATATCACAAATAAAGTTACCAGCATACAAAGGGCCGGACTCTGATTGGAACGGTCGGCAAATGTGGATTGGGCTTGAAGACAGAATCATCGGTTTAGTATCCACAGTCCCTAAGAGAGACAATGCAAAAGCCTATGCCATACATGGAGCCATGCGATTGATTTCCGGGGGATCAACGGGAGCAGAAACACTCAAAGAATTAGAAACGCTCAGCCCAACACATTACCGGTATGGGCAATTAGAGATTATCGTCCATGATCAGAAAAACTATCAGAGTTTAACGGATACGTTAAAGCCTTACAGAAGAGCGGACCTGCCTGCTACTGAACTGATCTTTAGTGATCGATCGATAGAGCCTGCAAGTGCCGGTACCGAAAAAACTTATTCGTCGTCCAGTGAATATCGTTTTGTTGTGGAAGTGCGACCTATATGGGCCGATGTGGGTGAACTAACCCGTGTAAATGTACTGGGCGATAAGGAGGTAATAGGGTTGGAGATGATCGGTAAAACCAGGTCCTTACAAGTATGGTTAAATGCCGGTGAGAATGACAAACAAGTTAACCTTCAGCGCAATCGACTGCCTGCAGGAAACGACTCTTTCGTGCTGTCCAAAGGAATCACCGACCGAGCGAAGTATCAGCCCAATGTCCCTACACAAACAACCTTAGCCAAAGGCCAGCATGCCTTGATAATAGTAAGTGATCAGACAGTCGATCACCAGCCAGGGTGGACTTCATTTTCCGGGATGGCCGGGTATGCAGAGATGCAGGTAACAGGGGAAAAGCAGTTTGGCAGAGTCAGCCCGAATGATTCAAAGGAGATTACTTATACCATAACAAACCTTAATGAAGTACCCCTCAAGCTCACCGGCACTCCAAAAGTAGAAATAGAAGGAGACCCGGCATTTTCGCTGGTTGAAGATGCTACATTAGCACAGCTCGACTATGGCGACCAGGCCACTTTTAAGGTGAGATTCCGTCCAACTTCGGAGAAGGAATATGAGGCTACCGTGAAAATAAACTCCAATGTTAAAGGAAACGAAGTGTACGAAGTTCGCATTGCAGGTGCAGGTAACGATGAGGTTTTACTAACAAAGAATAGTCCATTTGGTACCTCATGGGAAAATCCTGCTGTGTGGGAAGATGGGGAAGCAGCCCAATCAGGAAAAAAATACCTGATGGATCGGTCCTATGGAGGCAGTGGCACACTAAGGACTCCCACAGCTAAGGCATCTGTTTTCCCTGGCGAGCAGCTAAAAGTAGCCAATGGAGCGTATCTCTTATTGAAAACGCCGGCAGATGGAGTAGTGGATATTAAAAAAGTGATTTTCAATGGTGGGGGACTGACTTTTTCTAATGGTGGGGCCACCAATACCTGGAAAGGTGAGGTAATTGTCGAAGAAAATGGAATAGGCATTGGAAAGAGTGGAACGCTTGTTTTTGAAGGAGCGCTTAAGGGAGATGGTCCAATTAAAATCGACGAGCCTGAAGTCACTTTTCTTAGTGGAAACTGGAATGGAGACATTGAAATCAAGGAGGGGATATTGAGGTTTGGGTTTGCTATTACCAGAGGCAGAAGTTTGTTATACAAAGGAGGGACGTTTGATATCAATGGACAAAACCATCAGTTTCAAAACCTATTCATTGAAGGAACTCCTGTTTCACCAGGAGTTTATACAGCCAGTGATCTCGGAACTGGTTTTACAGGAAGTGGCACCATTATGGTAAAGCCTTTTTACCAGGCAGCAGGACAATTGATCGCCAACGGCAAATACGCCATCCAGAGTAAGGCTAATGGGAAGTATTTAGCTTCGAACAGTGAAATAAAATGGAATACCGTTACAGTAAATCCAGGTAATGGCGATGATCAGCGCTGGGTGTTCAGACACTTAGGAGATAATATCTACGAGGTGAAGCTGGCTTGTTGTGAACGATACCTGGAAGTGCCCTTTGGTGAATGCAATAATGCGAGTAACGTAGGCACATGGAAGGCGGCTACTAAAGCACATCAAAAGTGGAAGTTAGAACAAGTAGGTGAGTACTACGTATTCAAACCGACCCATTGTTTGTCGCAAGCCTTGGATAGAAAACCAGGGGCCGGACCGAATGGCTCACAAAGCAATGTGCATACCTGGGAGGCAAAACCGACCAATAAAAACCAATTATGGTCGATCATCGCAACAGGTGAGGCCACCCGTCAAGAGCAGGTTTTAGCACATGAAAAAGGCGAAAAAATAAGCGTGCAGGTATTTCCTAACCCTCTTACTGGCAGTGAGTTGCAGATAAAATCGCCTAATGTCATTGCCCCAATTCTTGTAGACATTTTAAGCTTGGATGGGAAAGTGATGTATCACACGGAAATACCGGGAGGCGAAAGCACCACGATCCAACTAGGCAAGAACTATGATCCTGGTATTTATTTGGTCAAAATACAGATCATAAACACTGTTTCCACTCAAAAACTAATCGTGAAATAGGTCTTTATGTCTGATTTATTTTTAAGAAAGGCAACACACCGTATTTCTTAGCTTATATCAGGCCGGG
>JBCCXH010000485.1:0-4062 GCA_039192005.1 Bacteroidota bacterium
AGGGATGCAGCAAGGGAAGAAATTGAAAAAGGAGCCATGGCAAATGAAACTATTCAAAAATGGCTCGGTGGTACGTCACCAAAGAAGGTAATCATTGTGCCCAGGAAGATAGTGAATATTGTAGTTTAACCCGCATTATTCACCACAACTAGTGACTGATTGATTCAAGTAATGGATTTACCGTAGTTTACTATTCATTCTGAATGATTTTTGGTTCCTCAAATTTGGGGAATGATGTTGTCATCTCATTCGAAATCAATTACCTTATATTTAACGTGTTACCTCATCTCAATGAATAACACCAGAATTTTTCGGGTCAAGGGCACCTCTAAATCCAGTTCAAGAATTTGAGGTAGCGATTTTTTTCTGAGACAGGACGTCAAAAACGGAGTTTAGCAGCGTTATATAAGTATTTTGATCTCGAAGTATCAGGAAAAAAGATCAACTCAAAAATTGAAAGCGGGTTTTTAGAGGGACTCTTCACATTTTGCATCAAGTCTGCAACTTATTTTTTCTTCTTGTTGCTCTTTTTGTTTGTGCTTTTCCCTTTTCTGCGAAGTTTGCTATTGTATCCAAATAAATAGGCAACTCCTACGGTAGCTATATTATGAAAATATTCAAAGTTTTCCTGGTGCGTCACGTTGTTAAAATTCACATCATCTTCCCCATTATTTGTGCCCATGTTGCTATGAACCCAGGTATATCTGAAGTCAAGTTGTAACCTCTTTTCTCCTATTAGTTCTAAAATCATACCAACACCGGCGGTCAAGCCAAACTGTAGTCGGTTAGGTTGACTCACCAGGGCCCGGCCCAGGTCTGCTTCATTGGCTTTGGAGGAGTTGAAGGTAATCTTATAATCCACTTCATCCACTTCCAGGAACTCTTCAAATTCATCCAGGTCTCTTTTACCGGATCCCGCAACCCAATAAGACAGTCGGGGCCCTGCATTGAGATAATAACGGACAGGTAACCGGCCTAAAGTAATCCTGAGCATAACGGGAGCAGAAATAAAGTGATTGGTCATTTCCGTTCTCACTAGTTGCCCATCAGTTTGCTTATCCCTTACTTTTTTTCCGATACGCTCATAAAACAACTCACCGTAAACAGCATACATATCTGAGGCCGTATAGCTGAAGGCCATCCCAGCATGAAAATTGAAATTCTTGGGGACATTAAAAGAATCCGATTCGTAGGTATTCTCCTGGTACACGTGGTTTATGTAGTTCAATCCTACCTTAGGACCAAACCAATATTGAGAAAAACCGGAAAACGAACTCAGGAAAAAGATTATCAACCATAAAATACGATTCATCATTAAACTATCAACGTGTAAGTATACAAAAAGCCAATTGGCTTCTTAGAATTTCCTTTTTAAATTTTTCGCAATAGAAGCTGAAATTTAGATGAAGTTCTTTGATCAGCCGATAGATATCTGTCATTAATAAGATGAAATACAATAATTTCTATAATTTCGAGTATTATTTTATGATCAGGGGTTTTATTTGAAACTACTTTTCTTTTTAAACAATCGATTTCGACAAGGGGTGAAAGGTTTTTTACTTAGTGCATTGTTATTGATTCTATCCTCCGGATTCTCTCAACAACCACAAGTTTACAATCAGTTTTTCATGAATCCATATATTTATAATCCCGCCTACGCAGGCGTAGAGGGGCATGCCGCATTTTTTATAAGCTACAGAGACCAATGGACAAACATTGATTCCGCACCTCAGCTCTCAGACCTCAGTTTTCACGTACCGTTAAAAGGAGGTATCGGACTTGGGGCGGCTGCATTTAATATCTCACAAGGGCTTCTCAATACTTCCGCCGCAAAAGTGACCGGCTCCTATTTACTGAATATCGATAGGACCCATTTTTTGCGTTTTGGTATGTCGCTGGGCGCGGGAATCAATTCCGTTGATCTGAATGAGTTAGCAGATGGAGCGGACGACCCGGCCATCGCGGGCTTCCTGGATCAATCAACATTTTTTTTGGGAGACGTTGGGGTTACGTATCATTTCGGGCATTTCAATATTGGAATGGCCCTACCCAATCTTTTTTCTTACAGCCCGATAACACAAACCGAAATTTCCAACCCGGAGTTTTCTCCTACGGATAATATGCTCATCAAAGCAAATTACCGGGGCATATTAGCGACGAATTTGCTTTTGAACCACATATTATCTACCGATACAGCGATGTGGTGCCGGATCAGTATGAGGCCGTTCTCATTGCTCATTTATACCACGTGGTGTGGGTAGGCGCTTCCTACAGGCAAAATTCAAACATTATCGGATTAGTAGGAGCAAAGATCAAGGAAAAGCTGGGTATCGGCTTTTCTTATGAATTAGGTAATTCTTCCATCTCTTCAGAGCTGGGGCCAACACTGGAAGTGACACTCGGCTATCACTTGGGAATTAAAAAGGAACATGCACAACATGTATCCAGCTTTATCAAAAGCCATAGATTGTCCGCGGAGGAACGAGCCAGAAAAGCAGAACTGGAAAGGCTAAAAAAACTTGCGGAATTGCAGCAAAGCCGTCCCGAAGACTTGGATACGGAAGACGATAATTTGGGAATCCTTGGATCAAACTCAACCATAAACAACCCGGATGTTGAATCCGAAACTCCAACAGCAATAACCTACGAGTGGGATTACAGGGAAGAACACGCAGAATTAACCAGAACCAATCAATTTGGAGAACAGGAAACAGGAATTCGCCTGGAAAAAAAGGTTACTGAAAGCAACGACAAAAACGTGGTGATTAGCTGGGTGCCGACCGATGATGTGGAAAACCTCAAGGTCTCCGATAAAGGGCACCTGGAACGCGAACTCCCGGATGGCTCCAAAGAAGTAGGAATTAAATACGAAAGAGCGCTAGCTGATGGAGGTATGGAATACATTGTCAAGTGGGACAAGGCGATTAATGAAAGGCAGGCCACGTTCATCAGCAATACTCCCGCGTTGACCAAAGATCAGTACGAAGAAATAGAAAAAGGCGATCCTGAGCTGACCCAGGATTTCCGCACACATGAAGAACTGGCTACCGCAGACGATCAACTAGTGGTAAAAAGAGGAAGTCATTTATTAGAGCTGCCGACGGGAAACTTTGTCATCGCCGGCGCTTTTAACCAATTTCAGAATGCTCAAAATTACAGTGATCTGCTCTTTCAGCAAGGCTTCCACGACGCCCTGGTGGGGTTTTCTTCTGCAAGAGGCTACTACTACGTCGTAGTGTTTGAATCCGGTAATATTGAACAGGCAAGGGCCAGAAGAGACAATTTCAGAAAACGTCCACAACTTTCAAAAGCATGGGTTTTGCAGGTAACAAATTAAAAAGTATTTTTTTGGTTTTGCTTTGGATACCAACGATATCCTTGGCGCAACAGCCTTTTATTAATCACGTCTCCATTCCCTCGGCTGAATTTGGCGCGACGGTAGAAATTTCAGGCGGTAATTTTTCCGGCTCGCCGAGGGTATTTTTTGGAGGCGTAGAGGCTACCGTTACTTACAATAGCAATAATCTTATTCAGGTAGCGGTTCCCGCAGGTGCTCCCAACGCTTCCATCTTCGTACTTAACAACGAGAAGATAGCTCAATCGAGTGAGCGCTTCTACCTGAGCTTCGGGGGGTCAGACACTACTGCTACGTTTGATACTACGTATACTCAAAGCACAAACCAACGTGCGGCTTCAGACCTCTGTCTGTGCGACCTCAATGGTGACCATAAACAAGACATCATTGTTGTTCACAGACACACTGATCAAAGTGGAGAGGAAGCTACCATTTTTATTAATAACATCGACACCACAGGTAAGCTCCCGGATACAAGCTTTGAAGGAAAATCTCTTGACATTGAAGAAAACCAATCAGGCTTTTTTTCCGTTGTCTGTGCCGATTTGGATAATGACGGTGACAATGACCTCGCTTTCTCATCAAATAGTGGCTCAGGAAATGATGTTTTTGTTCTTAATAATAATGACGGGAACGGAAACTTTTCTGACAATCCGGATCCTCTCGAATTGAAGTTACCAGACTCTAGAACATCAGATGGAAATTCA
>JBCCXH010000486.1:0-4056 GCA_039192005.1 Bacteroidota bacterium
CTTTCAGCCACGGACTTACAAGCTATTTGTTCTTTTTACAAATATCGGAAGATAAGGAAACGGGAATATTTTGTGAGGCAGGGAGAGGTCTGTCGGTTTGAGGGGTTTGTAGTGAAAGGCTGCTTTAAAATTTCCACTACTGACATTCAGGGTAAAGAAAAAATTTTGAACTTCTCGGAAGAAGGCTGGTGGCTGATGGAAATTTCCAGCTTTATGAATACCACTGCGTCCGAATTCAACATTCAGGCACTGGAGGACAGTGAAATCCTCTTCATTAATAAAACAGACAAGGAAAACCTTTACCGTGAAAATCCGCTAGCCGAACGCTTATTTCGATTGCTGTCACAAACAGCATTGGTCGCCTGGCAACGTAGAATGGTTCGGGATCATACCATGAACGCCGAGCAGCGCTACCATCATTTTATTACTACCTATCCCAATATAGCCAGGCGAGTCACCAATAAACATATTGCCAATTACTTAGGCATTACGCAGGAGTCAGTTAGTAAGATCCGAAAAAAGTGGGCACTCGAAGGGAACTAGGTCTCATTAATTGAATTAATTCAAGAGTTTCTTCTTCATCACGTTTCATCTTTGTAAGATAGCCATGGTTGTACTGCTACATTCACTGGCTTTAATTGCAAATTGAAAAGAAATAATGCCTAGACGAGTAATCCTATACTTATTCATCCTTTCCCCAGTATTAGGGCTCTTCGCCCAACCTAAGTTTTCCATCGTTCCTGTGGGAAAAGCCAAGACTTCTAAAAATACAGTCACATGCACCATTTATCAAAGAGGGAGTGATTTTTATGCCTACTCTGCCGGTGATGGAAATCAGATCGATGCGTTCACCATCGATGGTGAAGGAAAGATGCAGCCGCTCGCCAGTTATGTGGTTACTGGAGGAAAGAAGACCGTTCGTGGACTGATCACCAGTACCATTAAGGGAAAGGATTTTCTTTTTGCCGGCCTCAAGGGAGGAAATGCAGTTGAAGTATTTGAAATCAATGATGACGGTACCCTGACCAGTGTGTACGTGGAGCAGGACACTCCTGAGACGTACCTGGGCATCGTGATTACCCTTCAGGTTATCTTCATGGGAGACGAACCCTATTTGTTTGTAGGTGGACTAGAAAAGACCCCCGGACTATCCAGCTTTAAAATAGCTGATGATGGAAGTTTGACTCACGTGCAGTCCATGGCAGATACGGATCAGGTGTTTATGGATGGAATCATTGGCATGTCGATACACCGCGTAGAAGGAAAAACCATCCTAATGACGGGCGGCTTTCAGGATAATGGACTCAGCAGTTTTCAGGTATTTGATGATGGCCGTTTTGAAAACATCAGCAACATTAGCGACAGCGATACGCGCTACCTGAATGGGACGTATCCGGTCATTTCGAGTACGGTCAAAGGAAGAAAATTTGTTGTGGTAGGGCATAGACACCATATCTATTACAAACCTACACCCTGGGTCAAAGACCGGGAGACCTACTACTATCATGGGGACGCGGTAAGTGTTTTTATGCTCAATAAAAAAGGGGAGCTACTCCCTCGTTCGCTGTTTTTGGGCAACAGCGAAACGCTAATCAAAGGGCAGACCCGCCTGCACCGGCTACCGTTCGATAAGAATTACGACCTGATTGCCGTAGCGACAAGAGATGATCGTAGCATTCAATTGTGTGCTTTGAACGAACAGGGACGCTTGATTGATGCCGGCAAGATCAAAACCGGGTTTCCTATGTACTACGGACTGGCAGGAGCGGAGATCAACGGTAAGCTCTTTTTGTTTGCAGGTTCAGTGGGCGGCGACGATTTTGTGTCCTATCGACTCGATCTATTGGATTAAGGCTACATTTATCACGAATGAAATGATGATTAAAATGAAAAAAATCAACGCTACTCCTTTATCTGTTTCAGTGCTATTGTCAGTAGTTGTATTACTGAGTTCATGTGGCGCTGCCGGAAACAAAAAACTCGTTTTACGGCACATGGTAGCCTTTCAGTTTAAGGAGGAAGTAAGTGAGAACAGGCGAGAACAGGCAGTCAGTGATTTTCTGGCGTTGAAGGATCTCATCCCGGAAATCAAAAAGTTTGAAGGAGGCGACCAAGTTAGTGCCGGAGGACTGGACAAAGGATTCTCTCATTGTTTTATACTCACGTTTGAGAGTGAAGAGGCAAGGGATATCTACATGCCGCACCCGGCGCACATGGAAGTGGTCAATAAAAATAAACCCTTGCTAAACGACCTGTTGGTGATGGAATATTGGGGGGTAGAGTAAAGGCTTTTGAATAAACAACCGAACGGACGTTCAAAACAATCGCATGTAAGCTGACCTTGAGGTGTGTATGAACGAAGTGATGTGCGCTTTTTTAACGGCTGTTTCATAACTCCTTGCACTTTCTATTTTAAAATACCGACTTAGATCATTGAAGATAAAAAATGTCATTTCTTGGCCTAAGTAGTGAAAAGTTAGAAAACGATACTAATCATCTGGTTTAGGTCTGGACAACTGAAGAATAACTTACTCGAGAATTTTAATCCTCTTTTTGATCGTTCCTCGTTCTCCCAACCGTATGAGGCCAAAAATGAACCGGGGAATGAAGCCCGGAGGGTTGATGTAAGCGGCTACCTCAGCAATCCTTGTATCCCGATCTAAAATTAGTTGTTCTCGATCTTCCTGTTTGGCTAAATGGAGTTCATTCGCAAATTTCCAGGCACCATCTCTGGCCCGCTCCATGCTGAAGTTGATGAAAAAATTATCGATGCTATCGGATAAGGCGAGGATGTACTTTAAGACCGGCCAGATCTGGGAAAGTTCGTTTTGCACTTCCCCCACCAGTTCGGCCAGGAGGTCATTGATTTGATCAAAATCTTTTTTTAATTCTTCCAGTGATCCTCCGGCAACTGTTTCGGCTGCCGCGATCCCCAGGTCTAAATTGATGTGTGCGTTGATTCCCCAAAGCAGGTGTTGCAAAACGATCGGCCAAAACCTACTCGTATTATGAAAAGCGACTTGCCAGGATTGAGTGGGAACGTCACCGTTGAAAAAGGTGTGATGGGCTTCTAAGTACCGATTGGCAAATAATACGTCCAGCTTCTCCATTCGTGCCCCATCTTCAAACTCTTTGTTTAAAATCCCTTCCTTGACTCGCTTGGTCACCTTTCGATACAAAGCTGCAAAGTATCCGGCAGGGTTGTTTTCTTTTTTGGCGTTTTCGATGATCTCGTCCAGTAGCTGGATGACCTCATCAATCGTTTGGGCTTGCATAAAACTGAATATAACTCTCGCTTGCTAAGAAAGATAAAAGGAGGGTAACCCGAAAGATTCGGGACGCTTTTATTGGGGTAGGCCTACCGACCGTCCAGTAGTCTTAGCTCAACTTTAAGGTGATGCAGATGAATCATGCGTGTTAAAAGAAAAGGGTGTGCGGAGGAATTTAAAGTACTATGTTAGATCGTGCCATGTAAAAGAATCCTTAGTAGTTAGGTGTCAGTTGTTATTGTGAAGACTGTAACTTACTTAGATGTCGAAGGGAGATATCCAGGTATTTAGGGTTGGAGAACATTGAACGCTTCCTGTCACTCCACGATTCAAGTTTAGCAGCGATGAGTTCTTTGTCTAAACTTTTTTCCTTTTCTGATATGAAATCAATCGACGACAAAAGCTCAAGAGCAAAATCAGAATAAAAGCCAGTAAGGAAGTCAATGGTCTTTTCCGCTATCTTCTTAAGTTCAGCTTTTGAGTCGACAAATTTTTTAACTTCTTCATAGCCATCTGCAATGAGTGTTAATGGCTCAAAAGGTTTTTTATTCATATCACTATACCCCATGATATAGCTTCCATTGAGCGCGTTAAGAACAAATCTTACTTTTCCTGAATATGGGCCATAAAAATTTGATTGATACGACAGCTTGAAATAATCCTTTGCTCCAAATTTCTGTAGGAAATAAGCCACTTTCTCGCTGGAGAATTCAGATACGTATTCCCCGTTTTTTACCAGATCATACAAAACGTAAAGTAGCAAAGCTCTTGCGTCCGTTAGTTTTAC
>JBCCXH010000487.1:0-4055 GCA_039192005.1 Bacteroidota bacterium
CATATCGATGCTCAAAAATTTCTTTTTAAGAAGATACAGGTCGCATAGTTTAAAAGAAATTTCACCCGCATCAAAAAGGAGTACGAAGGAGTTAGAAGTCTCGCACAGCTGTATAGACGCACTTTTTGTACTATAAACTTCTTCTCGAACCATTAGCTATTAAATGTAAAGTCGGACATCCCTTGCAGTATTTTCCTTTCTTCTTCAGGTACTTAAAACAACACTCGCTTTTAACTTTTTTCCGCCCTCCTTTTTTCAAAGCATATTCATCATAAAGCTTTGAGGTTTTGTAAGGTGTCGGAGTTCCGTTCATTCATTCTATTTAGACCTGTTCTAAATTACAGCAAACCTAACGCTCACGGATCAATAGCACAAACTTATTTAGACCAATTCTAAATAAATCAGTCAATTTGATTGTTTTCTTCATTTTATTTTCGGTTCATCAAAAGGTTGTATCCATGTTTTGGTCTTCCAGGAATCTTTGAGAGTTGTCAAATCCACTTTAGGGTCGATGAGCAATTTTGCTGGACGGGCGTTTAAGGTCACCCATACTTCTGCTCTTACCTCTGGTTCAACCATTCCTTGTAATTTATAATAGTCGTCCAGGTAATGTGCAAATTGTAAAATCATGTCAGGCTGCATGGCCATTTGTTTTTCCTGATGGTCATTTAAGAACTGATGGTTGATGACCGAACCTTCTCTTCCGTCCGGACCATCCTTTACGTAAAAGGTCGCCGTACCTGCTTTTTCCATAAGCATCACACGCCAGGCAAAACGGTACCCTTCTTCTGTCCAAAAGACGTTTCCTTTATACAAGAGGTAACGCCACGGAAATAAAAGTTGAATGGCACAGAAGGTGATTAAAAAAATACGGGCAATCGTGCTGGTCTTGCCGATGTTAACGCTTTTCTGAGTAGGAATAAGCTTCTTTTTATTGCTCACTAATTGAAAAAAGTACGAAAAGCAATTGATCAATCTTTTATGAAATTCGTCTGAGAAAAAGATGGTGACTCCCAGAATCATCACGAGTGGAAACACGCCGATCTGAAAAAGCATCCCGGTCAATGAATGAAACACCACAACCGCGATGTAAGCAAGCCACCTCGTCCTCTTCCAGAGCAACCCTCCGATGATCAACGCATCAAACAACATTCCTAACCAGCTGAAGGCGTAAGCGGTCATCTTGTAGTCGAATAAAAAACCGATGACCGGCACGCCCGTCTTGGCTGGCAACCAGATGGACAGCGGCAACGCATTCACCAACCAGTCGTAGTTGATTTTTGCCAGACCCGCATAACAATATACGATCCCGATCTGAAGCTTGAAAATGCCGACCTGCCACCGTCTCACTTTCTCTTGCCTGATGGACGGATCTCTTAAGAGGTCGAGAGAGAAATACCTGTTTGCGGGAACAAAAACCATCAGCAGGGCGACCATGCTAACGAAGTAATAGTGGTTGAGGTAATAGGTAATGTCTATTAATTCAACGTAAGTGAAACAAAGGAAAAATAAGCTTGCAAAAAGGCGATAATACCAACCTAACGTAATGCCTATACACGCCAAGATCATGATGGAAAAGACCCAATACATCCCAGTGCCTGGAAGAGGTTTGACCCATTCAAACCCGTAGTAACTAAAATGGACCTTGGGTGCTACCAGCTGCGTGTGTACCCATCCTTTCGATAGGTATCGGATGGTACTAAAAAGCATGACCAAGCCAAAAGCCATGCGAAAAGTAACCAAAGGGGCAATCGATACCGGCCGATCCACATGGTCAAGAATCTTTCTATATGGTCTTGTTAACAACCTATTTACGGTTTAAACCCTAAAGTAACATTTCAATTTTATTTCATTGCTGGTATGGTTTTCATGGTCGGACACCTATTTTCTTTGATTAAACCAGACTGACCCGACAGGCTAATCGTATTGGCTGAAAACCTCACTTTTTAACAAACTGGTCCTTAAATGAGAAATCCATAGTGCAATTCTTGCTAATTACTATCTGTATTGATTAAAGGCCTCCTCTACTTAGGCTCTGCCAAGAAAAACTTTTATCAAAATCACTTTCCACATGATTAAGACATTTTGAAACAGGTAATAGGGAGTAGGATGCAATTTTAAGGCGTATCAAAAAAAGAAAGGAGCCCATTGGCTCCCCCCTTAAGAAAGAATGAATCGTTGATGTTTTAGTTACTTGCGACTTTTATCTCGCTGTCGCTCGCGAGGTGTTTTTGTATGATCTTTCGGATCTTTTGTTGGGTTTCTTTGGAATTGTAGATTTTTCCTTCTACTTCTCCTCCTAATCCGAAGAGGCGCATGAACATGATTTGGTTGTCCACCATCATGTTGATGGATAATGTTTTTTGGCTGGCAAATACTTCATCCCAAACATTTCGGACATCGGCCCAGTATTGATTGTTCTTTTTCCACCAATCTTTGGCCAACTGGCATTTTGATTCGTCTACCTTATTGTAGGTGTTCCAGCCTTTTTCGCTTGCCAGTATTTGATCGCTTTCTGCCCTGACTATTTTTAAGTTATCCTGCTCATGAACCCAGCCATTTTGGGTGATCTCGTGACGGTTTCTTCTCCCCATCACGTTGTAATCTTTTCGTTTGGACTTTTCTCTTCTGGGTAGTGGCGCATCTGCTTTTGCTTCCCAATAGTGTCTACCATCCACATGTACCCACGAAGCACTTCCTTCGTATCTTGGACTGTCATCTACCTGAAACACTTTTTGTGTCCACTGCCCTTTTACTTCGGAGGAGGGTAGCTCTTTGTATTTCCAGGTGTTGTCCTTATCGTATATATACAAATCCTGGTTTTCATAGGACCAATCCTGACGCCAGTGCTTGATGATCATCGAGTCCCCAATGACGAGCAGGTGTTGTATAACAATTTTATCTTTTTCCTGAGAGACGGGAAATGCCCACTCTAAAGCTCCGGAATAGTAATTGTCATGATATTCGTAGTCTTTATCCATCCCGAATGTCTCCGCAAAACTGAATGAGACATCGTAGCACCCACACATTCCCAAAATTGCAGACACGTCCTGTTTCTTCTTACTTTGCCCGTAGGCAGCCATCACCAATACAACCAGAATTCCCGTTGCAATATTTTTCATTTTCATTCAGTTTTATTTCGTATCTAAGTTACGTATATAATTTAGAATAATTCTAAACAGTGCAAATATCTTAGGGTAAGTTGGGGCTTGCAATCGCTACAAGTAAGGAATTTCTTCATCACTAGAAGTAGGGAGTGTTTACAGCTCTGTTGACTTCAAAAGTGAGCCACTTCTCATCCTTTTACAGGGAGGTTCTACCCGTCGGCTCAAATCTGCGACCGCCTTACCCGTCATTTAAACGTTGACTTGACACTGTTAACCAGGCCTAGTACCTGGATTTGATGTTTTTTAGCATCCCCCTTGGCCTCTTTACCAGAAAAAGGAGGAATATTGGCATCAAAACCAGTTACTTCCATAGGATTAAACTCAACCTCAAAAAGTAGAATCAAAATCAAAAAAGGGGTTCCTCCGATGAAGGAACCCCGTTGCACGGTAATAATCACGGTCAAAATATTCAGACCACCTGTGCAACTCTCAACATTAATTTGGACAACAAAAACGTTTTTATGCCCGAACTCCGGCCATTCATATTGTTTGCCCAATTCGCTTTCATTCCTCTCCGAAAAAGGCAATGGGAGTAAACCTTACTACTTTATCGTTAGCCGTCTGGTATCTTCCTTTTGTTGTAGAAAGTACTTCTGCTGATCACCGATTTGTAAAAGCTCACGTGTGCTTTCGCCCGTTTAGGTGATAGGTAATATGGCCCCCCCGTAGCAGTAAAGGGGGCCATTTGGTTCACACCAAGAGCCATGTTCGTAACTTTTTACGAAGAGATGACGCTGTTAAACCAAGCAGAATATGAATAAAAAGTAAAAAACAGAGGATTCTATTTTCATAGCTGGTTAAAAATGCAATGCGCTATTGTAGGAGTTCGTATTGGAATTGTGCGTGTCCTCTTTCGCCTTCATCGCTAAGTAATCTCGTAAACTGGAG
>JBCCXH010000488.1:0-4053 GCA_039192005.1 Bacteroidota bacterium
CTCTTCCGGAGTGCGAGACATATTATCTCTCAAGTAATCAAATCCGAACTCATTATTTGTACCGTAAGTGATGTCTGCTCTATAAGCTGCTCTTCTTTCAGGTGAATTTGGTTGATGATTATCGATGCAATCAATTTTTAATCCGTGAAATTCAAATAACGGAGCATTCCACTCTGCGTCTCTTTTTGCCAGGTAATCGTTTACCGTCACGACATGAACCCCTCTTTCTGCCAATGCATTCAGGTAAGCGGGGAGCGTAGCCACGAGCGTCTTCCCTTCACCTGTTGCCATTTCTGCAATCTTCCCCTGGTGTAGCACCACACCACCTATAAGTTGGACATCGTAGTGTACCATGTTCCATTCCACCTCATTCCCGGCAGCCAGCCATTTATTTTTCCAGGTGGCCGTCTCTCCGTTTATTTCCACGTTAGCCTTCTTTGCGGCAAGCTCTCTGTCGTACTGGGTAGCGGTTACGACCAGCTTTTCGTTTTCGGCCAGTCTTCTTGCGGTCTCTTTTACTACCGCAAAGCCCTGTGGAAGTATCTGCATCAATACTTTTTCGAGATCTTCGTCCCGTTCTTCCTCCAGCTTATCTATTTGAGAAAATAGTTGCTCTTTTTCGGCAACGTCCAGCGACCGGTCTTCCGTTACTTTTCCCTGAAGATCACTTATCTGTTCGTCGATGTTCTTTAGATACTGACGTATCTGATCTTTAAGCTCCCCTGTCTTTCCTCTCAACTCGTCATCCGTGAGACTTTTCAGTTTTTCAAATTCAGCGTTGATTTTACCTACATAAGGCGTAAGTTCTTTGAGATCTCTTTCTGTTTTGGTGCCAAATACTTTGGCCATTCCCTTCGTGATCGAGTTTAGCATTTAGAAAAGGTTTAAGGTGTTAAAGTTATAATGGAATCCTATAAGAGACGTCAGATACTGACAGTTCCTTCAAACACTTTCTCCGCGGGGCCTGCGAGCCAGATGTTTTTGAACGTACCATTGGACTGCTCAAAATAAACTTCCAGATTTCCCCCTTTCGTTTCAAGCTTTACCGGACTGGTCCTTCCTTTCATACTGGCCGTCAGCGCTACTGCTGTTGCACCTGTACCACAACTTAGCGTCTCGTCCTCCACCCCTCTTTCATAGGTTCTCATTTTGACCCCATTACTCAAAAGTTGTGCAAAGTTTACGTTTGTGCCATTTTGGCCGGAAAACCGCGACGAATTCCGAATTTCTCTTCCCACTGACACCAAATCAACCGACTCTACGTCTTCCACCCATCGGATGTAGTGGGGAGATCCGGTATCAATGTATAAATCCTCAGCGATTGAAGAGATGGCTTCGTCGAGGTCATGCAGTTGAAAATGAATCAGACCGTTTTCTTTTTTGATGTGATGAACTCCGTCAGTAGTTTCAAAGGTGGCATGCGTTCCTACCATTTCCAGTTCCCTGGCAAATGCATAGCCGCATCTTGATCCGTTTCCACAAAGGCTTTGCGACCCATCGGAGTTATAATAGACCATGAGGTAGTCCAGTTCCTGGTGATCTTCAATGAGGATTAATCCGTCTGCACCAATACCAAATTTCCGATCACAAAGAAGACTGACCAGCCCTTGTTGCGTAGGAAAAACGTTATTACGGTTATCCACCATAATAAAGTCGTTACCTGTTCCCTGATATTTTCGAAATGTCAATTCCATAGAGGAACAAAAAAACAAAAAGGAAGGAAATAAAAATCCCGGTAAGTAACCGGGACCGATTTTATTTTTGAATTTTTTCTTTGATTCTTGCCGACTTACCTTTTCTACCTCTTAAGTAGTAAAGTCTGGCTCTCCTCACTTTTCCTTTTCTGAGTACTTCGATCTTATCGATGTTAGGAGTTAATAATGGGAAAATTCTTTCTACTGCAATGTCTCCTGAAACTTTTCTTACGGTAAATGTTTCACCGTTCGAGTTTCTGTTTTTGATCTGCATGACCGTACCCTGGAACTGCTGGATACGTTCTTTATTTCCCTCTTTGATTTTGTAGTGAACATTTATCGTATCCCCTGATGCAAAAGCAGGATGCTTCTCTCTTTGTTCTTTACATTCGTCTTCTAAGATCTTGAAAAATTCTGCGCTCATAGTATTGCTCTATCAGAGTATTTTAAAAAAGGAACGCAAATGTAGATCAATCCTTTTTAAAATAACAATAATTCTTAAACTGTTTTACCTTCTTAAATCGTTACTCTCCCAAAAGTCCGGGCCTTCTGTCTCTCGTCCTTTTGATGGCCTCTTCACTTCGCCACTTTTCCACGTTAGCTTCATGACCGGAAAGCAGGATGTCTGGCACTTTCCATCCCTGATACTCCGCAGGTCGGGTGTAAACCGGTGGTGCCAGCAAATTGTCCTGAAAGGAGTCAGATAGCGCGGAAGATTCATCGTTGAGTACCCCCGGAATCAATCTGATCAATGAATCAGCCAGTACCATCGCCGCTAACTCCCCACCCGACAGCACGTAATCGCCAATACTGATTTCTTTGGTCACCAAATGATCCCTCACTCGTTGGTCTACTCCCTTGTAGTGACCGCACAGCAGGATCAGGTTTTGATTTAGAGAAAGCGCATTGGCCATAGACTGATCTAATTTCTCTCCATCAGGAGTCAGGTAGACCACTTCATCGTAGTTTCGTTCCTTCTTGAGATTGGAAATGCACTTATCAATCGGTTCGATCATCAGAACCATGCCCGCGCCGCCACCAAAGGCATAGTCGTCTACATGCTTGTGTTTATTGGTGGCATAATCCCTTAAGTTATGAATGACAATTTCAACCAATCCCTTTTCCATTGACCGACGAACAATGCTTTGGTCCATCGGTCCGGCAAAAAGTTCCGGCAAACAGGTAATGATGTCTATTCTCATCTATTAAGAAATTCAAAGATCCAGTAATCCATCGGGTAGCGAAACGTGAATTGCTTTTGCTTCCACATCTACCTTTAACATGACCTCCTCGCTCATCGGGATCAATACCTCTTTCCCTTCTTTTGATGTCACTTCCAATAGCTGGTTGCCGCTGAGGTCATAGATGGATTTTACGATCCCAATTTCATTGTCCTCATCTTTGACGAGACAGCCGACTAAATCATGAAAGTAGTACCCCCCCTCCGATAGTTCGGGTAAGTAGCTAAGTGGAAGAAAGAGCGAGCATTTTACCAACTCCCTGGCCTGGTCGATGGAGTCAATGTCCTCAAATTTCACCAGTGCATTGGACGCTTGTATGTGAAACGTATCAATAAAAAAAGGAACCAGTTTTCCTTCTTGCTTCAGGAAAACTGATTCCAACTCTTTGTATTCTTCGGGATAGTCCACATCCAACCGGATGCTTACTTCTCCCTTAAGCCCGTGAGTCTTGATTACTTCCCCTAGTTGGTAGCAATCATCCTCTTTCATCGGTCAGGCTTGTATTTATTCTTTTGATTCTGAATCGTCCGCTTTTGCTTCTTCAGCAGGCGCTGCTGCTTCCGCCGCTTGTGCTTCTTCGACCTCAGCTACATCTTCTGAAACGTCTTCGTCGCCTTCCGCTCCACCTTCTTTGATTTCCTCAACCAATGCGGCTTCTGCTTCTTGCGCCCTTTTCTTAAGTGCTTCCGCTCGTGCTTCGTTGACTTTCGTTTCTGCCTCCAGCTTAGCCTTCGCCGCTGCTTCTTTTTCTTGCGTCAACTTGTCTACTTTGCCCTGAATCTTAGATTCTTTACCACTCAGCCAGGCTTCCAGTTTTTTATCTGCATCCTCTTGCGTAATCGCACCTTTCGCCACACCTATTTGCAGGTGCTTTCGGTACATCACGCCTTTGTAAGAAAGCATGGCCCTAACCGTATCTGTCGGTTGCGCGCCTTTCATCACCCAATCAAACGCTTTATCTGCATCGATATTGATCAGCGCAGGATCTGTGTTAGGATTATACGTTCCGATTTTCTCAATGAAGCGACCATCCCGTGGTGATCTTGCATCTGCCACCACAACATCGTAGATGGCCATTTTTTTACGTCCTCGACGCGCTAGTCTTATTTTTACTGGCA
>JBCCXH010000489.1:0-4045 GCA_039192005.1 Bacteroidota bacterium
CGGAAAAACACGATCCCGGCGAGCGGCACCAGCAGCATGATACCGAGCACCATGGCGATGACCATGCTGATGGAGGGGCTTATTGAGTCCTTCGTTGAGCAATTCAGCAAGCTTTTGTCGTTCCAGCGCTGAATTTAGGTCCATTGCCATCGGATCGACATTTACCGGTACTTTACCTTCCTCCCATACGAAATAAAAAGGATCTTCATAAGCCGATAAAATGAGTGACGGGTCAATGTTTAACTCATGCGCCAAAGCCTTGGAAAACTGATGGGCTACTTCACGATCAAACCCATAATCTTTTGATAGATCCGCCAACCATTCGGACCGGTTCCAAATAGGGAGGCCGTCCAGTCGCCAATAACACGCCAGCTTCCACCTGGGCAATGGTTCGCCGGGATACCACTTACCCTGTCCGTATTGCATCAGCGCTCCTTCGGCAACCTTTTCTTTTACTCCGTGAAATAACTCATTTGCCAGCTTCCTTTTGTGTGCTCCGTCTGCAGTCGTATTCCATTCTGCTGCATCCGGGTTGTCAATGGCCACGAACGTGGGCTCCCCCCCCATCGTCAACCGTACGTCATGGGCTTCGAGGTCTGCATCAACACTGTTTCCTACCGATACGATCTGCTTCCACTGTTCATCGCTGTAAGGTTTGGTAACGCGCGGCTTTTCGAGGATACGTGTCACCTTATTTTCAAACTCAAATTTAGTTTCACAAGGCTCAGAAAAGCCTGTGATGGGCGCCGCACTTTGAGGGTCGGGTGTACACGCAAGGGGAATATGCCCTTCACCTGCAAACAGCCCTGAAGTGGCGTCCAGTCCAATCCATCCTGCTCCAGGGACATAGACTTCTGCCCAGGCGTGTAGATCCGTAAAATCTTCGGTTGCTCCCGAAGGACCATCCAGGGATTTCTCATCCGGTTTTAACTGTATGAGGTAGCCAGATGCAAACCTTGCAGCCAATCCCATATGGCGCAATACCTGAACCAGCAACCAGGCAAAATCGCGGCATGAACCAGAGCCGATCTCAAGGGTTTGTTCACAACTCTGAATCCCGGGCTCCATCCTGATATTATAGCTCAATTCATTGTATATGAACTGGTTAATCGCAACCAGTAAGTCTATAGTGGAAATATCCTTTGTTACCAGGGCACGGACCTTTTGGAGCGTCTTAAGCAACTTCTCTCCACGATCTACTATTTCAAGATACGGTTGAAGTTGCTTCTTCAAATGTTTCTCGTAGACAAAAGGAAAGGAACGCACATCTTCTTCGATAAAAAAATCAAACGGGTTGATGATGACCATATCCGCAATCACTTCCACCTCTACCTCGAAATGAGCTACTTTCTCTGGAAATACGACCCTTGCCAGGTAATTCCCAAAAGGATCTTGTTGCCAGTTAATAAAATGATTTTCCGGCTTAATGTGAAGTGCATATCCTTTGATCTGAGTCCTGGAGTGAGGTGCTGGCCTCAGCCTGATTACTTGTGGACTAAGCTCTATGTGTCGGTCATAACTGTACTTAGTAAAATGACGGATGGCTACACGTATCGACATAGAACAACTTTCAGGAGCATGGTTTCGCTACAAAGCTATCAAATTAATCGGGTCGAACGGATGTAGCCAACCCGATGTGTTCTAAATAATAACCTGAACTCCGTGCATCATCGATTTCGAAAAGTAAGGAGAAACGTAAAACCATCTACCTGATTCCCTAAAGTTTACGGTTAACTATCTTTTACTTTTATTGTACAATTTTAGTTCGATTCGCCTGTTATATATGCGCTAACAAGTAAGTTAGCAATCGATTAAAACCAGATTGTGTGATCTTACTAAAATGTCAAAAAAGTCAACGAGAAATACCTTCCCTTCTTGCGGAAGGCGAACATTGAATCTTTTAAAGATGTATTAAATGACTTGTTTCAAGAATTTTAAAAATATGAACGTATTAAGTGCAATTATTTTACTAACGTCATGTCTTACCGCAACGCCTCCTGCATTACAACCAGTAGCACCTGAGCAGACGGCTACCGTTTCCGGATATGATTTTTCGCGATGTGTGTGTTGTGGTGGATGGATTTTTTCAATGGAAAACACCCGCTACCTCGGAAATCACATCGAAGGTTGGGAACTAGCCCCGGATCATTCCAAAATAATAATGAATGGCGATACGATCCCCTTTCCTTTTGATGTAGCCATGGATTTTAACCATGAGGAAGGAAACTGTGCTGAAAGCAGAATAACGATACAAACGATCGAACTCGTAAAAGACTAAACCTGACCTCGATATAAAGATTTTTAAAAACACCCTCTTACAGACAGTTTCCATATCGATGGAAAGAAGAAAGCTACCAACTCAATCGATCTGTATCGTCGCTACCTCAATTATGAAAAAGCCAAACGTCAGCTCTTTTCCAACGTCCGAAACAGGACCTTTCTGGCATTGTGTTTTCTTAACTCCAACTGAAGGTCCCCGATGATGCCCATGTCTACCCCTTCATCTGCTCGTATCAAAACAATCATCTGGTCTTTGTAGGCTTCTCCAAGGTCCGCTTTTTGTTCCTGAACCCACTGCCCGATGTCTTGGAGATTTACCATTTTACCCGCTGCTGATATCCTGGGCGAATCACCTAGCTTACGGTTTTTGGGAAACCCTACATTTAGTTCTTTGACCAAGAACTTTTTCTTAACCTTTGTAATGGCTTTTGCCTGCGGTTCTTTGATATCCAGATGCTCTTCTTTCGGTTTGATCGTAGCTGTTACCATAAAGAAAAACAGCAAAAGAAAGACGATATCCGGCATGGACGCAGTAGATATCTCGGGGTTTGAGGTCGTTTTTTTCTGTATTCTCATCATGGGTTGATTTTATCAGGTTCAGCAATGGATATATTCATCGGCAGCCCCTCTCTGGCTGTCAGGTACAATTGATTTTCCCCCGGGTTTTCACGATCCAGTTTTCTGAACTCCGACGAAGATAACCCTACACGCTCTCCGTATAGTTGATAATAGGCTTCTTTAATGGCATCTAAAGTTTCAATGAAATACGAATACTTTGTTCCTCTTTGCGCTTTGATAGAAATAATCGCTTCCGAAGGCTTTTCCGATAGCGTAGGGTTATTGTTCGGATTCATGACGAACGCTTTGACCTCTTTTTCCAATCCCTTCAGGTTGTTTCTCAACTCGCCCTCCACCAAAAACTGATTGTTGGAGTTGATCAAAATCTTAAAAAGGTTCCGGTCTTTAATGGGCGTTTCCGTTGGTGGTACATCGGGCGGGAGTTGCATCATGATTCCCTTTTCCTGCACCAACGTGGTTGCCACCAGAAAAAAGATAAGGAGTAAAAAAGCGATGTCTGCCATCGATCCGGCAGAAACTTTGGGTTCTACTTTCGGTCTTTTGATTTTTATCATTTTCTCTTAACAATCCAGAATTTTCAGAAAGTCACATCTAACAATGGCAAAATTTTTGATCCGTCGATATAAAGAAGCCACCTATGAAAGAGGAAATCAGTGAACTGGAACAAGAACGAATTTGGGTTGCACAATCCAAAAAAAATAGTGATCAATTCAGACCTCTCTACGAAAAATACTACGGTGCACTTTACCGGTTCTTTGTACGCAGAACGGACGATGAAGCGTTATCCCAAGACCTGTGCTCACAAACGTTCTTTCATGTCCTCGACACCCTTCACCAATTCGAATGGCAAGGAAAACCTTTTGGTGCGTGGCTCTTTAAAATAGGAGCCAATATTCTGAGAAAACACTTCCGCCAAAAGCAACCCATCTACCTAATTGAAGTGGATCATCTGCATTGCATGGAAGACCTGCCCACGCTTCAGGAAAGCGACCATCTGGAAAAATTAATTCCTGTTCTTGATCAACTGGATGAAATGGAACTAAGACTACTCGAATTGAAATATTTTGAAAAATGTAGCTTTAAAGAGATCAGTACGTTACTAGGTATTGGAGAGAGCGCGGTAAAAATGCGTTTGTACCGACTGCTCAGCAGATTAAAAACTTTTTTGGAGCAAAAATGACGAAGC
>JBCCXH010000490.1:0-4040 GCA_039192005.1 Bacteroidota bacterium
AGGAGGATTCGGAAGGATTTCTTTCCGTCTCACTGGCCCTATTCGATGTGGAAAGTTTATCTTCTAAATCAGGGCGTTTAGCGGAGTTGGTCCCTTCACTAACCATTAGTGATTTTGGCTTAACTATTTATCAAAAAGGAACGACGAATATTATTCAGGAATTTGAAGTTGGTATGATTCCTTTGAATGCTATACCGCTAATGGATGGTGAGTATACGGCGGTATTAAAGAACCATATGGACGACAACTTAACGGTGGGCGACTTTACAGGGAGTGAAGACTTTACCATCGTGCCACAACAGCAAACGACCATAGATGTGACGGTTTCTCTTCAAGAAATGTATTTTACGTTCACGTTGCTTGAAAACTTCTATACTACGCATCATATCACGGTGGCGAATGATAGTGGTTTAGTTGTAGTGTCCGATCAAGCCAGTCAATATTCGGAATTGTATTTACCGACGCTGGCCGTTGACGATACCTATGTTTTTTCGGTTGTCAACAATACGACCGGTGCAACCATTGGTAGCACTTCCATATCTGGTGATCAAAAGGGACAAGGATACAACTTGCGGATTACTCAGCTAACAGGAGAAGGCATATTATCACTTAATATTGATCCCATAGATGTTCAGGACGATGATTTTGAGCTCGTTCCGGGAGAGGTTATAGGATTTACAGATGCATTTGAAGGTACCAACTGGCTTTCTACGGCTAATGGCTCCGCTACCATCTATTCTTTTTCTTCAACGAGTCTGAGCTTTAATTGTCCATCGGGAGGGGGAGGATTTGTTTCAGAAATTGCAGTCCCTGAAGATGGTACAATTAGTTTCGATTGGACAATGGTCATCAGAACAGCTGGCGATTATGGCGACAGATTTGGCTATTCAATCAATGGAACGGCTGTTGAGCTAACGACAAGTGGGGGTGGTTCAGGAAATGTGGCAAATATTGCAGTCAATCAAGGTGATGTATTCTCATTTTCTTCATGGGGGACCACTCAAAGATCCAGTTACTATGGTGACATTCAAAACTTTGTGTTTCAATACTAAGCAGTTCGTTAGGAACTTAATGTAACGTGTTTTAATCAAGAGGCTGTCCAAAAATCATTTTGGACAGCCTCATGTTCATCTTAAGTATTGCTAGATATTAACAGTTTTAGTCTAGCCCATTATCTGGAACCCAACTTCACTGTTTGTGTCGGCAACCCATCTCCTTTAACCGATACTTCAATGGTACCAGCTTCCATAGTAGACTGGATGATCGCCAGTGCACGGCCTTTGTAAGTTTCAATCGTGTTACTTTGAAAGAGTTGGTGTTTGTTATAGTTTCCGCAGTCAACGCCGAGTAGCTTCGCCGGGCCGTTTATGGAAAATTCCACATTGACATCATCCGTTTGGACCTTGTTGCCCTTCTCATCCAATAGTTGTATCACGATGTGAGCCACATCGTATGCGTCTGCCTTCAGGTCTTTTTTGTCAACGGACACCTCTATGCTTTTAGGTTGGGATGCCGTCTCGATAACGGCATATGTTTCCTGCCCGTTCATGACCGCTCTGGCCTCCAGTTTGCCTTCTGCGAAAGGCACCACCCAGCGCATCAGCCGGTCGGGGCTTTCGGACATGCTTCGGAATCCCAGCGATTGGCCGTTCAATAGCAATTCTACTGTGGCATAATTGGAGCAAACTTCTACAAGAATGGGCTCGCTTTCTTCATAGTTCCAATGCATGTTGCTATCTCGCCATTTGTACGACCCTTTGTTTTTTGCTACTGCAAAACCGGAAAGTTTATCGACTTTGAAAGCTGTCTCCTTTAAAGGAAGCGTACCGATGGAAACGTGCGGCTCGTCCTTCCATACACTCTTGAAATAGTTCCACCCCTGTACTTTAAACCCTGCCAGGTCCAGCATGTCACCCCATGGGCGACGCTTAGGCCATTTCTTATGACTCTCTCCCAGGTAGTCAATTCCCGTCCACATGAACATGCTGAATACACCCGGATGTTCCAGTACCTGCTTCCAGTCGTCCCACGATCCCGGACACTCGTTGATGGTAATTTGTTTGTGTGGAAAATGCGTTTGCCCCCAGGGAATGACCGGGTTGCGGTAGCTGTAGCCGGCAATGTCTACCGCATCTGCGTACCCACTCACGTGACTTACCTGCGGGATGATCAGGTTGGCAGTCGTGGGGCGTGTCGTATCGATTTCTTTTACCCATCCATTGATGCGTTTTGCCGTCTCTGCCAGTATGTATTCACCCTTTTCCCATCCGTCGTAGCGCGCTTTTAGTTCTTCAGGAGAAAACATCGGCGGTTTACCAAAGAAACCGGTATTCTTACTGGGGTTTTCCGGATCCGGGTAAAATCCGGTAATGAACCGGTAGTGGAGGTACGTCCACTCGATTTCGTTACCAATGCTCCACTGGACGACGCTTGGGTGGTTTCGGTCACGAAGCATGGTACGGGTCAGGTCGCTTTTGGCCCATTGCTGGAAGTGCTGATCGTATCCTCGTGTGATGTAGTCGTCGTGTACGTCATGCAGGTTTTCACGCTTGTCTTTGGCGTAGTCCAGCTCATCAAAAAGCTCATTTTGAACCAGAAAGCCCATCTCGTCACACAGATCCAGGAACTCCTGTGAAAAAGGATTATGAGAAGTACGAATGGCATTGACTCCGCCTTCCTTTAGGATTGCTAACCTTCTCCTCCACACGCCCTTAGGTACGGCTGTTCCTACCAGGCCGGCATCATGGTGCAGGCAAACACCTTTCATCAGGGTATTTTTTCCGTTCAGAAAAAAACCTTCCCCAACTCTGAAGTCAATGTCACGGATACCAAAAGGAGTGACGTATTCGTCTACCACCACGCCATCGGTTGTAATGGAGGTGACTGCCTGGTACATCTCCGGTGAGTCAGGTTCCCAAAGCTTAGGTTCCGTTACAGATAGGGTTTGTTGGAATACCTCTTTGCTTCCAGATGCCAACTGCTGATTCCCCGTTGTTTCTGCTACGACTTTTCCTGTTTTATCCAGAATTTTGGTGGCCAGCGAGAAGGTGCTTTGCGCATCCGAAGCATTTTCTACCGTGACATCAATCAACACACTGGCTTTTTCGGAGGAAATCTCCGGTGTCGTGACAAACGTCCCCCAAATGGGAATGCGAAGTTTATTTAAAGAAATAAGTTGAACGTTTCGGTAGATTCCACTACCGGTGTACCAGCGGCTGTCTGCATAACGAGAGTGATCTACATATACGGTTAGTACGTTATCGCTTTGTGCGTTCAGGTACGCTGAAAGATCAAAGTAGACTGGAGAGTAGCCATATGGATTTTCACCCAATTTTTGACCATTGATCCAAAACTCCGCGTTGTTGTAAACGCCATCGAAAAGGATGAACGTACTTTTGTTTTGATCCGCTTCTGTAAGCGTGAAATGCTTTTGGTACACACCCACACCACCGGGCAGGTATCCGGTCGCGCCTTCCCATGCGGAGTCAAAAGGGGATTCTACACTCCAGTCATGGGGGAGACGAACGTCTCTCCAGTCGCTATCATCCAAAGGGATTTGGGTAAGGGTGGCGGTATCTTCCATTAACTGGAATTTCCAGTCAAAATTAAAATCTGCAACTCGTTGTAACGCTGGTTTTTTTTCACTGGAGCAGGCAAAAGCAAATGCCGCAACGAGGATGATTACTATTTGTTTCATAAGTAGGTTTCGATATAAAGGGTGTAAGTATAGAAAACTCTTTTTGTTTCCTTCTCTATGAGAAGTCATATGCCAATGATGTTTTGATCTTATCCAGTATGAATTTGAAGAATCTAAGCGCTATTTTAAGCGCAATGGTTTTTTCAATTCAGGGGTATTTTGTTGATTTTCAGCTTTAATCGTTAGGTTTCTTTACATCCGATGATGGTTTTTTCAGAATTAAATGCCACACAACGATTTATTTTGGATTTACTATTCAATTTTAGGCTGTTAGTATCACCATGCTATTATCTAGTATTTGCCCCTTTGGTTTTCGAGTATTCATAGTTGACAACAGGCTAGG
>JBCCXH010000491.1:0-4040 GCA_039192005.1 Bacteroidota bacterium
CCCTTGTTCAAAACGCAGCGACTTCTAACTTGAAAACCGGAGTAACAGGTCTCCTGTTCTTTTGGAAAAATCATTTTCTGCAATACGTTGAGGGAGAAAACCATCACGTTCGGGCACTTATACGTCGTATTGAGAAGGACCCTCGTCACGAAGTAAAATGCCTTTGCATCCAGCCGGAAATGACCACCAGAAAATTTAAAAACTGGAACATGTGCCTCATAGAAAAGGACATGACCATGGAGCTTATGCTATGGAATTACCTGCATTCACTGTCCGGTATTACCCGGCATCTCAACAATGAGCAACGTTCAAACATCTGGCGAATGGTCGACATCATTACTTATAACCAGCTGGTGATGCCTTGATTCTTCAACGTCTTCCTTTCCTAAAACATTGCACTTCATTCAACACTGACTACTTATAGAAAGGTAAGAGGATATAATATTTGCACATAACGAAAAGGAAAATTTACCACATCCAGACGGTTACCGGTTGCGCAAAATACATGTCTTTTTAAAGCAGAAACCTAGAGAGACCGTTGCCTATTAGGCCCATTACCATTATCTTAGAAATAATGAAGCCCCTTACCGGAATTGTCTATTTAAGCGAAGCCATTAAACCTTTTGACCAAAACAAACTGGACGATCTGGTCGGCAAAGCCTCTACTTCCAACTTGGAAATTGACATCACAGGATTCCTGCTATCCCGGAAAAATCATTTTTTGCAATACATCGAAGGAGAAAACCGGAACGTTCGTGCGCTCATGCAACGCATTGAAATGGATACGCGACACCAGGTGAGATGTATCTGTACACAGCCTGAAATGACCACTAGAAAGTTTCAGGAATGGGGAATGCGTCTTATCACTGAAGACATTACCGTAGAGCTTGCACTATGGGACTATTTATATGCACTTGCTGGCACTTCCCGACCTCTTAATGATAAGCAACGTTCAAATATCTGGCGGATGGTCGACATCATTACTTATAATCAACAACGTGATATCATGACTCAATAGAATGGAATGCCAACTAAAAAAATAGAGAAATTAATCGGTATTGGCGCATCTGCCGGAGGGTTGGATGCGATACAGGTATTTTTTGATAATGTCCCTGCTGATACAGGTTATTCATTTGTAATCATTCAACACTTATCGCCCAACTACAAAAGTCTGATGCCCGAACTTTTGGCACGGCACACGGATATGGAAATTTTCACTGCGGAGCACGGGCAAGTACTGGATCCCAACTGTGTCTATTTAAACCAAAGCAAAAATAACCTTCAGGTGAAAGGTGGTCAGCTTTATCAGGTAAACAAGGATCCGTCCAAAAGCCTGAACCTTCCCATTGATTTGTTTTTTCACTCACTGGGTCAGGAATACGGGAATAAAGCGGTAGCCATTGTACTCTCGGGAACCGGCTCTGATGGGTCCCGAGGCGTCAAAACCATCAGGGAAAATGGAGGATTGATTTTCGTACAGTCTCCTGATTCTGCCCAATTTGACGGCATGCCCAATACCTCAATCGCCACCGGATTGAGTGATTTTATCATGTCTCCCAAAGAAATAGGTCATTCTATCTCGAAATATTCCAAAACGAAACTCTTGGCGATAGCGGATGAAAACGAGGGCATCGAACAGACATTTCTAAAAATTCTGACCGAAATCCAAAAAGATACCGGCATCGACTTTAAGCGTTACAAACGTAACACGCTCATGCGACGCATGGAAAAGCGGATCAACATCAACCACCTGGACTCACTCAATGCCTATTTAGCGAAAATCACAGAAGAAAAAGAAGAGCGAACGCTCCTTTTTGACGACTTTCTTATCGGGGTTACCAGTTTTTTCAGAGATAAGGATGCATACGAACTATTGGAACGGGAAGTATTTCCTAAGTTATGTTATCAAAAGGATGAAGGCACTACCCTACGTATCTGGACTCCGGGCTGCTCTACTGGCGAAGAAGCGTACTCCATTGCCATGCTACTAGACCATTACTTGCAAACAAGAAAACTCAAACTGGATTATAAAATTTTTGCTACCGACATCGATAAGTCGTCATTAATGAAAGCATCTCTGGGCACCTATCATGCCAACGCAGGTAATGAGATGGATCGTCACTTTCTGGAACGGTATTTCCTAAAGACCGGAGATCAGATCCAGGTATCTAAAAAAATCAGGGATCACATCGTCTTTTCAAATAATGATTTACTAAAAGACCCTCCTTTTATCCGTATGGACTTCATTGTCTGTCGAAATGTTTTGATTTACCTGGAAAGTGATGTACAAGAGCAGATCCTGGGTAATTTCATGTTCTCGCTAAATACCGACGGCTTTTTATTTTTAGGGAACAGCGAAAGTTTAAGCAAAAAAGAACAACACTTTCACGTAATTAATGGTAAATGGCGGATCTTTCAGATTAAAACGGATGCCTCCAATAAGAATTATGGTTTGAGTTCGTTCGCTCAAACGAAACCACCACTATTCGATACCAACACGTATCCTAATCGTAGCCACCGGACGGATACAAATGAAAACTCCTTTTACAAGTTCTTGAGCAACCAATATAGTCCTTCCCTGATTTTCATTGATGAAAATTACAACATCTGTTTTATCAAGGGAGATGCAGGCAAGAAACTCAACCCGAAAGAGGGGATTTTTCATCAAAACCTTATTCAGATGGTAGATCCATCATTCGCTGCCATCATTCGAAATGGGGTACGAAGAGCTAAGGAAAACGATCATCCTATTGAAGCCAAAGATGTTTCAACTAATCCTAAAAATAAAGAGACCGTATTCGACATTACCTTTTACCGAGCCGAATCCAATGACTTTTCTCTACCCATGTACGTGATCGCCTTTGGTGAGGATCGAGTAAATGAAGCCTCCAGAAAGACACTGAGCCTGGACGTAGAGAGCATAGACGCACAACGAATCGAAGACCTGGAGTATGAGCTTAAAGTAAAGAAGGATGAGCTGAGAAATCTGGTGGAAGAGCTGGAAACGAGCAATGAGGAATTGCAATCTTCCAACGAGGAGCTAATGGCTTCTAACGAAGAATTACAAAGTACGAATGAAGAGTTGCAATCTGTTAACGAGGAGTTGTATACCGTCAATACGGAACTACAAGAGAAAAACAACGAACTGCAACTCATCTATAACGACCTCAATCACTTATACGCTTCCCAAGATATTGCCACACTCTTCCTCGATAGTGAGCTTTGCATTCGGTCGTTTACTCCGTCCATCCAAAATCACTTAAAACTAAAAGAAACAGACAACGGACGGCCCATTGCCAATTTCATGTTTTTCGATCAAAAAGTACGGGATGAACTCTTTGCAGACATCGATAAGTGTATGCAAAGCGCTACTCATATTGAAACCATCATCTTGGATGAACACAAACGATTTCTTTTGAGAATTAATCCCTTTATCAAAGAATCAAAACTGGATGGTGTCGTCATTACACTGATAGACGTGGAGGAACTGATGAGCACCAATGAAAAACTAATCAAAGCAGAAGGCGAATACGAAAATCTGTTTTTTAATGCAAATGTAGGCTACTCCATGACCGAACTAACCTACAACGAGAAGCAGGAGCCGGACAACCTCCTTCACATTCGGGTAAACAAGGAGTTTGAGCGTATTTTCGACCTAAACTCGGCACATATTCTGGATCAACCACTAAGCGCTTTTGGTTTTGAGAATGAGGTAGTTACTAAGCTTGTGGAAACAGCGTATGAGGTCGAAACATCAGGAGGAGAGCCCAAAACTTTTTCCTATTGGTTTAAACACTTCAATAAGCACCTGCGCATCCATGTTTTCCCGGCAGGACCTAAAAACCGAGTCGGTTGGACATTCTTTGATATTACAAAAGAAGTAGCATCAGAAAAAACCATTCAACATGCTAATACCCGTCTCAATTTATCTCATGAAATAGGAAAAATTGCTATCTGGGAATGGGATTTAAATGAAGATGTCATAGAAAACTACAATGAACATTGGGAAACCATTTACGAACTGATTCCTGACCGTGCAC
>JBCCXH010000492.1:0-4034 GCA_039192005.1 Bacteroidota bacterium
AGAAAGCACAAAAACTATCCAATAGGTTTGAGGCCCAGACCTATGAATGGCGTCACATCGAAGAAAATGACTTTGCACCATTTGACGTAATCATTAGCGCGGTAAGTAACCGGAAAAACCTGGTTTACCGTCGTGCAAATGACGACAAGTACCGGTTATGGATCGACCTGGCCATGCCATCCAACATCGATCCGAACATCGAAGATCGTCACAATAAAGTTTACAACATTGATGAGGTGACCGCACAAGTTCATTCAGTTAGTGAAACACAACTTAAAGCGATCCCGATTGTAGAAGGCATTTTAAAAGAGGAGCTTGCCGTCTTTACTGAATGGCTGAACAAAAGTAACGTGCGTTCTTTTTTAAGTGCTTATAAAGCTTACGCAAAGCAGGTACTTTTAAAGTCAATACCAGAAACCTCACAGGTAACACCGGCAAACAAAAAATGGGAGGTGTACGCTGAAGACGTAGCCAACAAGTTAGTAAGAAGTACGGCCAGGGCGCTCGCTTAGCTAACAAATAAAAACCGAAAACATAGTGGCTCAAAAATTTTCCCGAATCCTTTTCTTGAGAAAAAAGGGGTGCATTTACGTTAATCACAAAAAAGTTTCAAAGATCCACCTACTGGTCATCAGAAAGCTTATCCATCGTTGAGAAATTCAGCCGGCATTCTGCTTTATTTGCTGATCAATTAACCATAAGAATCATTCCATGCGAAAAATACTAGCTATCTCATTCGTCCTTTTTACCGGCACCTTTGCCTTCTCTCAAAATCAATTTCAACGTGTATTTAACAAGGGCACCCGACCGTTAAAGGAAAACATGCGGATCGACTTTGCGGATGACATGGGCAATACTGGCCACTTACCGATCACGATCATCAAAGGAATAAACGAGGGTCCTGTTTTCACGGTCGTAGCCGGTGTACACGGGTTTGAGTACCCGCCCATTGTAGCTACCCAGGCATTGTTACAAGAAATCGATGCGAACAAGTTGAGCGGAACCTTAATTATCCTTCCCATCTCCAATATTGAGTCTTTTCACACACGTACACCTTTTATCAATCCGCAAGACGGTGTGAATCTAAACGGTGCTTTTCCGGGCGACCCGGCCGGCTCCATCACCAGGCGGATGGCCCATTTCATTACCGAAAACATCATCTCCGTAAGTGATGTCTTCCTGGATATTCACGGAGGCGATGCGTGTGAAGACCTGATGCCCTTTATCTGCTACTATGACAATAAAAAGAAACCGAAACAGACCGCAATGGCGAAGAAGCTCTCGGATGTCAGCGGGTTTGAATACGTAGTTTCGTATGCTTACACGATATCCGACGACGAACCTGCAAAATACACCTTCAAACAGGCAGTGCAAGATGGAAAAACAGCATTGAGTATTGAGAGTGGTCGACTGGGAAACGTAGAGAAAGAAGCCGTTGACCTGGTAAAGGAAGGAGTTTACAACATGCTGAAAGAAATGAAGATGTATGAAAAAGGCAACGGAACGAATCATGAGATAGTCAGACTCAACCAACAAGCATACGTCAGATCAGGTAAAAGCGGAATTTTCTACAGCAGTCACCAGGCTGGGGATAAGGTAGTAAAAGGTGAGGTCATCGGCTATACGACGGACGAATTTGGGAACCTGCTCGAAGAATACGTAGCTCCTATGGCTGGTATCATCCTTTATAAACTCGCGACTCCACCGATTAACGAAGGCGATACAGTGGCGTGCATCGGCTCGAATTCTGACGACGATGACAAAAAGGGATCTGACGAAAAATACTCAAAAAAGGAAAGCCAGAAATGATCTGGCTTTTTCATTTTATGTCTTAGCAGAATTAGACCGCAGGGTAGATTGCTTTTAAAATATCATTAGCACTGATCTTTGTAAGCTTAAGGATAGACAATGGCTTCTTCAAGACATCGGATGTCAATAGTAAATCACATTAATTTTTTCATTTCTCACTCATCATAAGTTTAAAGCTTTAATTTGCCTTCAACCGATGAGCAAACGAGACCTAACCACGGGCAGTATCCCGGGAAACCTGATTCGCCTTTCACTACCTATGATGCTTGGTATCATTAGCATGGTGGCCTTTAACTTAATTGATACCTACTTCGTTGGCAAACTAGGGGAAAAGGAACTGGCAGCACTAAGTTTTACTTTCCCGATCATTATGGTTGTGTTTAGCATCATCCAGGGTCTTGGTATTGGGGCTACTGCACTCATCGCTAAATCTATTGGGAAAAATAACTGGGACAAAGCCGCCAGAGAAACTACTGATAGCATCGCTCTTACACTTCTTTTAACCGGGATCTTTGTGATCACCGGGTTGCTGACCATTGATCCGGTATTAAAACGATTGGGTGCCGATGGTGAAACGGTCGAAATGGCCAAAGAATATATGCAAATATGGTTCTTTGCCCTATTTTTTGTCTCCGTCCCTTTTGTAGGAAATAGTGCCATTCGTGCCACAGGGGATGCAAAGACTCCTACTTACATCATGTTATTTGCTGTTTTGGTCAACGCTATCCTCGATCCAATTCTTATTTTCGGATACCTGGGCTTTGAAGCCATGGGCCTGAAGGGTGCTGCAATAGCTACGGCTATTTCCAGGGCATTGACCATGGTGCTTGCGTTTTACATTCTGATCAAAAGAGATAAACTTATCACTTTTTCTATCCCATCAAGAGAGGTACTAGCTGGTTGTTGGAAAAGCATCCTCTACATCGCATTGCCCTCTGGTCTTGCCAGGTTGGTGGTGCCCATTGCTACCGGGGTGATAACCGCTTTACTGGCAGAGTATGGAGAATTTGCCGTCGCTGCTTACGGAGTTAGCAGTCGAATTGAGTTTCTGGCGAATAGCATTGTTTTCGCGTTAGCTGCGTCTATAGGTCCCTTCGTTGGTCAGAACATTGGAAAAGGGAACCTGGAAAGAGTAAAGGAGTCCATCAAAATAAGCAATGGTTTTGCTGTTATTTGGGGACTTTTGGCCTGGGGGCTTCTGGCGGTGGGCTCACGTGCAATCGCTTCGATCTTCAATAGCAACGAAGAGGTGATCAGCACCGTACAACTCTTTTTGTGGATTGTCCCTGCCGGATTTGGACTTCAGGGTATTTTAAGCATCATTAACAGTAGTCTGAATACCCTCAATAAACCCTTACATGCCTCTTTAATTATCGTTATTCAAATGTTGCTATTGGGACTACCTGCCATCTATCTTGGAATGGGACTGGATGGCATTAGAGGAATTTTTATTGGCATTGCTGTCATGTATGCCTTAGGTGGATTCATTTCAATCGTCGTCAATCATACAATCCTGAAAAGGTTAACCAGCGAAAGCCAAAAATGAAGCCATCGGATCAAAAGGGCACCACGAATTGCTCCTTATTCTTTGTTGCCATTTAGCTATCTGATTCATTATTTTCTCATATAACTCATCTATACACCGAATAACTAAAAAAACAATCAAATGATCAGGTCTTAACCTGAAAAATTCAGGTGTTATTTATTGAGAACATGTAATGCGCCGACTATGAGGTAATTGATTTTTTATTCCATTCAAAACCATTCCCCAAATTTGAGGAACAGAAAAACAACAAGACTGAATCATAATATACTGAAAATCAATTACTTGTATCAATTCGAACGTGTTCCTGATGAATAATGCGGGTTAAGTATAACGATCTTCGAGGTGTTTTTTCGGCTATTCGGCTAGTGTTATCGCTGGTTTACTTCTTTATAAGCCTCTCAATGTAAATTTCATTTTCTCTCTTTACCTCCAGAATGTAGACACCCGGACGAAGGGACGAAAGATTCATGATCGGCGTTTCTTTATTTCGAACAGATTCAGATCTAATCAATTCACCCGAAAGCGTGTACAACATCAATTCCAGCATCCCTTGATTACCACCAAAATGAATTGTCCCGGTAGTGGGGTTAGGGTACATGTTGAGTGGAAAAAGTTGTGTACTGGCAGAAGAGATGTTGTACACGCTTTCGGGTGAATTGATTAGATCTGAATCTGTTCG
>JBCCXH010000493.1:0-4029 GCA_039192005.1 Bacteroidota bacterium
AGATTTTTCGCATCTCGTAACTAGCCTGTATCGATTTGTCATTTACCCGAACGAACGCTTTGCCGTATCGATGACGTTTTTCTAAAAAAGCGAAGTGGGGTTTGTCAGTCCCTTCTTTTATGTCGAAATGTAATATCTGAAGGTCTTCCTGAAATCGTATGGTTTCCACTTCGAAGTCGATCTGAGGGCGGCACAACTCTTCGATGGATTTAACAAGTACGTACTCGTCTTCATCCGGGTATTTTAACCCGGCTATGGTACGATTATCCGCAACTCCAATGAATAAATGCCCGCCCTCGGTATTCGCAAATGCGACCACTTCCCTGATGATTTTTTCAGGATGGTTGGCTTTCATTTTGAATTCCACCGTTGTAGTCTCTCCTTTAGAGATCAGAATTTTTGCTGTCTGTTGGTCCATCCAAATGTGACCTTGTTTACACTAATTATTCGTCCTCACCCAACTCTGGCATAGAAAACATACTCGTGAATAAATCCTTGAACTGCATGCCTTTTTCCAGTTGGTGTTTGCTTAGTAAGCTATATTCGGCCAGTCCGAATAACGCAAACTCCATTAAGAAATATTTAAATCCTTCGTGATTTGTTTTCTGGTATTTGTCCACCAGTTTTTCGAGTCCCGGTATGTTTTTTAGCTCTTTTCTGTAATCGGCTTCTGGGGCATCAAAGATCAGGTCAATCATGTTTCCCTTTTCAAACCAGTCTTTTATCGGACCATAAACGTTCTCTTTTTCACGTTTTCTTTCTTTCTCAGGGTCTGGGAAATAGTTCACAAATTGGGACCTGATGGCTTTCCCTACCAGGTTGTTTGCTACAATTCCTGCACCCTCCTGCTCTCCTTCGTACACCAACTCTACCTTTCCGGTTATAGACGGAATGACGCCTTGAAAATCAGTAATCCGAACACTTGTTTTAGCATCGCTATTGACAAGCACTCTCCGTTCTGCGGCACTTACCAGGTTTTCATAGCCCGAGATGGTCAATCGTGCTGAAACACCACTTTTTTCGTCTACGTACTCGCTTTCTCTGGCCTCGATGGCAATCTGCTCGATCATATCTTTTGCCAAATCAAATACCTCTACCAGTTCTTTCTGTTCGTCCTTAATCGCGGCTTCCTGTTGGGTGATTTTCTTACCCACTTCAATGGAATCCGGGTAATGGGTAATGATCTGGCTATCTATCCGGTCTTTAAGCGGGGTAATGATGGAACCACGGTTGGTGTAGTCCTCCGGGTTGGCAGTAAACACAAACTGAATGTCCAAGGGCATCCTCAATTTAAATCCTCTGATTTGAATGTCTCCCTCTTGTAGGATATTAAACAACGCGACCTGTATTCTTGCTTGCAGGTCAGGTAGCTCGTTAATGACAAACAGTCCCCGGTGCGATCTTGGTACCAATCCAAAATGAATCACGCGCTCATCTGAATAAGCTAGTTTCAAAGAGGCTGCTTTGATGGGGTCTACGTCACCGATCAAATCCGCGATGGTCACATCCGGCGTTGCCAGCTTTTCGGTATATCTTTCATCTCTGTGTAACCAGGCAATGGGGGTATCGTCGCCTTTTTCATCGACCAAATCCCGTGCAAACTTGGAGATGGGATGGAGCGGATCGTCATTTAAAGGAGCATCCGCTACCATTGGGATGTATTCATCCAGCAGCTCAATCATCATCCTGGCCATCCTTGTTTTAGCCTGTCCTCGAAGCCCTAGGAAGTTAATGTTATGTCGTGAAAGAATGGCACGCTCCACGTCAGGGATAACCGTATCTTCATAACCCCATATTCCTTCAAAGATGTTTTCACCCGTCCGCTTTTTTTCGATAAGGTTGCGTCTCAGTTCTTCTTTGATGGAAGTTGCCTTATATCCGCTATTTAATAGTTCTCCAAGAGTTGAGATTTTCAACAACTCTTCACTTTTCAGGTTTTCGTATTGCATTAGAGGTTTTTTCTTCTATTCCTTTTGTAATCTTCAAAAATGAGGTCTCCTAGTCCCTGCAGGCTGCTGTAGTAAGCATTCCCATTATTTACCTCTGTAAATTCCCGTACAAACTGTTGCAAATAGGGATCTGAGGCAATCATGAATGTGGTAATTGGGACATTAATCCTTCGGCATTGTGCGGCGAGATTCAGTGTTCTGTTCAGGATTTTAGGGTCAAGGCCAAAGCTATTTTTGTAGTACTTGATGCCTTGTTTCAGACACGTTGGCTTCCCATCTGTGATCATGAAGATCTGCTTGTTTTTATTTTTTCTCCTTCTCAGCAAATCCATAGCGAGCTCTAGTCCTGCAACTGTATTGGTGTGGTAGGGACCTACATTAAGGTAGGGCAGGTCTTTTATTTCTATTTGCCATGCGTCATTACCAAAGACAATCACATCGAGTGTGTCTTTGGGATATTTTTTTGTTACGAGTTCAGCCAGCGCCATGGCTACCTTCTTGGCGGGCGTGATGCGATCTTCACCGTACAAAATCATGGAGTGACTGATGTCAATCATGAGCACGGTAGAGGTTTGTGTTTTATACTCTTTCTCTCGGATTTCCAGATCGTCTTCTGTGAGCATCAAATCATGGAGTCCGTGATTAATCTGAGCATTTCGAATACTCTCCGTCATTTCTATTTGCTCTAGCGAATCGCCAAACTGGAACTCTCTATAGTCAGAAGTGATCTCATCTCCAGTACCTGTGAAATTGGTGCGATGGCTCCCTTTTCCAGATTTTTTTAGCTTTCCAAAAATCTCTTCTAGTGCGCTTTTTCTTATTTGTTGTTCACTTTTGGCCGTGATCTTAAATTCTCCTTTTTCATTTTGGTCAGTTACGTAGCCTTTGCTTTTCAAATCCGCGATAAAATCACCGATCCCATATTCGGGATTTGTCAAATTGTGTTCACGATCCAAATTGGTCATCCAGTTCAAAGCTTCGTTTACATCTCCTGATGTAATGACCATTAATTGGAGAAAAATATTTAAGAGGTTATCAAAAGCACTTTTCTCAGGATCTTTTTCTGGTATAAACTGTGTAAATCGATATCCAACCATAACATAAGGTCAACTAAAAATAACCTGGAAAGATTTCCAAATTGGTAAAGCTTTTTCAGATCCCATTATTTTTGATTGAATTTAACATTTATTAGGCATTAAAATACGCTTCCGGGAGTTCATATCCACCACAAACAGGACGATGTCTTTCCAATGGTTACACCCCGAGACTTTCTAATGAGATGCATTCCATCACTTCAACTGTTTAGTAAACAGAGAAATACAGCCTTATTTCAAAATAAGAAACGAGGAAATTAGAATCTCTGAGGTTTTTCTTTTGTCAGAGCAAGTTCTTTTGTGAATCTTCCCAAAAACTTCTAATCTAAGATCCTCTTAAGCATCTCCCTATTTTTTGGGCATGGTCCTGAATATGTAATCCCATAAAGGGGAGGAAACACCAAATGCATTTCCAGGATCCTTGTAATGGTGAATTCCATGATGGACCCATAGGATTTTCCAAAAGTTTTTTGGTGGTCGAAAGGCATGAACCATGTAGTGAACCCACAGATAGGATGCGTACCCCATCAGGAACCCTGGTAAAAAACCATAGACCAGGCTGCCCATCAATAACTTATAGAATAAGAAAAACAAGGTAGCCAGTGTAATGCTAAGCGGAATAGGCATAGCTAGTCGGTCTTTATCTTTTGGGTAGTCGTGGTGCACTCCGTGTACTTTATATGCAAATTTTTCCTGTTTTTCTGTTTTTGGAGATAAGTGAAACAGAAATCTGTGCATGACATATTCGACCAATGTGAAAACGATAAGACCCGCTAACAAAAGAGGAGCTACTGTCATTGACGTAATATGCGAATGCTGCAACCCGTAGAAGATCAATCCTCCTGAAATCAATGAAAAAGTAACGAGTGGCACCGCGATGTGCGTTCTCGTCAATCGTTCTAAAAGCTTGTTATTAAATAATTCCTTCGTTCCTTTTGTATGAGGTTTATTCTTTAACTCCATATTCTTTCTCCGTTTTCTTTTCG
>JBCCXH010000494.1:0-4012 GCA_039192005.1 Bacteroidota bacterium
TTGCGTTTTCCTTCAATTGCAAAGACAAGCCATACTTTGCGAAACTCTCGGCATGATATGACTTAACAAAACTTCCGCGCTTGTCTTGGAATATGGGAGGTTTTACCAGGTAACACCCCTCAATGCCCAAACTTGTAATCTCCACAATGGCCTCCCTTTCTGAGCACCGAAATTAAAAACCTAAGCCGAAAAACTCTTCGAACTTGGCAATTACATAATCCAGATGCGACTTATCAAGGCCCGGAAATACCCCAATCCAGAAGGTGTTGTTCATGATCAGGTCAGTATTCTCGAGTGATCCCACTACGCGATACTCAACATTTTCGAAATAGGGCTGGCGGGTTAGGTTACCTGCAAATAGCAACCTAGTACCTATCTTGCACTGATCCAGGAACTTCAAAAGTTCAACCCTTTGGATATTGGCTTCTTCTTTTATTGTGATGGGAAATCCGAACCATGAGGGGTCAGAGTTTTCCGTTGCATTTGGGAGAATCAAAAAGTCGCTACAGGATACCAGCCCATTCTTAAGGTAATCGAAATTCTCTTTCCTTTTCTGAACCAGGGAATCAACGCGGTCCATTTGGGCAAGACCACAAGCGGCTTGCATGTCGGTAATTTTAAGGTTGTACCCCATGTGAGAATAGGTGTACTTATGGTCGTAACCGTGAGGTAATGTGCCTAACTGCTGATCAAATCGAATGCCACAGGTATTGTCTTCGCCGGGTCCACAATAGCAGTCGCGTCCCCAATCTCTGTATGACTCAACCAGCTTATATAGCTCTTTTGTGCGAGTAAATACCGCACCGCCTTCACCCGTAGTGATGTGGTGAGCCGGATAAAAACTCACGGTTGCCAAGTCACCGAATGTCCCTACACCTTTGCCATCGTAGGTGGAACCTAAGGCGTCGCAACAATCTTCAATAATCCACAGGTTGTATTTGTCAGCAACGCGTTTTACTTCCGCTAAATCGAATGGATTTCCCAAGGTATGGGCGATCATTATCGCTTTAGTCTTGTCAGATACGGCTTTTTCAATCATCTCAGGCGCAATGTTATAGGTGGGGATATCCACATCCACAAAAACCGGAATTAAGCCATTCTGGACAGTAGGGTTCACAGTTGTTGGGAAGCCCGCCGCAACGGTAATCACTTCGTCGCCGGGCTTGAGTTGACGCTCTCCGAGTTTTGGAGACGTAAGTGCAGACAGAGCCAATAGGTTTGCTGATGAACCGGACGTGGTGGTCAATACATGTGGAATACCAAAGTACTCACCTAATTTCTTTTCAAAGGCCTCATTAAACCGACCTGCGGTAAGCCATCCATCCAGGCACGAGTCCACCATCATTTTAATTTCCTTTGCACCAAGCACCTTGCCAGAGGGTGGTACAACGTTTTCACCGCCCACGAAAATTTGCGGAGCATAATTAAGAGCAGCATATTGCTCGACAAGTTCGCCGATTTGTTCTCTAAGTTGTTCTTTATTCATCATTTTCACTTTGTGTATTCGTATACTCGCTTATCTCAGCCAATGTCACTTGCTGAATATCTTTGCCTTCAAGCCAGTTTTTATGCCAATCAACTATTTTTTGTAACGTGTTGGCAAGTGACCAACGTGGTTGCCAGTTGAGCCTGGCGCTAGCTTTTGAGCAATCCAATTTTAGGTAGGTCGCTTCGTGAAGATGCTCGTCGACATTTAACTGCCAGGCCGCACCTTCTCCCCATAACGAAGTTAACTTAGTAACGATCCATTCGACGGGCCGCGCGTCTTGATCGAAGGGACCAAAATTCCAGCCTTCGGCGTATGTAGCGCCGTAAGTGTAGAGCTTTTCAGCAAGCAACAAATATCCAGAAAGTGGTTCTAGAACGTGTTGCCAGGGACGCACCGCATGAGGGCTTCTGATCTCGACAACCTGCTGCGCTGAGAACGCTTTGAGCATATCAGGTATTAACCTGTCAGCCGCCCAGTCGCCTCCTCCGATGACATTACCCGCTCTTGCACTGGCTATTCCAACACCGTGCTTGTCGTATTTGTCAGCCGGGAAAAATGACTGCCTGAAAGAGCTCGTGACCAACTCGGAGCAGCCTTTACTGTTGCTGTAAGGATCATATCCACCCATTGCTTCTGATTCGCGATACCCCCAATGCCACTCTCGGTTTTCATAGCATTTGTCACTGGTTACCACGACCACAGCACCCACAGAGTCACAATGCCTCAAAGCCTCCAGCAGATTGGCTGTTCCCATTACATTAGTAGAGTAGGTTTCCAAAGGATCAGAATAGGATTGACGAACCAACGGCTGCGCTGCCAGATGCAGCACAATATCAGGTTGGAATGCCTTAATACTGGCAAGCATCTGGTCATAATTGCGGATATCACCAATTTCAGAGACCATTCCATCTCCAACCTTTGCCTCCTCAAAAAGTGAGGGTGAAGTGGGTGCCTCCAACGAATAGCCTTTCAAAGAAGCGCCTACAGACTGCAGCCATAGACTCAACCAACTTCCTTTAAATCCGGTGTGGCCGGTTATGAAGACCCGTTTATTTTTCCAAAATACTGGGTTCATATTTACTTCCAGGTTTTCCAGGGCGCTTTGTCCGATTCCCAAAGTTTTTCCAGATAAACTTTGTCGCGAAGCGTATCCATCGGTTGCCAGAAGCCAACGTGCTCGAAAGCCATTAGTTCACCGTCAGCAGCCAACTGGTTCAGTGGGTATTGTTCCCATACACAGTCATCACCGTCTATGTAGTCTATAACGTCTGGGGAAAGCACAAAGAATCCCCCATTGATCATAGCCCCATCCCCCTTGGGTTTCTCTTTGAAGCTGCTGACGCATCCATCAACAATATCCAAAGCGCCAAACCGACCCGGAGGAAAAGTTGCCGTGAGCGTCGCTTTCTTGCCATGTTGCTCATGGAATGCAATTGACTTTGCTATGTCAACGTCACCAACACCATCACCGTAGGTAAAACAAAATGCCTTTTCGTTCTTAACGTAGTTTTTGACTCGCCTTAGCCTTCCTCCCGTCATGGAGTCTTCACCGGTATCTACAAGCGTTACAGTCCAAGGTTCAGCCCTCTTGTGGTGCACTTCCATCTGGTTATAGCTCATATCAAAGGTGACGTCTGACATGTGCAAGAAGTAGTTGGCAAAATATTCCTTTATCACATACCCCTTGTAACCACAGCAAATAATGAAGTCTTGAATACCGTGTGAAGAGTATTGCTTCATTATGTGCCAAAGTATGGGTTTGCCGCCGATCTCCACCATGGGTTTTGGCTTTATCGAAGTTTCTTCGCTTAGCCGGGTACCTAACCCCCCGGCCAGTATCACTGCTTTCATTTTGCGATTATGTCCTAAGTTGTAGCGCTATTTTGAGGGGGTAAACGAATCCGAATAAAATTGTTCAGCAGGAAGTCCTTGCTCGATAAATGCTTCTCTAGCACTGTCAATCATTAACGGAGAACCACAAGCGTAAACATCAAAACCACTTAGGTTTTCAAAATCTTCCATAACTGCCTTGTGTACAAATCCTGTTCGCCCTCCCCAAGAGGGGGTTTCGGAAGCGACAGGGATAAAGTGAAAATGTTTGTGCCTCTGGGGCAAGTCCAACAATTCTTCCAGGTAAAATCTCTCGGGTGAGGTCATCCCCCAATAGAGAAATATTTCTCTGCTATCGTAGGACGCAAAAAGTTCTTCCATGATTGCTTTTATCGGAGCTATACCTGTTCCACCCGCTAAAAATATCATGCTACGCTTGCTTTCTCTAACAAAGAAGTTATTTCCCTTTCAAATGCTCGAAACTCTGTATAGTTTTTCCCATCCAAACGACGAACTCTAGCTGAGTCATTTACCCCAACTGAAAGAATTATCATGTCGGGAACTCTATTCCGTAACTCTCCTCTGTGACGGAACTCAGCCTCTAATCTTTCTGCTACCTGTTGGGTGCGATCGCCTCTTACTCCCAAATTATAAATTACATGACCAGCACTTTCCGGTGACATCCAATGACAA
>JBCCXH010000495.1:0-3988 GCA_039192005.1 Bacteroidota bacterium
ACTGGTATCAAGCCCAATAATATTAACTTAAGCAGGTTTTCTTTCTTCCTCTCCCTGCCAGGGCGGCCCTGCCCTCTCTAGGAGAGGGAAATCATAAAAGCTTAAGTTAACAACATTGATACCGGTTCACGTTGACCAACCCTGCCTTTGCCGGTAAGCAGGTGAGAATGAATAAAGTTTGACTAACTGGTTGCCAAAGGCCAACCTACCTGCGGCATGCAGGAAGCCAAGTACCAAAAGCCAATTATCTACACAAAAAAGAGGCCGTCTCAAACGTATTTTGAGCGGCCTCTGTTTTTTTCTACAAACCTCCGTTCGATTTAACCCCGGATTCCAAGACCTTGGCAACGTAACTATGCATACTTCACCCTTATGAAGCAGCCCTCTTACTCGGAAGGTCAAGGCTTACCCGATGTCCAAGCACTTCTCCATCATCGGAAGTGAGATTTCTGGTGATTAGTTTCACATCCGCTTTGTAGCTCACCTTCATTTTTTCCAGTCGCTCATTTGTGATGGTTTTGGCCAACGATTTATGGCCGGAGGCTTTTACTTCATTTCCAATGATTCCAATTCCTGAGTCAGTGATTTCCAGGTTGACGATCTCGCTACTTTTCACTCCAAACCTTACAAAAATTTCGTTTTTCCCGTCTTTTTTAAATAGCCCGTGTTCCAGTGCATTTTCAATAAATGGTTGTGCAAACATCGGGGGTACCATCGTATCCTCCTCATCCAGGTTTTCATCTACTTCGATGTGATAGTCAAACGCTTCGTGAAACCGTATTTTTTGCAACTCCAAATAGTGTTTCAACATATTGATTTCCTCTTCCAGCGGAATAAATTCCTCTCTTGAGTTTTCCAGAATCTGTCGCATCAGCGTACTGAACATGCCCAGGTACTCGCCGGCATCTTCTTTAGGCCGGTTCGTGAGGTAGTTTTGTATGGCAATCAGTGAATTAAAAATAAAATGTGGGTTCAGCTGAGAACGTAGAAATCGTTCTTGCAACTCCAAACCCACCTTATCTCGTTTTAGTTTGTACTGCCTGTAAAAGAGATAGGCCCCTCCTACGACCAGAACAAGCACCAGACTGGCAATGATGAGTTGATTTTTTAACTGAGCATTTTTCTTTTCCAGTTCCAGCGTTTGTATCGCAGTTGTTTGTTGAAGGGCCTTGATTTCTTGTTCTTTTTTTTCTGCTTCAAATTTCTTTTCCAGTTCAGCTATCTTCTTTTGATTGGATTCATTTCGAAAACTGTCTTTGACATTGATGTACCTAATGGAAAAGTCATAAGCCTTTTCAAAATTTTTAACTGTTTTATAAGCCTCGGTAAATGTTAAGAACAAATTATTTTTATAATCAAAACTCCAATCGCTATCAATTTTCACGCCTTCTGCCATTTTTATATGACGTTCCGATAGCGCAGCATTCCCTGTATGAAAACAAGCCATGGACATATTCAAATGAGTGTGTGCATAGCGATACGCATAGGAATCGGATCCTTCTAGGCGAGCCAGCGTTTTCAGATTCTCTTGTGCCAAAGATTTAGCTTGGTTCCATTTTTCAGTCTTTATATACAGTTTGATTAATCTGTCTCTTGTATCCCATACTTTTGGCCAATTGGTTAGTTTCAGGTAGTTGTCCAGTGCTTTCGCATAGCTTCGTTCGGACTTGGGATATTCCTTCGTAATGTAATAATTGGTTGCCAGCTGGACATGTCCGTATGCTGCATAATGGAAGTTTTTGTTCGTTTCTGAAAGCTCGGTGCCTTTCACAAAGTATTCGTTGGACGCTTTGAGGTTCCGGAATAGGGACAAAATATGCCCAATGTTCATATAGGAATGGATGAGTTGGTTCGCATCGCCCTTTAATTTCTCTCTTATCTTTAATGCTCTTTGATGGTAATCGAGTGCTTCTGTAAATTCTTCTTTTAAGTAATGAGTGCTTGCTTGTATCGAAAGCGCATCAGACAAGCCAAGAGAATCCGGCAATTTTATGGCCAGTTCGATTGCCTTGTTAAGGTAGAAATCGGAAGAGTCGTACTTTCTTTTCTCACTGAGAAGGTAGCCATATCGCATGTAACAATTTACCAGATGACGGCCTACTGATTTATCTGCATCGCCGCGGCCAAGGATCAGTTTCATGGCTTCACGTTGTCTGACCATTGCTGAATCAAATTGCCTCACCGACGCATAATTTCTGCTTTCAATGGTTTTAGCTTTAGAAAGCATTACGGCATTTTCAGTGGTTTCCGCAATGACTATAAGCTGATGAAGGAAATGCTTCAGAGAATCACTATCCTTACCCAGGTAGTGAAGACATAGCTGCTCTAAAGCCGACATTTTTATAGAATCCACTGGGCTCTTCGTATCCTTTATCCAATGCTTTACAGGTACTGTTTCAGACTGAGAAAATGAATGGATTGATGCGATCAACAGGAAGACTATCGGAACATCTTTTAAGCTTTTCATACGATCTTTTGATGCTGGTTATAAAGTTGGACTTCGTTCGCACAAAATTAACCTTTAACCCGATTCAGCATTATCAAGTCATAAAACAGGAAGTCTTCTGTCTGCTTTATTTACTAAAAATGATGGCTCTGGCTTAACGGTCCATGGCGATTGCATGTTCAGACCTCCTGACTCGCCTCTACAAACAAGCTTCAAAAAACCATTCAGTGTAAAATGGACATGTCGCAAATTCATTAATTTTATTGTAATTTAGGAAAGCAAGTTTCTTAAAACCTCTCCCAGACAGGGTGGCCCTACCCTCAGGTCCCCTGCGGCTCCAAAGAGGGAATTAATGTAGCTTCCGCAGTAGAACTGTCCCGAATGGCAAATTTCAATTTACGACAATTTTGTTTACGTAAGGTCAGCATGTCTGATGTTACTATTTTTCATACTTTTATTTCGAAAACCGTCTTGGAACAGCCGAATTTAACATGCAATTGCAATGATTAACGGTCGGCACATGATCAACCCTTTATGATTTAAAAAAGGACGTATATGGCCACCTTGAGATAGGCTACCTCAAGTGTCAAGTTAAGCCTATCGAATCATTGAAGTGCTTCCAACTGATTTCGATCAGCTTTAGAAAGACTTTTCGCGACCAGCTCATAAGAATGGTCCACGAGCTCCCGAATCAGTTTTTCTCCGGCTTCCGGATAGACCGAATTCCAATGCTTTTTATTCATGTGATAACCGGGGCGAATGCTATCGTGTTGTTCCCGTAGTTCTTCTGCTCGCTCAGGGTCACATTTCAGGTTGATAAATTCAAATACGTCCAGACCTGTTGCCGCAAACATTTTTCCCATCACCTTAAAAACCAGCGTATCCGGGCCAAAAGGGAGTTCTTCTGTCGTGCCTGGCTTGGACAGGCAGTACAATCGTAAGTCCTCAATATTCATTTAGAGATCAATTCGCAACCCAACACCGGTAAAGCAGACCAGCAATCGGTAATTTTTTTCTTTAAACGTTGTATTCCCTGCTTCCATTGATCCAATGTTTGAATCATTTCCAATCAAGGTGCCAAAAGGGGAATCAACGGAAAAGCGACGTATCACACGTTTGGGACTTTGATCCCATCGTAGTGGTACCTCTGACAAAGTGGCGAGTTCTTCGGTTTGTAAAGACTGAGCTACCCGCTCGGGTGTGCTACTCATCCAGTTTTTCGAAGGTTTACTTTCGATGCGATACTCCTGCGCTTTTATCGTGCAAGCAAAAAGAAGTAGAAGAGAAAAAAGCAGTTCTTTACTCATTTCTACAAATTACGAAAAATTTACGTGCCATTCAATTTTTTTGCTCCTCTGAAAATTTATTTTACCCGAAAGATTCGGGACGCTTTTATTGGGGCAGATAGCTCTCAGGTTACCAGCCACAGTTCTACCTGCAGCAGTTCCACGAAAATTTGAGGCCGCCGTAGAACGGAAAGTAAATAGCATGTTTTTCAATCATACCCCCCCCCTGTAAATAAAACATTTAGCCCAAATTCAG
>JBCCXH010000496.1:0-3979 GCA_039192005.1 Bacteroidota bacterium
TGGAAAAAGTGATCAATCTTTTCCAAGAACAAAAAGTAGAAGACGCGCTTGATTCTTTAAAATCACTTATCGGTGAAAACACAGGAATTTCTGAAATCGAAGAATATTTTGAAGCACTATCGGCATTTAAAAACAAAGACTTGAAAGTAGCATTGGACCTAAGCCTGGCCAGGGGCCTCTCCTACTACACCGGAATCATCTTTGAAGTAAAGCCCACCTCTGTTAAGATGGGGAGTATTTGTGGTGGAGGCAGGTACGATGACCTGACCGGCATCTTTGGACTAAAAGAAATGTCTGGTGTTGGCATTTCATTTGGACTAGACCGTATTTATGATGTAATGGAAGAGTTGTCACTTTTCCCTGAAAAAGTGGGGCGAACCGTAGATGTACTTGTCGTTCACTTTAGCAAAGAAAATCAAAAACACGGCCAGCATTTAGTAACAGAGTTACGGTCACAAGGGGTCTGTGCAGAGCTTTATCCTGATCAGGTAAAAATACAGAAGCAGTTTAATTACGCTGACAAGATCAACACACCCTACACATTAATCATTGGTGATGATGAAATGAATTCCGAGACCTATTCGTTAAAGGACATGAGCAGCGGACAGCAAGAGAAATTAACTTTAAGTGAATTAAAAAACCGGTCATGGAGCTAATCACTTGATGGATGCGTTAACAAACTTAGATGCGTGAACATTTATACGTCTTTTTACTTGTTTTTTCCAATTCCTTGCTTTTTGCTCAGGCAGTAAGCAAGGAAGGTCGTTTTTCAGCAGATTTTGGTCGGGGGTGCGTTCCTTTACGTGTTAACATCACGGAGTTAACCCCTTCCGGAACGGCAAACAGACTGTATTTTTACGGAGATCGCTCCTCAGAGACAACCTCTACCTCTCATGTCTACGTTTTGCCCGGAACGTATCAAATCGTGCAGATAGACTCGGATTTAACCCCCCAGACAGACACTTTAACCATTGAGGTTTTTGAACCTACAGAGACACAGTTTTCCCTGGAGAAATGTAACCTCAACGGGGTGACCGTCACCTCAGAAGATCAAACCTACGACATGATTCGTGTTTATTTCACCCCAACAGACTCCGTGACGCTTCAATTTGGCGAACAAGCTTCTTTCGTGTATCCTACCATAGCAACGAGGACCTTTCAGACCAAAGGGATATACACTGATGGGAAAGAAAACTGTACCCTATTCACGCATCAGGTAGACCCGCTTATTGGATTGACATCACCGGGACTTGTTAACGTAACAGTAAAAGAAACATGCCGTGACTTTTTTACCTTATCACTTGAGCTGGACGCGTTTGATTCACTGATACTGTATCAGGTAGAACTGGAACAAAACAGCCTGGGTAGTTCTATGGTGTTTGAAGGAAACATACAGGATAACCCTTTGACGATCCCGGGAATCAATTTTGATCGCACCGAACCAGAATATTGCATTAAAATAAACGCAATAGATGTTTGTTCGGGAGGCCGAACCGAAGGCATACCCCGATGTGAACCAATCACGGAGTTTTCCCTTACACCATTCAGCAACCTGTATTCATCTTACACTGGCAATGGTATATTTATTAATTTGGATTCGATAGGATCCGGCAACCTGCTTGTCTACAGAAAGTTAGATAGTGATCCTGACTTTCAATTGCGAACCAGTGTTCAAAATGCATTTAGTGACCCGTTGGGTACACTTAGCAGAAAGTACTTCTACCGAATAGATTATCTGGATTCATGTAACGAGGTCCTTTACTCGATCGAGACCAACCCGCCGCTGATCGATTCCGATCAAATTCGAGAGAATACGTATGCCCTCTCTCTTACAGACCCGGTCAACGTGATTTCTGAAAACTCACAGTCATTTTATGAGGTAGGTAATGTTTCTACAACGACTGAACCGATCACCTCAAGTGAATTCATGCTGGAGTTGAGTTTGACGAATGGAACCCGACAATTTCTGCAAGCAAGGGTTGAATACGAAAACAACATCACTGTTTTTTCCAATCAGATCCCGTATCGCTTCACCCCAGTCGTACAAGTACCGAAAGCATTTACACCCAATGGCGATCAATTGAACGATACCCTGGAGTTTTTCGGATTGCCATCCGAGACAGCGTTTACCAAAATTTATACACGATGGGGACAACTTATTTATTCCTCCAGCGAACCTTCACCAGGTTGGGATGGTTTCATCAATGGAAATCTGGCACCTGAAGGCACGTATCTTTACGAAATCATCTTCGAAGATTCTGATGGCGAAAGAGTGACTCAAAAAGGTACTTTTGCACTACTAAAAAAATGAAGATCTATGTTTGATATGATGAAAATGATGGGCAAAATGAAAGAAGTCCAGCAGAAAATGAAAGAAGCGCAGGAGCAGTTAAAAGATATTCATACCGTAGGAGAAGCCGGCGGTGGCATGGTCAGGGCAACAGCAAACGGCAAAAAAGAACTGATCGGGCTGGACATGGATGAGTCCCTTATGAATGTGAAAGATAAAGACATGCTCAGGGATCTTGTAATTGCCGCAGCCAATAAAGCGTTAGCTTCTGCTGATGAAAAAGGAAAGGAACACATCAAAAAGTCTACTGAGGGATTAATTCCCAACATTCCCGGCCTTGACCTGTCCGGTTTAGGCTAATGTCAAAAATAGCGGTCATCATTTTAAATTATAACGGCAAAAACTACCTGGAGCAGTTTTTGCCCAGCGTTATTGAACACTCCCAATATGCAGAAATCATTGTAGCTGACAATGCTTCTACGGATGATTCCATCCCCTTTCTCCAACAACATCATCCGGATTTAAGACAAATTGTCCTGGATCAGAACTACGGTTTCGCCGGAGGATACAACAAGGCACTTGAACAGGTAAGCGCAGACTATTTTGTGCTGTTAAATTCAGACGTTGAAGTGACTACAGGCTGGCTGGACCCGATGGTCTCTTTTTTAGAAAAAAACCCGGATTATGCCGCATGCCAGCCCAAAATATTAGATTTCAACCGAAAAGACCATTTCGAATATGCAGGAGCTGCCGGAGGGTATGTAGACGTACTGGGTTACCCCTTTTGTCGTGGAAGGGTTTTTGATACGATTGAAAAAGATGAAGGCCAGTACAACGACGAGGCAGATGTTTTCTGGGCAACCGGTGCTTGCTTCACCATCCGATCGGATCTTTTTACCGCTATTGGTGGTTTTGACAAAGACTTTTTCGCTCACATGGAAGAAATCGATTTATGTTGGCGGCTTTTGAATCACGGCCACAAGATCAGGTACATTCCAGACTCGAAAGTCTACCACGTAGGTGGTGGCACACTTTCTCAATCCAGTGCGTTCAAGACCTATTTAAACTTCAGGAACTCGTTTTACGTTTTAATCAAAAATATTCCTCTCTTACAGTTAAGTTGGAAATTACCTTTAAGATGGATGATGGATTGGCTTGCAGTTTTTCGATTTGTCCTTTCAGGAGAGTTTCATCATGCAAAAGGAATTATACGTGCACATGGCAGCGTCATTAAAAATTTCAGGAAGGTTTTCAACAAAAGAAACAGAACAGATGTGCGACATCTTAGTCGTTTTTCCATCGTTTTTAAATACTTCGTATCAGGAAAAAAGACCTATTCTACGCTTTAATAGTACCAAAGTGTGTTGTTTCTCCTTCGAAGTATTTTTCGAAACCCTATAACGAATGCCAGTCCAAGGTATACGATGATGGGAGAGCCAAAAGTCAAAAAAGAGCTGTAAATAAAGAACAAGCGAATACTTGAAGTAGGAATCTTGAGTTTGTCTCCCAATCTGTTGCATACACCAAAAGCGTATTTCTCAAAAAATTCTTGTATCGCGATAGCCATATAAAGTCAAATATAATGGATAAGAAAATAGATATGTATCAGTTTATTATTTGCTTAGGTCAAAATTTACTTTAATTTGCAAAACTTAAACTTAAGATTATAACCATTTATTGTTTGTACAA
>JBCCXH010000497.1:0-3979 GCA_039192005.1 Bacteroidota bacterium
ATTGAAAATCAATCACTTAACGCAAATCAATATGGAATTTATGAATAAAGCAGGTTAGATGAAGGAATGGATTCACGAAACGATTTTAACTCCACGGTTTGAGAAAATCCTTACGGTTTTACTGCTGTCGCTCCTTTCATTATTTTTCGCCTATTTCACCAGTGCTAATGAGTTAAAGGACGCTTTATTAATTGGGTCTCTTTGCCTGCTCCCCGTAGGGGTCTACGTTGTCACCAACCTGAAATTTGGGTTTTACACCACGCTGATCCTTTCTTTTTTCATGGCTTTTATCAATCGCTTACTTGGTGTCGGAGTTCCGTTTGGAGTCCTCATCGACTTGATATTATGTGCGTTATGTTTTTTACTCCTAATAAATTTGATCAGGAAAAGAGACGACAGCTTTAGCGATTTTGGTAATCCTACCACCTATTTGCTGTTGATCTTCGTACTTTACTATTTCATGCAGGTAGCCAATCCCGAAGGCACCCTTTATGGATGGTTTTATGGGATTCGGTCCGTTGTCCGAATGCTCATGATCTACCTTATTTTTTGGAAGCTTTTTGATAACTATCAGGATTTCAAACAATTCGTCGGGCTTTACCTGACCCTTGCTGCTTTTGCCGCACTTTATGGGTTGTATCAGGAGTTTTTCGGGCTTCCGTCTTATGACTTAAGGTGGGCAACCTCGGATGAAAAATTAATGCACCTGCTGTTTCAGGCCGGTAAGTGGAGAAAGTTTTCAATATTGCCCGACTCCTCAAGCTTTGGTCTCTTCATGACCTTAATTGTCATCATCTCGGCGTTATTTGCCATTCCAAAAACCAGGTTCAGGTATGTTTACATTTTTTTATCCATTATATCGCTGATCGGGGTATTTGCAGCTGCCATACGAACGGCCTACGTTATCCTGCCAATAGGTTCTGTTTTCTACATCATTCTTAACATTACTGACGTAAGAAAAATTACCATTGCGGTATTTTCTATCCTTTTTCTAGTTGCCCTTTATTTCAGCCCCATTCATAACCCCACGCTTGATCGCTTCCGGTCCGCATTTAACCCGACAGAAGACAGTTCGATGCAACTAAGAGATGTAAACAGGGAGCTTATCAGACCGTACATCCATTCCCATCCTTTTGGGGGAGGACTGAGCACTACAGGAGCCAATGGTTATAAATATGCTCCTCACCATGAGCTGGCCGGGTTTCCACCTGACAGTGGGTTTATGGAGTCAATTTTGGAAACCGGATGGGTCGGTTTTTTTATTGAGTTACTCCTGTATATTGTGGTGATTGTCACTGGAATCATTCACCTGTTTCAGGCGAAATCACCGGAAATAAGAAGTTATTACCTGGCCTTTATTGTCGGTTTTTTTTCGTTGACCATCGCCTACTATTCAAAAAAAGGGGTTGATCAGTTTCCCATCAACTACTTTCTATACGGGACGTTTGTGGTCGTAAACAAACTAAAAAAGCACGATCAGCTCCTTTTTCAAAAACCCGTGATCCCATCGTAAACACTTCACCTGAACCGGGTCGCGCCGGACCGGGTCACGTCCGGACCGGGTCGCATCCGGACCGGATCACGCCATCATTTTCTTTCCCGATTAACTCCAATAGAAGAAAAATTACCCAAAAGTGGGTATTGTAACCACGAATTTCAGCCGTTAATCTTGCACTGAAATTCAATAAACCAGCCAATGACATGCACGGATCACACCCATTTTTTAGTAAAACACACCTGTTTTCACCTTTCGGTGAGCGACTTCATCTGTTCGACCAATGGAAGGTTTCAACCGATCAACCGCTACTTTATACCGTTCAACCTTGGATTGTTATCAAATGAGAATTATTTTTGAGGCTGAAAAGCGAGTTCACCCAAACTTTCATCTTTTCAATCACCTCCACTAAAACAAACAAACACATGAAGGAACAATCACGATCTTTCGCTTTGGCGATGATGAAACTGCTAGCATTGATTAGCTTGCTGATGAGCATTTCGTTTCACAGCGATGCCCAGCTCTCCGGTTCCACTTCCAGCGTACAGGGAGCGACTTCCTGCTCCCTCAACCGGGACGGCCACGATGGGCATGGAGCTTTTCTATCATTTGCCGCTGCCCGGCATCAGCAACTAAATACCACCATTAACACCTACATACCATGACAAAAACAATCCTGTTATTCTTCTCCCTGACGCTGACTGTTGGAGTAGCCAGTGCTCAGTTTAACGAAGTCCTCGTCTTTTTTGACGGCCCATCCTCCGCCTCGCTCAGCCAGGTAAAGACCTACACCGTCGCCGTAAGTGGCGGGTCGCACAGCAGCACCTCCTATACCGTCTCCGGAGGACAGATCACCAGCCAGTCCAAAACCAGCGTTTCGGTGCGGTGGACCGCTACCGGCACGCGATCCGTGACCGCACGACCCGTGGTCAATGGCACCTCCTACTCACAAAGCCGTATTCGTCGCCGTGACCGGAAGCAGCCCGCCAGTTAAAACCCCACCATTCTCTCGCAAAAAATGTCCCAACCAAGGGACACCTAACGATCTTGGTCATAAAAGTCATGCTATGCTGCCGGACGGAAATGCGAACGTAAAAGTTAAAGCAGGTTTTATTGGTCGTCTGCCTCTTGATTTTCGAAAGCTCCTATATCTAAACGCGCTCCAACATTTCTCTTTCTGGAGAAAAAATCAATATCTATGTCTTCGCGTGTGTAGACAAAGCCTGAGTCGAGGAGGTCACTTTCCATACCGGGAGTGTAATCATCGTTACTGCTTTTAATCAAAAACAAACTTTCTGAAGTCTTAGTAACAACGTTGTTGCTGGTTTCCGTGTTTTTTTCAAAAAACCGAGGGTCCTCTGCCACATTGATCATCAGGTTATTGTAAAAGACATTGTTGACACTTTCTTGAGAATTGGACTTAAATGCAGCTCCTTCCAGATTAACAAAGGTGTTGTTTACTACCCGGTAGCTTTTGTCCGGGAAAGGTCCCCTGTCGCCCAATACCACACCGTCTGATTTAATGTTCTCGATCAGATTACTGTATATCAGGTTGTCAAAACCGGTGGCATGAATTGCGATTCCCGTACCGTTATTTACGTGATTGGCAAATATTTTACCAACGGTTCCCGGATTGATCATGATGCCCGCCTGCTGAGAAAGTTGCTCTTCGATCCCGTAGTTGAAGATGATATTATGATGGATTTCACAATCTTTTACTGCGCCACCCACTTGTATGCCATCCCAACCTGTAGACTCCACCCTGTTGTTGTAGACCTTGACCCCTATCAGATCAGGTTGATAAAGTTTTTCGCCGGCACATCCATTGTTATCAAACCCGATTAACCATTTGGATCCTCCGATGTAGAAACCTTCGTCCTGGACATCATGAACGTAGTTATGATGTATCTCCGTATTTTCCTGAACGTAATTGCCTCTGTTGGCAGAACCATCGCAGGTAGGCCTGGTGACACACCATATCCCAATACTTGTGTTAAAAACTTCCAGGTGATCTACCTCTATGTTATCCGTGCGGTCGTATGCCCTAAAACCGGAAACTTTCCCTCCGTTTATGTCAAAACCAAACGCATCAGACGGCGACCCTGTACCTGTTATCCTTAACCCCGAACTCCTTCTGACGGCGAAGAGGTCAGCCGAATTTTCATTTTTTAAGAAAGCCTTGCCGTCACAATTGACGAAAATAAAAGGCTCCTCACCACCCTCAACATCTGCATTGAAATTTCTGATCAATACATTGGTTCGTTCACCTCCTCCTCGTATACCGATAACTGCACCAGGATTCAGCCCCAACTCATTATTGTCCAATAAAAACTCATCCGGCTCTAACACATGGTCGCACGCACTACAAACAACTGCAACGTATTCGCAGGACCCGTTGGAATAAGGAACACTAGCGTCGTAATTACTAGCTCGAATATCCGTACAACCGAGAAACTCAGAATTTAATGGAAGGTCGTTCAAAAC
>JBCCXH010000498.1:0-3977 GCA_039192005.1 Bacteroidota bacterium
CACATAAAACAGAGGTTGTCGTTAAAAATACTCAATTTGTTGCCTAACTGTTGTTATTATCTTGTGATTGTAGATTTTATCTACAATATTTGTATCAGTACTCAATACAAATATGACAAAAACCCCCAATAATTACTATGAGACTGACTGAATCAGACTTTAGGAGGATTCAGCAGTTGGTTACGAAAAGAGATGGATCGATATATTCCATTGATTACATCAGGAAAGTATACAATGGAAAACGAAAAAATGCCTACATCATGGACATGACTAAAAGGTACATAAAAGTGGTGGCAGAAATGGAATCTAAAATTGAACGTTTATCAAAAGCAAGAAAATGAATACCGGCCCGCATAAAGACATTTCAGGCTGCAGATGATTATCGAATGGGATAAACTTTGGCATTACAAACCATTATCCAGATGTTTTCCTAAGCCATCCAATGCATCGTCCCAGAATTTTTCATAGAAACTCAACCAGTCGTTAATTTGTCGTAATGGCATCAGGTCAGCCTGGCAAAAGCGCTCCCTGCCTTTTGTATCAATTTTGATTAATCCTGCCTCTTCCAACATTTTGATGTGTTTGGTCACACCTTGTCGGCTCATCTCGAAACGATCGGATATTTGATTGATCGGCATCGCTACACTGGCCACCACAAGTGCGTGAAAAATTTCACGCCTTGTAGGATCAGCGATTGCTCTGAAAATAGCATTAATGTCGGGCTTCATGAAGTTCTTCCATCAGGTAATTGTTCAACTCTGCTATGCAATTATCCCAACCTCCATTGAAACTTTCAAACATTTTTACTGCTGTGTCTCCATCGTATGCAGAAATACCTGAATGCTCCAGCTTCAATTTGGTTTTTCCATCCACCTCCTCCAATACCCACTTTACAAGTGTTTCTACTTCTGTGTCTCCTGCTACCCATGTATAGATGAGCGTATAGGGTGTAGCTTCTTTTACTTCACCGGTAATCGACGGACAGACCTCCTCTCCCAGTGCTTTGAACGTGTAGTGGTACCCTACCTCTGCTTTAAAATCAGCCTGAACAAACCATGCTGATAACTCAGCAGATTCGGAAATGGCTTTCCAGACTTTTTCAATGGAGTGAGGGTACATTTTTTCTTTCGTAATAGCGTCTTTCATACGTGTTAAATTTAAATATGCAACCATTAAGTTGCTAATATAATTAAATGGGATTAAGCAACAAAAAGGTTGCGCTTATTTCCCAGCTATTTTTCCACACCCTATTCATTTACTGTGATACTCTCCTACTTTTGCGTTCCCAATTTTTTTTTCAAAGGATGAGACACGAAGAACGAATAGCCCATGAACTAAGTATCAATGAAAGACAAGTAAATGCCACGCTTTCCTTGTTGGACGAAGGTGCCACCGTGCCTTTTATTTCCAGGTACCGAAAAGAAGTAACGGGCAGTTTGGATGATTTACAAGTAGCCAGCATACGAGACCGTATCCAGCAGCTCAGGGATCTTGATACCAGAAGAGAGGCGATTCTTAAGTCCATCAAAGAGCAGGAAAAACTTACTCCTGAACTGGAAAAAAAGATCCGGAACGCAGAGACGATGTCGGCACTGGAAGATTTGTACTTACCGTATAAACCCAAGCGTAAGACACGAGCCAGTATGGCGAAAGAAAAAGGACTGGAGCCTTTGGCCCTTAAAATACTTTCTCAGGAAAACTTTGACATTGCCTCGGAAGCGGCACAGTTCGTCAATGAAGAAAAAGGGGTTGCCTCAGAAGATGAGGCCTTACAGGGGGCAAGGGATATCATCGCCGAGACGGTCAATGAGCATGCGGAAACGCGACAAAAGATCCGTGAGCTATTCCTCAAAAAAGGCACCATCACAGCCAGGGTATTAAAGAGCAAAGAGAAGGATGCAGAGGCTGCTAAATACAAGGACTATTTTGAGTGGGATGAACCGATCGGTAAGATTCCATCACACCGGTTACTGGCCATTAGGCGAGCAGAAAAGGAAGGGTTCATCACGATGAGCATCGCTCCTCTGGAGGAAGAGGCGTTGCATATCATGGAAGGACAGTTTATTCAGTCAACAAATGAAGCCGGTGACCAGGTGAAAACGGCAATCAAGGACTGTTATAAACGGCTCATGAGCGTCAGCATTGAAACAGAGGCTCGCATGGAGAGCAAAAGAAAAGCTGATGAGGAAGCCATTGTTGTGTTTGCTGAAAACCTAAAACAACTTTTAATGGCTGCACCACTCGGCCAAAAGACAGTCATGGCGGTAGACCCTGGGTTCCGTACAGGATGCAAAGTAGTCTGCCTCGATAAGCAGGGAAAGTTGCTGGAATTTACCGCTATCTATCCCAATGAGCCACAAAGGGATACCCTGAGAGCAGGTGAGACCATCAAGCATTTAGTTGAGAAACACCAAATCGAAGCCATTGCCATCGGTAATGGGACGGCAAGCCGAGAAACGGAATCGTTTATCAAAAAAATAGGATTACCCCCCAGCGTAATTGTCGCGGTAGTCAATGAAAGCGGTGCGTCTATCTACTCCGCTTCTGAAGTAGCCAGAGACGAGTTTCCCAATGAAGACGTGACGGTCCGGGGTTCGGTATCGATCGGACGACGAATGATGGACCCACTGGCTGAGTTGGTTAAAATTGATGCCAAGTCAATTGGGGTGGGACAGTATCAACACGACGTAGACCAAAATGCATTGAAAAAGTCATTGGATGACGTCGTAATGGGATGTGTGAACAACGTCGGCGTGGAGTTAAACACAGCTAGTAAGCAGTTGCTTACTTATGTTTCGGGACTTGGACCTCAGATAGCCGACAACATTGTCAAATACCGAAATGAAAACGGCCCGTTTACGTCCCGAGCGGCACTAAAAAAGGTGCCACGTTTGGGTGAAAAAGCGTTTGAACAAGCAGCGGGTTTCTTGCGCATTCAAAATGCGGAAAACCCTTTGGACCGCAGTGCCGTGCATCCCGAACGATATAACACCGTGGAACAAATGGCCAAAGATACCCAGGCATCTGTCCAGGATTTGATGAGTAAGGCAGAATTGCGCAAGCAGATCAAACTCAACCAATACGTCTCTGATGAGGTGGGGCTCCCAACGCTAAAGGACATCTTACAAGAACTGGATAAACCGGGAAGGGATCCCAGAGATCAATTCGAGGTGGTACAGTTTCAGGAAGGGGTGAATGAAATCACGGACCTGAAAGAAGGAATGAGCTTGCCTGGGGTAGTCACCAACATCACCAAGTTTGGAGCGTTTGTCGACGTGGGGGTGCATCAGGATGGACTGGTACATATTAGTCATTTATCCAACACGTTTGTGTCGGACCCGGCCCAGGTGGTCAAGTTGGGACAAAAAGTTACCGTCAGGGTACTAGAGGTAGATGTGCCTAGAAAGCGAATTTCATTTTCTATGAAAAGTGATGCCCCGCAACGTCAAAAATCCAATACAAACTCCAGGAGACGAAAAGAAGAAAAAACGCCTGATGGTGACCTTCAGGCTAAACTGGCCATGCTGAAAGGAAAGTGGGGTAAGTAATCCCTACTTTCTTTTCTTAAGATCATCATTTTAAGAACTTCCTGTTTCTAAAAATTGATGCGATTGATGGTTCCTTCTATCTGAAAGAAAATACTGCTCATCCAGTTTCGTAAGATGTTGGGAGTACCAAGAACGCTACAAATATCTAATAATATTATCCCTTCATTAACTGCAATCGCAATTAATGCAGTTATATAAGTTACATTCACTTAAACATGGAGGAAGGAATAGACTGCAATTAAATGTCATATCGATATCTGCCGGTAAGGATAGTACGGTTGTATATCCATCTAACAGAGTAAGAAGTAGAGAGTAGTGATTTCTTCCTGTTTTTTGTGGCTCATGTAGCTAATCATATCTTCTGTGGCTTTGAAAATCCGCTAGATTCTTAGAGGTATAGTAGAAATAACGGCACCACACGTATTATTA
>JBCCXH010000499.1:0-3965 GCA_039192005.1 Bacteroidota bacterium
ATATTTTTAAGGTATTTAAAAACTGAGCTGACAGAGCTTATTTGGACGTTGTATGAAATATGTATAACGATTTACAATCAAACATGCTGGTAATAAGGAACCTACCTACCTTTGCCAGTAGGTACGCCTTTTTTCGAGCCCGTCTCCCTACAGGCAGGTAGATCCGTCCTAATAAAAGAGTCTCGAATCTTTCGGCTTAAAACGGTTCTTCCCATCCATCCAGATTGACCCCTGGCGGAAAGTTTGTAAGCCACCTACGCACCATCATTAAAAAAGTAAACGAGTTCAACCTCCTTTATTTTTCTCGATTAACCTTTTCCGGTTGCTATTGCACCTCGGTCAGTTCGAAATTGGCTTTTGAAATCATTTCCAGCGTGCTGGTATCCGATGCAAACACGGTATTAAGTCCCTGAGGTTCTTGCGGCGGATCCCCGGAAAAGTCATCTCCCGGTTGCCATTTGCCATCTTCAGGTCTCGTTTTCGCATACCCGCCAAACCCCCAAAAGTTGAGTCCCGCCAGCGTTCCGCCGGTTTGTCTGCTTTCCTGAATCTGGTCAATTACAAATTGGTAAAAAGTATTTCTGTTGGCTACAGAAGCCATAGGAGAGAGGCTTTCCTTCGCCCTGGGAAAACCAAACTCCGACATGACAATGGGCTTTTGAAGCTTATCGGCCACTGCAATGTGTTGGCTCATGTAAGCAAGCCCTTTCATCATGGAACTGTCCAGCGTTTCCTTTTCACGTTCGATGTCGTACCAATCCCAGTTTTTCGGCCACATGTGCATGGTCAGGTAGTCAATGTCCGGGTGCACGTGAAGACGCTCAAACATCCTGATATCCTGTAGGTAGCTGTGGGACCCTTCCGCTCCGGTAGAGATCAGGTGCACAGAATCAATGGACTCCATGAGTGCCACCGTCTTATTCAACCAGGCAGCAAACGCAGGTTCATGCTCCGGGAAAAAGACACGAGGCTCGTTGGCAACCTGCCATGACATCACCGTGTGGTCCTCCGTGTACTTGATGCCGGTATACGCGTTGGTTCGATTCATAATAAATCGGACATGGCTGTAATACGCTTCCATACAAGGCTCGCATGTATGAAACTGCGCGGTATAATTCATGTATTCGGACCAGGTGTACTGTTCCAAAAACGGATTGGGCACTTCCCCATAGCCATTCCAGGTCAGGTATTGAGACATCCCGCCAGACCAGATCCAATTATTGTTCATGTAGAGGATGGCGTACATGTCACGCTTCCGCATGTGCATCAGGAGAAAATCCAGACCGTCGAGGAGGTCTTCGTTGTAAACCCCTTGTTCAGGCTGTAGGGCGGGATGGACCCTGGAGTCCCCACCATCTCCCTCAGCCCCAACAAGTATTCGCAGGTTATCGATTCCCTTTTCTTTCATCAGGTCCAACTCTGCGAGTAGTCGTTCCCGATCACCCAAAGCTTCTGAGCCTATTAACGGACCGTACCAATAGTTAGCCCCTATGAAATAATAGGGAGCATCCCCTTTTAGGAATTGCCCGTCCCTGACCGTCACGCGATCCATTTTATTCCATTTGGATAAGTAACTATCGATGATCACCTGATCACAGGAGATGAGTGAGCCAAGCACCCAACCTGTTAGAAATAGTCTCAAGAAAGCACGATGCATGATTATCGGTTAATTTTTGAGAATAACAATCTTTTGATTGATCAGGGTACCACCCGACAAGTAACGTGCAAAGTAGATTCCATTGGTCAGATGCTGGATACTTAACTTACTGGTCTCGGATACGGAACCTTCCAATCGTACCTTTCCTTCGATATCGACGATTTGGATATCCACCGGCTTTAACGTGTTGGACCAAATGAATGCCGAAGAAGGGTTCGGATAAAGTGATACCTCTTCGTTGATAGCTGTCGCGACATTGAGAGGTACTTCGTCAATCGCGTTATCGTCTGAATCCTCGTCATTCGAATCTTCATCATTCGAGTCCTCGTTATCAGAATCTTCATCGTTCGAATCTTCGTCATTTGAATCCTCATCGCTGGAATCTTCGTTGTCAGCACCCTCGTTTTCAATGCCGCACGTGGTGCCCTGAACGGATTCCGTGTCGACAAACTTGGAAAGGAGCCGGATGTAAACAAGCTGATAGCCACAACTGTTTTCACTCAACTCCCATGAATTCATCGGCCAACTGGTATTGAAATCGTAATATGATTTTTGATCCGGTTCGTTGATGATGCGGTCGCGTAAGTCGGAGTCGCAATTGCCATTTGGCGTGGTATTGCAGAAGTTGTCCCAGTCATAGGTAGGGTTGGCTCCTCCTACTACGAATCCCGGAGGAGGTCCGTACTGACTTTGTCCTGCAATGTCCCAGGGAGAGCCATCGGCAAACCAGGTATGGTAAAAGCTGGTTACTCCTTTATCCGCACCGTATGCTCCCATATTGGACAAGTAGCAGAAGTTTAATGGGTTGAGTCCGTGGATATAATGGATGTAATACTCCGCAGCTTGCATGGCGTCTGCTTCTTGCGTAGCATCTAAATCATACTTGACAAAATCCGTAAACATCAGTCCTTTCCTGGCCTTGGTATTATTACTGCCCCACACGTAGTCATTCAGGAAAGATTTGTACGGGTCTGTTTGATTGGTAATCGCCGCAAAGTTTCTGTCCGATTGCATCGCTTGTCTGTAGGTGTCCTGGATGTCAGTGGCCACTGCACTGGACACGCCTTCCAGGTTTGAGTAGTAGAGCAATGCTTCCTGGTTTGCTTCTTCGAAAGGGAAGGCAAAATTCCACAACATCAAATGGATGTCTTCGTAGTTATTCTCTACAAAATCTTTATAAACCGCATTACCAGTCAGTTCAAAAAGGTAAACAGCCGCTCGTACGCGAAACGCTAACCTTCCATAATCGTCCACTTCCTGCTGACCTGCTCCGATGCCTAAAGAGTTAAAAGCGGCGTCGTTGTTTCTCCAAACCACATTGGGATTGGCAACGGACCAGTCCCACGCAGCTGTTGCAGCATCAGATAAGGTGTTGCTGTACGATGTTTGCCCCAACTCACCAAAAACTTTGGCTCCGTAGGCGAAGGCAGCCGCACCCGATGCCGCTGAGATGGTGTTGACATCTCCATACAAGCTTTGTCCGGATGCTGCTGAAGGTGGGTAGGCGTGATCCAGACTCACCACACTCCATAGCGATCCATCGTCTTCTTGCAATCGGAGTAAGTAGTCCATGCCCCATTTCACCTCATCTATGATGTCCGGGGTTCCGTTCCCTGAATAAGGCAGGCAGTAATTGTCACCCCATGCCTCTTTGTTTTCTTCGTATGCCTGAAGGAATTCGATCACATAGTTAGCCGTCCACTGGGTGTATTTATTGTAGTCTCCCGCATCGTACCAGCCGCCTTGTAAATCTCGTTCGGTAGTACTCAGTGTGCTTTGATCATATTTTCTACTCTCCGGATCCTGAAGGCTGCCCAAATGGCTCGCCCCATCCGCCCATGCACTTCCTGCATATGCTTCTTCCTTGGCATATCCGGCACGTTGATAATAGAACGTGCGTACCGCTTGTTTTAAAACCTCCGCATAGACATTGTCCGCGATGACAAACGAAAAGGAACGAACATTTTTTTCTTTGTCCAATACATAGTAAGATCCTTCCGTAGTTACCGAAGAAAAATCAAACCACCAGCACCGGTCACCGGAAGAGTCGTCGATTCCGCCACTGTTCCAGATGGAAATGCCGGACTCAAATACGACCTGTTCGTTCTCTTCATCCACTACGGCATAGGTGTCACCAGGTTGAAAAGACAGGTCTGAGTCAAATCCTACCTCCGGGTTTCGGATGATGGCTATTTTTTCAGAACCGGGACGGTAACCAAACTGGTCAATAACGATAAAGTCTGATGTCGTCTGTCCGTAAAGTACGGTAGACAGCAAAATCAGGATAAAAGCAAGTTGAATTGTTTTA
>JBCCXH010000500.1:0-3956 GCA_039192005.1 Bacteroidota bacterium
TTTCTTAAAAATCTATGGTTGAATTTAAAAAAACCTTTGACAAAAAAAGAGCAATGGACATTTTATAAGTTTGTATTTTCTATTTCCCGTACACGCAAACCCAAGCGTTTTGTTCGACTAATTATATGTTTTTTATCTTAAAACTATTTTCAAGATTACCATTAAGACTTTTATATTTCATTGCTTCACTATTAAAATTCCCGTTGCAGGTAATTTATAGAAGGAAGCTGGTAGTCAAAAACCTTAAGATGATTTTTAAAAATCATTCCGAAGATCAGATAAATCAGATTGTCAAAGATTTCTACAAAGGGTTTTGTGACGTAGTGGTTGAGATACTAAAAGCGACGACGATATCGGAAAAAGAGATTTCCAGACGAGTCAGGTTTGTCAATCCTGAGATTATTTTTCAAGCGAAGGAAAAGAGTGAATCCATTTTATTTTATGCTTCTCATCAATGCAATTGGGAATGGATGGCGTTAGCAAGTGGGGCCAATTTGACGGTGCCAGGGGACGTCATTTATAAACCCTTGCAAAACGAAAACGCAGATCAGTTTATCTATACCATGAGGTCGCGTTTCGGAGGGAAGCCGATTTCCAAGGATAAAGCAGCGAGGGAGATCCTGCGACTCAAAGGGAAACATCGCATCATTGGGCTGGTAGCGGATCAATCCCCTCCAAGAGAGCATGTCCATTGGGCACATTTCCTTGGAGTAGAAACGGATTTTTACCCGGGGTTGGTGCAGCTACCGTACTTAATGCAAGCTCCTGCTGTATTTGGTAGAATAACAAAAGCGAAGCGTGGTTTTTATGAAGTAGAGCTGATAAAGATTGGTGAACCACCGTACGAAAAGGATGATTTTTCAGTCCTGCAGAATTACATCCGGGAAACAGAACGGTTAATCGAAGATCACCCCGAAGACTACCTTTGGACACACAATCGATGGAAGCACACGCGAGAAGAAAACGAGGAAATCATTAACTTTCCTTCAAGTCATAAATGAACTAACCTATGAGAATTCTGATCTTATCCTGCCTGATCCTGGCCATGTCTTGTCGTCCGGAAGTAAAAAAGGAAAACCGTAAACTCGTTGATGCGATCGATCATAAGGTCAAAGACATTGATCATAATCACCGGGTCACCATCATCGAAGATGACTTTGTTGTTGGGGATACCACGTATAAAGTAAGGGGCTACGTGATGGAAGGCATCCTTCAAAAGTTAGTTGGCATCACCCACTCTCCGCATTTTGAACGAGACGATTATTTTTACTTCGAAAATAAGAAGCCGATATTTTCAGGACATATGATCAACTTTATGGATGAACAGCTGGCTGAGGAGTTTAAGTATTATTACAGAAAAAATACGATCGTCGAATGTTTGTTTTGGGAAGACCACTACAAGCCGGGTAAAAGATTCCCACATGAGCACTTCGAAGAGTTCGAACCTGATATAGACTCCTTGATGAATGAAGAAGAAGAAAGGCTAAGCTTTTTTATGTCAAAACTTGATCAGGAGGGTTTTGAACTAAAAGAGGAAAACGATAACCTGATTAATTAATGACAATCAAAGAAGCACAACAAATCGTAGACGAATGGATCAATACAACAGGGGTCCGATATTTTAATGAGCTCACCAACATGGCGATACTTACCGAAGAAGTAGGAGAGCTGGCCAGACTTATGGCCAGGACATACGGAGAGCAATCATTTAAAGAATCGGATAAAAACAGGGATCTCGGAGACGAAATGGCGGATGTTCTTTGGGTATTGATTTGCCTTGCCAATCAAACAGGAGTAGATCTGACAGATGCGCTGAGAAAAAATCTGGAAAAGAAAAATATCCGCGATGGTACAAGACATTTGGAAAACGAAAAGTTGAAAACACCTTCTTAAGTTTATTATGCCACATTTTATCATAGAGTGCTCTGAAAGCATCATTAAGCTTCAGGAACCTGAAAAAATCATACAGTTAGTCTATGACCTGGCTGATGCTACCGGGCTTTTTGCAGTGGGAGATATTAAGGTGAGAATCAACCCATATCAATACTTCACTGTGGGAAATAAAAAAGATGATTTCATTCATGTGTTTGGCAACATCATGGAAGGCAGAACATCGGAACAGAAAAAGCACTTATCCGAAAAAATAGTGGGAGGGTTGAAAGGAGCGTTTCCAGACGTACCGATCATCTCCATGAATGTACGTGATTTTGAAAAATCGAGCTATTGTAATCGAGCGATGATTGGTTGAAAGAGGGAGGGCCTCTGGAAAATCAAGTTTTCCAAAGTGTCCCTGAGATAAGTGATCATCGTATTATTTCATACAATTAGATCCTATGACTTAATTGGTTAGCAGACTAATTCGTCACCTACCATCTTGGGCAACACACTGTACTCATTTACCTTCATGCAGAACTCTAAATCCTGTGTGATTCCATAACCTGCCAGACGATCTGCATGACTGGACAAACGAGCAATACCAAACAAGTTGTCATGGTTGCCAATGTATAATTGATGTGCCAGAATGGCGGCGTCGCCGGAGGTCTTCATCTCTTCGGCACACTCATCAATAAGTGCTCCTGCAAACAGTGAATCCTCCAGGTTTACCGTACCTTTCCAACCGGCACAGTGAATTAAAACATCTTTCTTGGTTTGTAGCAGGTATTGAGAAACAACTTCCAGGTTGAGAAAAGCACCAATAATGATTTCATCTGCCTCAGATGATTTTGCGATGGCTTGCGTCCCGTTTGTCGTTGAAATCGCCACTTTTTTCCCTTTTACCATTTCTGACTGGTATTCAAAAGGAGAATTGCCCATGTTGAAACCATCTACTTTTGCACCGTCCCGTTCGCCGGCCATTAAATACCCCTGTTTTCCAAGTGCCAGCGCAGCGTCTATTTCAGCGACGGGTTTAATGGACGTCACCTCATTTGCGAACCCGGTCACCATACAGGAAGTTGCTCTGAAAATGTCAACGACTACGACCACCTTATTTTTTAGCTCATGCTGGTGGATTAATTGTGGGGATAAACAGACTTCTATCGTACGCATTATAAAAAAGGAGGTTTAGTCACGTTAGCTTTAAGGTTTTTATTTCTAACCTTGATGAATAGGTCCTGATTCGGGCTGCTGTGTTCTTTTGAAACGTAGCCCATGCCTATTCCAATATTCAACGAAGGGGATAGGGTTCCCGAGGTTACTTTCCCAATGATGTTTTCATGTTCATCCATGATTTCATATCCATTTCTTGGAATGCCTTTGTCTACCATTTGAAACCCAACCAATTTCTTCTCAACACCTTTCTCCTTTTGAGCTTTCAGGTTTTCTGCATGGATAAACGCTTTAGAGAACTTGGTCACCCAGCCGAGTCCGGCTTCTAAAGGAGAGGTGGCGTCATCTATGTCGTTGCCATACAAACAATACCCTTTTTCCAGACGTAAGGTGTCCCGGGCTCCTAAGCCGATGGGTTGGATGTCAAAAGGCTTTCCGGCTTCAAAAATTTGATTCCAGATCTCTTCAGCATCTTCCTTCTGTACGTAAAGTTCAAAACCACCGGCTCCGGTATACCCTGTAGCTGAAATGATCACTTCTTTTCCGGCCAGAATGTCTTCTTTGAAGGTGTAAAATTTCTGTTCGCTTAGCTTGACATCCGTAAGTTTTTGTAACGTATCAATGGCTTTAGGACCCTGAACCGCTAGGAGGACGGTATTTTCTGACGCATTTTCCATTTCCACGCCCCATTTATCATGGCTTTGTATCCACTCCCAGTCTTTTTCAATGTTGGAGGCATTGACAACCAGCATATACGCATCCTGAGCAAATCGGTATACTAACAAATCATCGACTATGCCGGGATCGAGGTCAACCGAACGGACTTCGCACTGGCCCGAAACTATGGGCTGAAGACCAGTGCCCATGTCTGGGGTGGTGACGGGCGCAAGGTACCCGGTGGGTACAAA
>JBCCXH010000501.1:0-3955 GCA_039192005.1 Bacteroidota bacterium
GGTCCAGTTCACTAAAACTCCTGGGTTCCTTTTTATTTATTTCTTCCAATATCGAACGTGCCTGGTCACTTCCTTTCTCAACTCCTTTCTCCAATTCCATCAGCGCGCTTTCCAGGTCTTCAGTTACGCCTAACCCGTAGTAATACAAACTTGCCAGTAGGGCATGGGCATCTGCATACCCCAACGTTGCACTTTTTTGAAAGTACGCTTTTGCTTTTTTATAATCCTGTACGACTCCTAATCCTCTAAAATGCTGATAACCAAGGCTGAAAATAGAGGGGGCATACGCTTTTTTCAGCCCCTTTGAAAAGAGTGCTTCTGCCTTTAGGTAATCTCTTTTGCCTCCTTGTCCGGTTAAATAAAGTGCTCCAAGTAGGTACTCATCTTGAGAGTCTTGAAGGACTACTGTCTTTTCCAGTAGTGATAAGGCCTTTTGAGGGTCTTTCGAATAGCCCATTGTTCCATTCAAATAGGCTTGAGCAAGTAGCGAAGATGCCTTCAAATCACCATTACCGGATAGTTCCTTTAATTTGGAATTAATGCTGTTTCTACTGTCAATAGAAAAAGAATCGAAATGCTTTGACACTTCTGAAAGGGCGTCCATCTGCCCTTTTTTAGCACTTTCCAGTAGTAGATCGTAAGCTTCCTTCTCGGTTGATGGCGAGTGATTTGCATTCAGCAGATATCGCCCAACGATGTATTGTGCATTTGCATTGCCCTCTGCTGCTGCCTTTTCAAAATACTTAACGGTGGCTTTTAAGTTTTCACCAGACCTCAATGCCTCCATTCCTTGTTCATAGTGCAAAGACCCGGCCTTCTCCTGGTTGATCCTGTCTTGTGCATTAAGCCTGAAATGAGACATGAAAACTATGGTGAGTACAATCAGTGGTAAACTGACGCTCTTTGTGGGTTGGTTCATAATCATAGGACTTGAATTAATTGAATTATGTGATTTAACTGACTGTTGACATCATTATCGTATTTTTCAGAATTGGCCAATGAACCATTAGTCTGTATCCGGAAATTTACATGTAACTACTTAACAATCAATATGAAAGAATAATAGCTGGTTCCATTTGTTGGTGATCGATGTAATACGAACGCGACGAAAATAGCTTTTTTAATTTAATCCGGCAAAGTGATCCATGAAATCAGGTTATTAAAAGAGAAACTTAACCAAGTAAAAAGCCTCAACCCATAAGGGAAGAGGCTACTACCTAACCAACCTGGAAAAAACTCACAGTTATTTAGTCGTCATTATCGTCTTCATCTTCTTCATCATCCTCATCGTCTTCATCCCATTCGTCTCCTAAATCTACCTGTTCGGATACGCCATTTTCTGTGATGGTGACGAGGTTATCACAAGTGCCATCCCCGAAATCGATGCGGTATGTCCCGGATGTGCCGTCGTACGTGTAGGTTCCTGATTCCACTCCTTTTACAAATACCCACACCTCGTCCTCTTCGCAGCCAAAGTCAAAATGAAGCGGCGTCTCTACCTTAGAAGTATAGGATTCGCCGGTATTCAAAGTGATGGATTCGGTTTGAGATTCGATGGTAAAGCCGGCATTATCCATTTTTTCAGATCCACTTGCCTGATAACTTGCTTGCAGAGTCGTTAAGTTCGTAGTATCCTCATTTACTTCATTTTCATCATCTACCCATTGTTCGGTCAGGTTCGCTTCAAATTGATACGTTGCTTTGAAGTTCATGGAGTCTTCATCAAAAGAGCCATTGATGCCCTCTTCCCAGTTGCCATTGGAGCTATAAGTCCCGTCTATTTGCCAATCCTCGCCTCCGAAGTTGGTGTAGGTGCTTACAGATGAAAAGGTATTGTCGGTATACGAACCCTTTTCTACCAGTTTGCCTTTCAAAAATTCTCCATAGTATTGGCAACCGTCCCCAAAATCAAGGGTATACGTATAGTTTCCATTGCCGTCTTCTTTCCAGGTCTCATTCAGGCAACTTTGGACCGTATCCGTTGCATTTCTTCCTCTGGAAAGCTGGAGTGCAGCCGATGGCGAACCGGCGGACCTGCCCCGTGATCCGTTGAAAAAGTTTCCATAAACAGCTCCGACAGGTCCTGCAAATCCCTGGCCTTTCAGACGATTGACAGGGGAGTTGGCCCCGATTAATGCATTGGTGATGGATGTTGATGGCTGAGAAGTTTGTGGGTCTACTTCTTCGGAATCCTCACATGACCAAAGCGCTGCTGCGAGTACGATACCAATGGTGGCGATAATAAATTTGCGTGATTTCATCATTTTTATTCTTACTTGTTTGATAGTGATACACGGGTCTGAAAAAAAACCCTACCGGAAAAGTTAAGTCGTCCGTTATCTGGTCATCGCTAAGCGTGAAAAATAGGAGGGGTATGATTTCTTGCCTTCTCACGTATCAGCAGAAGGTACGAATAGAAGGTGCTTAGCTAGAAATGACTAAATATGATTGTGTTTCCCTTCAGGATGTCAGGCGTTAGAAAGCATGGCTGACATGTAAATCATTCATTGGAAACGGCTTCTTTTTTGCGTTTGGAAGCAAACACCTTCAGTACGATTCCTATCAATACCGTGAGTGCGATTACGTACATAACAAATGAATAGTGTTTAACCTTCTCTTTTTCGGTAAAGGAGTATTCCTGGGTTTTAAAATCAAAGGTTGCGAGGTTTTGTTCGCTATTTAAATAAACCTGGTGTCCTTCTTTTTCAAGAATGACCCGAAAGAGCGTGGTAAACCCTTTATGCCCTTCATACCCTTTGGCTTTAATCGTTAGAAACGACGGTGCTTGTGGAAGTCCCTCTACGACGAATGTGGATTCAAAACTGAGTCCATTATAGTTCATGTTTAGAGGAACCATAGGAAGCGTTTTCCCCTCATGTTTTAGCGATAAACTCGTCTTAAGATACGCAGCAGTTGCTTCATGAAAAGCTTCACTGTTCAGGTCTACTCCTTTTAGGTCCGGGCTTAATCGATAAATGGCGTTTTCAAGTACACGGGTCCGCTGCAATGAGGCGAGTTCCCATTGTCCATTTTTGTACTCCAACATATATCCCGAAAGGACGATGGTGTGGGCGGTACTCGATAAACTAAAAAACAAGGCGATGAGACTCGTCAATAATGGTAATAAAAGAATCCTATAACGGTTGCTAAAAGTAACTGGCGTCATGAAGCTTTGCGCTAATTGTTGAGAAAATCATTGCTAAACGCCCCTACAAAGCATCTTGGAATCGAAGGGTACGTGTCTGTGACGATGTAAATATACCTGATCGAGTCCTATCCATTATATGTACCAAGGTCACCATGCTAGGACGCTAAAGCAAGTGGGAAAAGGTACGATGCCCTTTACACCAAGGTAACCAAAGATCGGTCCGGGAGGTTTTGGTGTCGGTTGTTAGTAGTTGTCTTGTCATGCCCCTGGTCGGTGTGATGGCCTACCATTTGAGTAACCGATTCGTGTATGGAGCCATCTTGAAGAACCTGGAGAAAACCATCAAAGAAATGGAAGAATTGAAAGGTGAGAAGTAACCACACGTCTCAAATAGTTTGATGCTTCAATACCTCATATTGCAGGTCTCAAATCATAATCTAAGTCGATACGGATCATTGCGCTTGATAATTTGGCAGCATGAATCACCAAAAAGGGATTCGGATTTTAAAACCTCAAATTCAACAAAGAAAAACATACACATGAAAAAAGTAGTGATCATCATTGGCATACTCGTCGCAGGAATTCAACTTTTTGCAAAAGAGAAAATCGACATTCCGGCATTAAAAGCCGTCGAACTTACGTATGACGAGTTTGCAAACTATGACGTAAAGATTTCCAATAAGTCAGGAAAAGAAGTGACCGTATCCGTGGTGGATGACGAAACCCGAAAACAGGTGAGCGGCTTTGGACTGGGGCCATTCGGAAATGCGGTGGTATCCATCGCGGCAGGTAATATTTTGAAGCTGA
>JBCCXH010000502.1:0-3953 GCA_039192005.1 Bacteroidota bacterium
CCTAATCCATCGACCACTTTTCCAAATACCGTATGATTTCGATCCAGATGAGCGGTATTTTCACGATTATGACAAATGAAAAACTGGGAGCCTCCCGTATTTCTTCCAGCGTGAGCCATAGATAGGACTCCTGCATCATGATATTGGTTATCACCGTCGAGTTCGCAGTCAATTTGGTATCCGGGACCACCTGTACCGTCTCCTTTCGGACATCCTCCCTGGATCATAAAATTGGGGATGACCCGATGGAACGTCAATCCATCATAATAACCCTTCTCTGCTAAATCAACGAAATTCTTTACTGTATTCGGGGCATCTTCTTCGAAAAATTCAATTTTCATTAAGCCCTTATTGGTATGTATTTCAGCTGTTTTCATAATGTCCGCAAACATAAACCATTACCTATGCTTATTGGTAAAGCTGCGATGCATTTGTTCGCTTATTGAAAAGTAATCGTTCATTAGCGTACACATCCATTGCATCAAAAAATAAATAAACGATTGAAAATCATACAGTTGTACTTTTAGGCACAGGCATTGATCCGTTATTTCCCTGAAAACAACTCAGACATGATCAAGAACTATTTCCTTGTTGCGATCAGGCACCTCAGGCGTCAACCCGGCTATGCATTTCTTAATATTCTCGGACTAACGATAGGGATCGCCTCGGCCTTGCTGATAAGTTTATACCTAAAACAAGAACTTAGTTTTGACACACATCATGAGCATGCTGAAAATGTGTATCGCGTCTCGTCAGATTTTACGGAACCCGATGATTCATTCCGATGGACGTCAACACAAGCACCTTTGGGCAAAGTACTTAGCGAAGAATATCAGGAAGTAGCACAATACACACGATTTGCAGGAAATGGCAGGACGCGATTGACATACGAAGATCATTCTTACTTTCCCGAAGAAATGTACATGGTGGACTCGACCGTTTTCGATGTCTTTACGTTTAACTTTTTACAAGGAGATAGGAGAACGGCTTTAAATGCGCCCAACTCCATTGTACTCTCACAAACACTTGCAGATAAGATCTTCAAAGGGGAGAATCCTGTAGGCAAATTCCTCAAAAACCAGGATTTCTCATATCAGGTAACAGGCGTATATGAAGACATGCCCAAGGCATCTCATATCTATGCAGACGCAATGGCTTCTTTTAGCACCTACCAGGACCGATACACCAGCCAGCACTGGGGCAACTTTTATTTGTATACGTATGTACGCCTGCACGAGGAAGCAGATGCTCAGGCATTTGAAGCCAAGATCAACGAAGAGATCATCCCTAAGTATGTCGCCACGATTTTTGATCAGTTTGACATTAAAATCAACTATGAATTGATCAACATTCTGGACATTCATTTGCACTCCGACTTTGAGGGTGAACCGGTACCCACCGGAAACATCGACTACATCTACATCTTTTTTGCTGTAGCGGTTTTTCTTATCCTGATTGCCTGTATCAATTACATGAACCTGGCAACTGCCCGATCCATGAGACGGTCGATGGAAGTAGGGATACGTAAGGTAATGGGTGCTTTGAGGGGCACACTGATTCGGCAGTTTATCATTGAATCTATCGTCATCACATTGGTTTCCGTTTTTCTTAGCATCGGACTTCTTTTGATGGTCACGCCTCTCATTAACGCACAGCTGGGAACACAACTAGCCATTGAGGAATTGTATTCCTTTCGAATTCTTGCCGTCCTGACAGGCATCATCGTAGTGACCGGACTCTTAAGTGGTTCTTACCCAGCGTTTTATCTATCTGCATTCAGTCCGATAAAAACCATCAAAGGTGGGTTGAGTAGCAAAAAAGGTGGCAATGTTTGGGTGAGGCGAGGATTGGTGGGTTTACAATTTGCCATCTCGATGTTTATGCTGGTCGGGACCGTGATCATTTACGAGCAAATGCAATACGTCCGAAACACCAGCATGGGGTTTGACAATGAGCAGGTGCTAACTTTCGAATTGGAGGGGCAAGCAAGTAAACAATGGAATACACTTAGAAACAACCTATTGGCTCACCCTACCATTACAAAGGCTTCTACTTCCACTACCATCCCAGGTCGTGGGTTTTCCAAGAATGTCATCCCTGTTGAAACCAACGAAGGCGTGATGGAAGAGTACGGAATCGATTTGTATGGAGTAGACCATGAGTATTTCAATGTGTTATCTGTCGAACTAGTGGCAGGCCGAAACTTTTCAAAGGACCACCCGACGGATACTTCCCAGGCGGTATTGGTCAACGAAGCAATGGTCAGCCGTATGAATTGGAGCAACCCGATCGGAAAGCGCTTTCATATTAATACCGAAAGTACCGTATACCACAAGGTAGTGGGAGTCGTCAAAAACTTCCATCAACGATCATTTTATGACCCCATCAATCCGCTTCTTTTTGTTCCCAGCCTGGATAATTCCAATGTGCTTGTAAAGATCGAAGGGGACCTGAATGCCGGCATGGCACATATTGAAGCAACGTGGAGCGAACTCTTTCCGGGCTTGCCATTGGAGCATCAATTTTTGGATCAGAATTTTTTGAGAGCGTACGAAGAGGATCAACTAAGGGGTCGGTTTTTTCTTGGTTTTGCCTGTATCATGATCATTATCTCCGGATTAGGGCTGCTGGGCCTCGCTTCCTTTAGCGCCGAGCAACGTACAAAGGAGATTAGCATCAGGAAAGTATTGGGCGCGAATGTAAAAAGCCTGATTTTGCTTTTGATTAAGGACTTTCTATGGCTGACCATCGTCGGCGCCATCCCTGCTTTTATCATCGGCTACCAATTGATGAATAGTTGGCTTAAGGACTTTGAGTACCATACCGAAATCCGTTTGATCTCCTTTATCGCGGTCTTTTTGATTGTATCCATTTTTGTCGTATTGACCACCGGCATACAAGCATACAGGGCTGCTGCGGCCAACCCGTCGGAGAAGTTAAAGTATGAGTGATTTATCTCAAAAATAGCAATTCCCGGTATTTGGGAAGTGGCCAGTCTTCATCATCTACCAGCAGTTCCAGTTTATCTACTGCGTAACGAAGGTCATCAAAATACTTGCTTTTGACATGATCACAATATTCGATGGCGCGCTCCCGCGTATCCTGAATTTTGTTGATCCGTTTACGTTCCTCTGTCATTTCGTGAGAACGTTTTTTCACCTGTGAGATGTATTTGGTCACTTCTTCTATGGTATGTTTTATTTCGGTTGCATCCAACCCGAGTTCCATCAGCCCCCTGGCATTTTCAATCAACTTGTTTTGATACTTGGTAGCGGTGGGTATGACCATGTTCATCCCTATATTGGCCATCATTCTCGATTCGATCTGTACCTTCATGATGTAGTTTTCCAACTTGATTTCCTGACGCGCGTCTATTTCTATTTTATTCAGCACGTTGTGCTTCTCATACAACCTGACCGCCTTTTCATCAACCAAAAAATCCAGCGCCCTGGGGGTATCTTTCACATTGGAAAGCTTTCTTTTCTCCGCTTCTTTCACCCATGCTTCCGAATAGCCATCCCCTTCAAAACGTATGCTTTTTGAGGTTTTGATGTAATCTCTCAATACATCGATGATGGCAAGCCGCCGGTCACGGCCTTCGTCTATCGCTTTAGTAACCCGGGCATACAGGTCGCTTAGCTGTTCGGCCACAATGAGGTTGAGTACTGTCATGGGATCCGAAACATTCGTATCAGAACCTACCGCTCTGAACTCAAACTTATTTCCTGTGAAGGCAAACGGGGAGGTGCGGTTTCTATCTGTGTTGTCCAAAATGATTTCAGGGATCTGGTCGATGCCCAATTTCATGTAAAGGTTGTCGCCTTTCTCTACCATCACGTCACCGGATTGCTCCAGCTGTTCAAGTACGTTGGTCAGGGTAGAGCCAATGAAAACAGAAATAATAGCCGGAGGGGCTTCATTTGCTCCCAGCCGGTAGTCATTACCGGCAGAAG
>JBCCXH010000503.1:0-3952 GCA_039192005.1 Bacteroidota bacterium
AATTGCATGAGCGTTTCATAGACATCCATCCCATAATACCACACTGAGACTGGAGCAAACTTATTTTTCAGGTAGATTTCTGCAGTAGATTGGTCCGTAAAACACATAATATGTCCCATCGGGTCAAGGTGCCTGATAATCGTGTCTGTTTTCAGCTGTTGAATGGCAGCACTCATCGAATCCCACCGAGGAACCTTCGATATAACCATACCCGTTTCACTCTTACTCACAATTTCATACGCACTTTGTAAAATGGATGATGGATTGGGGGTATGCTCCAACAAGCCCCAGAAGGTCACGATCTCATATCCTTCATAGTCTTTTTGGGCTTGAATAAAATCTCTCCCGTCAAGCTCGATATCCCATATCTCTTTCGCAAAAACTCTGCTGGATTCACTGAGTTCGATCCCGTCTGCCTTCATTCCACCACGCCTACATGCTTCTACAAAATGGCCTGCACCCGAGCCTACATCAAGGATGGACTTCGGTGCTCTACCATATTGCTTCTTAAAAATTTCAATGGTCCAGTCTCGCCACGGAACGGCGATGGCATTGAGTCTGGATTCAGCTGCCTGCTTATCTGTATAGGTAGCTGCATAAGTAACGTCATTTAAGTAAAACCCCTCGATGGCACTCTTAGTAGGTCTTTTTACCACATATACGTGCGAACAGTTTTTACAACTGTGATAGGGCGCTCCATAAATAGCTACTTCAAATTGGCTGTTTTCAGCGGACTCGCCACATACAGGACATTCATGGACAGGCTCAACATTTTCAGGAAGGTAAATCTCCTCTCTGGTTTTTTGGTAGTAAGCTTGTTTATCCTTGATGGATTCAACAATATTTTTCTTAAGCTTTAATAAATCGGTTTTTTTTCCCAGCAGGACATCGACAGTAAATTGCTGCACATCCTCGTCCTCTGTTCTTATCCATTGTTCGCTAGATGTCGTACCAAAGTTGGACATCTGCATTTGGCGTCTCCATTCCATGATTTAACTAATTATCAGTTGAAGTAGCTCCACGCTAGTTTTTCGTATTGCACAAGGTCTCTTACCGCTGTTTTTCCAATGAGTGTATCAAATTCATTGGCCGGTATTCCATGATTGGGGCGCAAAGTTATTAAATCTTTCTCCTCTATGACTTTTCCAGCTGGTATATCAACCCCTGGATATACGGCCCTTCTAAAAGAAACAACATGATCACCTTCTACCGCAAGCGGTCTTTTTTGTGCGTCACCCTGAGTGGCTTGTATCTCATTAATGGTATCAATAAGCCCTAAAACTTCTTCCTTCGTTAACGACACTTTGTGGTCTCTAAACGTTTTATTCTCCCTGTCGTCAGTAAAATGAAATTCAAGTATCTGAGCGCCCATTGCTACTGCAATTTCTAATGCTTTGCTACCTTCTGTATGATCGGAGTACCCAATAGTTGCGTTTGTTTTTTCCTTTAAGGAATTCATCACATTCAGGTTTGCATCTTCATTAGGGATCGGATACATACTGGTGCATTGAAGTACCCCGAGGTAGTCTGGATTCTCATATAAAGGATTGATACCCTTCAGGTAGTCCACCGCATCCGTCACCTCTTTTTCAGTAGACAGCCCTGTAGACAGCAAAATGGGTTTCTCCCATTTTGCAGTGGCTTTTAGTAGTGGATAGGCTGTTAGATCACCTGAACCTATTTTATAAAAATCGATATACGGGTCGATCCACTCCATCGCATCTTCCTGCCATACAGAAGCCAAGTAACCTTTTTGACTTTGCCGACAACGTTCCGCCAGCTGAATATGCTGTTCGCGGCTTAGTTCAAATTTCTTAAAATGTTTGTTTCGCTGCGCTCCTTCAACCGGGTTGACCAACCCGTCTCCAGTATAGATCTGGAACTTGATGTAATCCGCCCCTGATTCAATGGCGAGTTCAGTAAGTTTCATTGCGTAATCAAAGTCTCCTTCGTGATTACCTCCTATTTCAGCAATGAGCAACGGGCCATATTTACCCTGCCAGCTATTTTTCATTGAGTGCAAGTTTAGCTATTTCCATCCAGTTATTGTCATGAAAATTAGTTGTCAATCGTTCCATTAGTTTGGCGGCAAACCTAAAGTCATCCTCAGTATCGATGGCTAAATGCAACCCGCCGGCCTCCGGTAGTTCTTCATTCTTTAGGAATCTGAAATTAGAGGTAATATCATGCTCATAAAAATAAAGCGTTACATGCTCTTTGTACTTTTCTTCTTCAAACTGCTGTATCAGATGTTTGTAAAATGACACACAAACCACCTCTACGCTCATCCCAATCGGATAAGTTCTTTCAGGAACATTTGAAACAACGTCCAATTTTTCATCTATGGCATAACCGACAGCCTTATCAATAAGACCTGCATCGCAAAAAAGGTTATCCCCATTAATTCGAACGGCATAATCCAGATCATTTTCGACGGCTGCATGTAGAAATCGTTCACTAACATTTTGTAGAGATCCTCGATAGCAGGTATAGTGATGATCCAGACAGAACTGAGCAATTGGGTCATCGGAAGCATCGTCCGATGTTGCGATTATGATCGACCCACATTTTTTCGATAAGGCAACGCGGTCATAAATATGCTCAAGAATCGGTTTTCCGTTAAGCTCTTTCAATATTTTCCCTGGAAGCCTTGAGGAACTAAACCGACACAAAATGATGATTCCAGCTTTCATTTTCGCTCTCCGATTTTACGTGCAGGTATCCCTCCAACTATTTCATACGGCCCTACATCGTTGGAAACAATGGCACCAGCAGCTATGACAGCACCCTCTGCAACGGTTACACCTTTTAGAATTTTAGCACCGGTACCTATCCATACATCGTCACCAATTTGAACGGCAGCCGTCTCATTGGGCTGCTGGTTGATTAAACGATCTCCGGCTATTTGATGATTGCTATCTACTATGTAAACAAAAGGAGCGATTAAACAATTACTACCTATCGTGATACCATCAGAGGCGAAGATAAACGTATGATAACCTACCGTAGACATCCGACCAATCGCTATTTGTGCCGTTTGATTACAAGCACAGATTCTTGCTCCTTCCTTGATCACTACGTGATCTCCGATGGAGACATTCTTTGGGAATCGCAAGATTTCGACATTCTTATCATAGAACACACCTTTACCAGAGGCTTTCAATCGGCTCCGGTACATCAAACCTCTCCACCTATTTCTCCATCCAAATTTCAAATGCTGCCGTAACTGGTTTTCTCCCATCATAAGATTCGTTTGCGTTCAAAAGCATCAATAAAAGACCCTTCCGTAACATTAAACACAGGTACATCCATTGCATCAGCGAATGATTTTAAGACCCAGTATGATTTGAACGACACATAAAATTTTTCTAGCACTTCATGTAGTCTACGTGTCTGAGTCGTCCCCCCTTTGTACATGGGTTTGGGGTCCGGTCGGTTGACTTCTACTGTCTGATTTTTAGTTTGCTGATCGTAAAAATGTTTTTGTCCCACCAGCACGTCGTTTTCCTCTGTAACGAATATCTCTTTCAACCAGGAGTGATCCGCTCCTGCTACGTACACCTCCTTGAACCGTATTTTGATACTCAGATAAATACATGCCACCAGGACATTATGAGGTCTAGGCATACCAATACCTGATTGAAACATTCGGTGACGGAACCACCGAAAACCTTCAACAGGAGTAGTGTTCATAAACCTCAACTGGATGTATTCATGATCAATAAATGGCTTTTGCCAGCTTTTTCGCGATTTAGCAAGTGCCGGCACGACAAATACCATAGGCCACGCGGTCTTTTCTATAAGTGCTTTGAACGTTAGTGCTCTTTGCTCGGCGTAGTCTTTCTTATCTTCAGGAACAAAATACTCAGGGGAACAGATAACGTAATAGTCAGGTTTTACCTGAACGTATTCTTTTGTGGAAGCAAAGTAATTAACCGCGACCTTTTTTTTG
>JBCCXH010000504.1:0-3949 GCA_039192005.1 Bacteroidota bacterium
AGTGCACAGTTCTTTCCAAGAATGGCCGTATATGCTGACAATGAAGGATGGCAAAACAAACAATTTTTAGGAAGAGGAGAGTTTGCACTGACATTTGGTGATTACGAGTTTAAACTTACCGTACCCTCTGATTTTGTAGTGGGAGCCACAGGTACCCTCCAAAACCCTAAAGACGTACTCACTTCCGAGCAAATGAAAAGGTTTGAAAAAGCAAAGAAAACCTACGATAAACCGGTCATTATTATCACTCAGGAAGAGGCAGAAGCCAATGAGAAAACAAAAGCTTCCGGAACCAAAACCTGGTTTTACAAAGCAGAAAACGTTCGGGACTTCGGCTTTTGTGCTTCCAGAAAATTCATCTGGGATGCAATGGCCGTTAAACTTAGCGAAGGAAATGAACCACTGGCAATGTCCTACTACCCAAAGGAGGGGAACCCACTTTGGGAAGAATGGTCTACAGTGGCGGTCGCCCAAACTTTAAAAACGTATTCTAAGTATACGACAGAATACCCCTATCCTAAAGCCATTTCAGTGCACACAGCCTCTATAGGAATGGAGTATCCGATGATTTGCTTCAATTACGGTCGCCCGAATGCAGATGGGACGTATTCCGATCGAAAGAAGTACGGAATGATCTCAGTAATCATCCATGAAGTAGGTCACAACTTTTTCCCGATGATCATTAATTCCGATGAAAGGCAATGGACCTGGATGGACGAAGGCCTCAACACGTTTGTTCAGTATTTAACCGAAAAAGAATTAGATCCCAACTACCCTTCTCGTAGAGGACCTGCCGAAAACATCGTTCCTTACATGAGTGGTGAAAGGGGCTTAGTAAGACCTATTATGACCAACTCTGAGCAGATTCGTCAGTTTGGTAACAATGCATATGCAAAACCTGCAACGGCGCTCAATATTTTGAGAACTGCAGTCATGGGACCTGAGCTTTTTGATAAAGCATTCAAAACTTACTCTGAAAGATGGGCATTTAAACACCCAACACCTGCTGATCTTTTTAGAACCATGGAAGATGCATCAGCAGTCGACTTAGACTGGTTTTGGAAGGGTTGGTTTTATGGAACTGACTACGTAGATGTGGAATTGAGCAATGTACGATGGTTCCAAATGGCAAATGAAGAAAACGGATTGGAAACAAGAAAAATCAAAGGAGGCAACAAGTCCATCGCAGGGAAAGATAGCGGCAAAGATTTTGGAGATGGTCCTAAACCCTTCGTTTTTGAAGACTGGCAGCCAAGCGGATTTTGGGAGTACAAGGATAAGTGGGATCAGAATAAGTTGAAAGAACACGCTGCAGATAAGCATTTTTATGAGTTGACCCTCAAAAATGCCGGCGGATTGGTAACGCCGATATTTGTTCAGTGGACGTACAAAGATGGCTCTCAAGAGCTTCAAAAAATACCCGCTGAGATCTGGAGGTTTAATGAGAAAGAAGTGACGAAAGTCTTTTTGAAAGACAAAGAGGTTGTGAAAGTGATCATCGATCCGGACAAACTTTCAGCGGATGCTTATGTTGAAAATAATGTTTTCCCCAGAACGGCAGACTCGGGCCGCTTTGAAAAATTTAAAAGCAAAAAATAGGGTAAACCAAAAGCGTAACAAAAACTTGTCAAGGAAGGGGGAACCCTTCCTTGCTTATTCAATAACCTGACGATGAAAAAATTCTTAATAATTGCTTTTTTCCCATTGGTATTCGCTTGTCAACCGACCTCAAAAAATGAGGGTACTTCCGAAGAAGTAGAAGATGGTAGCGAATACATCGAGTACAACAATCCTCCAGCAGAAGGATTTGATCAGGAAGGATCCGACTTACTGGCGACCCTTTTAGCAGATAAAGTAATGAGCGCGATGGGAGGACGAAAAGCATGGGACGAGACGCGTTTTATTTCATGGAATTTTTTCGGTAGGAGAACACACATATGGGATAAATTAGAAGGTGATGTTCGCATTGAAGAGCCGTCCAATAACTTAACGATCCTCATGAACATCCATTCTGAAAAAGGAAAAGTTATGATTGGAGGAGAAGAAGTGTCAAACCCTGATTCATTATCCAAGTACCTTGACATGGGAAAGAGGTATTGGATCAATGATTCGTACTGGTTAGTGATGCCTTACAAACTAAAAGACTCCGGCGTTACCCTTCGCTACATCGGAGAAGATACCACACAGCTAGGAGAAAAATCAGACATTATTCGCATGAGTTTTAAAGATGTGGGTGTCACGCCGCAAAACGTCTATGATGTGTGGGTAGACGTAGAAAGTAAGTTTGTCACACAGTGGGCGTACTATACCGATGCAAATCAGGAAGAACCACGCTTTACGACTCCGTGGAGTGACTATAAAAAGTACGGAACCATTTATTTGTCAGGAGATCGGGGAGACTACAAGCTCTCGGACATCAAAGTTTTACAAGAGGTACCCCCCAATACGTTCGATTCTTTCGAAATAGTTGCTTTATAAATGCGGAATTGTCAACCAATTGACAAGTAAATCGGACGTAAAAAAAGTTAAGTGTAGATAGTAAAAGCGAAACATAAACATACCCATCATGAAAGCAATATGGAATAACGAAGTGATAGCAGAAAGTAACGACACCATTGTCATCGAAGGAAACCATTACTTTCCCGCAGACGCAATCAAAAAAGAATACTTTCAGGACAGCAGCACACACTCCGTATGTCCGTGGAAAGGGCAGGCTAGTTATTATTCACTCAATGTGAACGGTAGCGAAAATGCCGATGCAGCGTGGTACTATCCGAAGGCAAGCGAAATGGCTAAAAACATTGAAGGTTACGTTGCCTTTTGGAAAGGTGTGCAAATAGAAAATTGATCCTAAACAGGCCTTACTTACCCTTTAAATCGTAGCTGAGGTAAAGTGCTCGGAGGACCATGGTCAGTACCAAAGGCACGAGAGACATATGAAGCGGTTGCGGTAAAATCGCCCAAATCAGAAGAAGGATTAAATACCAGATACCGGTAAATTTGAAATAGTTTTTCACGAAAGGCTTGAGCTTTCCTTTCTTGCTGAGGAAAATGACGACAATATGGGTAGGTAAGGCCCAAAAGATATTTAGGTTCCATTTTGAAAGATGGTCGGTTCCAAACCATAGAAAAGCAACCCAAAGCCCAATAAAACCTGCAAAAGAAAACAAAGCAGTATCAATCCACCGGGTTCGTTTTCTACGTTTGAAGTCTCGATTGGTAATAAAACCGACCACAAAAAACAAGACTACAAAAACATTGAACGGAGTCATCACGCCATTTTTCAGCTTTTCCTCCTTAGGAGCAGGATAAACTCTGGAGTCACTGACAAAAGGAACTTCAACACTGTCTCTTTTAATGGTCGCCTTTTCTAAGGCGTAGTGTACATAGTCCGGAAGGAACAAATACGTTCTTTCATCAGCCTCTTTATCGATCTGCTGGCCAAGACCAAGGTCGATTCCAAAATCCCCCCAAGGTTGAAAACCTAAGTAATCGTCCATTAAATCCCTTACAGACTTTTCTTCTACCTTATAACTGAAGTCATACATCACACGGCCAGGGAAGAGTTGATCAATTACTTCCGGCAGTTTGGTTGCACAGTTGTTGTATACGTAGTTATAGATGTATTCCGCATTTTCAGGCTTGATGTTTTCTTCCAGAAAATCAAAAAATCGTTGTTTTTCCTCTAGAGTCAAATTGAGAAACTGTTCTTTGACGAATCGATTTTGAACCGAGGTATGATAATAGAAAACCCTTCGGTAATCGTTTACGCCCACCTTATATTTCAGAAGGCCAAAAGCAAAATTTAAAAAGAAGTTTTCCTGCTCGAAATCATACAGTCCGTAGTTGTAAAACCTATTGATCTTTTTAGAGGCGTCCCGAACAAGAATGCCGCTATGTCCAAACGCAGAATAAACCTCTGGTTGATAAGGTCCAATCGTAATAATGG
>JBCCXH010000505.1:0-3935 GCA_039192005.1 Bacteroidota bacterium
CGAAAATCGTGTTGCATTAACTCCATCAGGAGTAGTAGAATTAACAAAGAGGAACCACGAAGTCTACATTCAGTCTAAAGCAGGTGTAGGGAGTGGATTTACGGACGAAGAATACGTTTCTGCAGGGGCTACCATTCTTCCCAGCATTGAGGAGGTATATAATAAGGCTGAAATGATCATTAAGGTTAAAGAGCCGATTGAGGCAGAATACAAACTCTGCAAAAAAGATCAACTCATCTTCACCTATTTTCATTTCGCCTCATATGAACCATTGACAAAAGCAATGTTGGAAAGCGGAGCCATTTGTTTGGCTTACGAAACCGTCGAAAAAAAGGATCGCTCATTGCCTCTGTTAGTTCCTATGTCCGAGGTGGCAGGTCGAATGTCCATACAAGAAGGCGCAAAATATTTAGAAAAGCCCCTAAAAGGGAGGGGTATTTTGTTAGGTGGAGTACCGGGAGTAAGACCTGCCAAGGTGATGATCCTGGGCGGCGGTGTTGTAGGTACAAATGCCGCAAAGATAGCTGCCGGAATGGGGGCTGACGTGACCATTCTGGATTTAAACCTTCAACGCCTAAGGTACCTCGATGATGTGATGCCTGCCAATGTGAACACCTACATGTCCAGTGAATACAACATTAGAGACTTGATTAGTTCACACGATTTGATCATAGGTGCGGTACTCATCCCTGGCGCAAAAGCTCCTCATCTCATAACGAAAGACATGTTGAAAGACATGCGGACAGGTACGGTTTTAGTGGATGTAGCGGTAGATCAGGGTGGATGCATTGAAACGTGTAGGCCTACTACTCATCAGGACCCGACATTTATCATTGATGATGTTGTACATTATTGTGTGGCGAATATGCCCGGAGCCGTCCCGTATACTTCCACACTAGCACTGACCAATGCTACGCTTCCTTATGCACTGCAACTTGCGAACAAAGGATGGAAAAAGGCGTGTCAGGAAAATGAAGAATTAAAGTTGGGGCTAAATATCATTAATGGCGAAATTGTCTATCAAGGTGTTTCAGAGGCATTTGGACTTCCCTACACGGAGGTAGGGAAATTTCTGAATTAATCGTTTGGGCGGCTATAAAGTGTAGCCGATCAGTACTTAACCTTTGACAATAATTCCGGTTTGGCAATAGAGATGTTGCTGCCATTTATGGTTATCCACTGATCTTTCTTAAACTCAGACAGTATTCTAATGACAGACTCCGTCGCTGTTCCGACCATGCTTGCCAGGTCGGCTCTTGATATATCAAAATTCACGTCGGTGACGCCATCGGTCTTGTATGTTTCATATAGCTTTATCAGGCTATCTGCAGTTCGCTTTCTTACCGTATTGTAGGCCATCTCCATGAGTTCATGCTCTCTTTCAGCTAAGTTCTGAGAGAGCATTTTGATAAATTGAGAAGAAACCTCCCGGTTTCCAAACAAGAGTTCATTGAAATCATTTCTTGGTAAAAGAACCAACGATGTTTCTTCCATTGCTTCCGCAAACTCGGTATATAGATCGCCTTCAATGATGGACCGAACGCCCATAAAGTCTCCCTCTTTAAGAATGTTTAAGACCAACTCTTTGCCATCTTCATTGATTCGAAAAGTTTTCACTTTTCCTTTCTTGATTTTGTAGACGTAAGAACCGAAGTCACCTTCTCGGTAAATGATGTCTTTCTTTCTGAACTCCCTGGTTTTTCTTTCCTTTTCCAGTTCACCAATATTTTTGAATTTTGTGGCCGAACGGACAAAATCTTCTAATTCACTTGATTTCGCTAACTCTTGATGACGGGATATTCGTCTTTCGATCGCTCCTAACAGTTCCATTTCATCAAATGGTTTAGTGATGTAATCATCCGCACCCATGTTCATTCCCTTCCTGAAGTCAGATTTTTCTGCTTTCGCCGTAAGGAATATAAATGGTATAGAAGCGGTAGATGGATTTTTTGAGAGAAGATACAGTACCTCATAGCCATCCATTTGAGGCATCATAATGTCACAGAGGATTAAATCAGGTACGGTTTCGATCGCTTGTTTTACCCCTTCCTTACCATCTCCGGCAGTAGTAACGGAGTAGTTGGAAAGCTCGAGTAATTCTGCGATGTTCTCTCGAATGTCCTGTTGATCTTCAATAACAAGGATGGACTTTTTTGTCATAGCTTAATTTTTAATGCCAAAATACTTGAAACAATCTTTTTTGAATTTTGAAATTAATCAGGTCAGGTCATGATGTTTGTCAGTAGTTCATCCGGTTGGAAGGTTGAAAACGTGCGTAAAGCTTCAAAATACCTCGTGTCCGGACGGCTTCTTTTCAGGGCACCTTTTGGATTCCTAAACCTTGCTCAGTGAGGACCTCCCAGATCCAGGGGCTATTTTGGGGAGAGACGGTTCGCCGCGAGGTAGTTTTAGATTTCAAAGAAAAAATCAGTTCCCGGATAGTTTAAATGTATGAAAATCGATCTCTTATAGATTAGCCGTAGATCAATGAAAACAAACGTTTTGGATACGTTTCAATTGATGCGTCTCATGATCTTACTCAGCTATATGAGTTGGAAGGTGGATCGTAAATGTGCTGCCTTTTCCCTCTGCACTTTTGAAGTCAATCGTACCATTTAGCAGCTCTACGTATTTTTTTACAATGTTAAGCCCAAGACCTGTACCTTGAATATTGGTGACATTGGCTGCCCTGAAAAATCTTTCAAAAAGGTTTTTCTGTTCTTCGACGGGTATGCCTATTCCGTGATCTTTTACAGAAAGGCTCAGTAGACCATTGGATCGATGAGTGGTTAACTCAATAACGTCTTCACCTGAAGAGTATTTACTGGCATTGGAAATAAGATTGATCAAAATATTTTTCAAGACATATTCATCAGACATAATATCAACCGGTTGGACGGTAGATTCGACACGTTGGCCGACTTTTAATGTCGGGTTTATTGCCTCAATAATTTCATCAATGAGTATTTTGATGTTAATCACCGATTTATTGATTTTTTGTGCGCCGCTTTCCAATTTCTCCAAGGATAAAAAATCATTGAGAATCGTAGTTAGGTGTTGGACATTTTTCTGAATTCTACCGATATGTTTTTCTCTGGAATTTTGATGTTCACTTTCGGAGTATCGTTGAATCAGGTTGGCAGAAGAAAGAATGGTCGTCAAAGGGGTTCTAAATTCATGACTAGCCATTGAAACAAACCTTGACTTGAGAATTCCGAGCTCCTTTTCTCTTTCAAGAGAGGCAAGTATTTCCTGTTCGGCCTGTTTTAGATCTACTAAGCTTTTTTTGAGCGCCTGCTCTGCTAACTTTCGCTCTTGAATCTGGCTTTGAAGCCCTAAATTCATGTGCTCTAATTCACTTGTCCTATTCCTTACTTTTTTTTCAAGCTCATTTGCATACTCCTCCAGTTTCTGTTGCTGTTCCTTAACCATTCGCTCATTCTGTTTTCTGACGGTAATGTCTGTGATAAATGCGACCACCATCATTTCGTTTTCATGTTTTAAGTAGTTAAGGCTTATTTCAATAGGGAACGTATCGCCATCTTTTCGTAATCCTTTGAGATCCAACCCTAGACCCATTGGTCTGGATTTTGGATTTTCCAGGTAGCTGTTCCGGTCGGTTTTGTGTGAGTGACGTACCTTTTCCGGGACCAGCACTTCGATGGGTTTTCCAATAAGTTCGTCTTCCTTATAACCAAAAATATCTTCAGCCCTTGGGTTCATGGATTCGATCAGTCCGTTTTTATTAAACAGCATGATCCCTTCTCCTGAGTTCTGAAAAAGCTTGGCTAACAGGCTCAGTCCTTTTTCTGACATTAAATACTTACTACTTAGTTTCATTGCTAAAGAACTTTCAAATCATCATTTTTGAAATGATAAACCTAATGGGTTCTATTGATAATTTATTCGCTTTCTGTTGATTTAACTCAAATGAG
>JBCCXH010000506.1:0-3932 GCA_039192005.1 Bacteroidota bacterium
GCACCAAAAGGAGATCCGGATGCACCACTTCAGGCCATGATCTTTGATTCTGTGTTCAATCCGTATCGCGGGATCGAAGTATTCTTTCGGGTTTTCAACGGGACATTAAACCGTGGTGACAAAGTAAAATTTGTTAACACAGGTAAAACATACGATGCAGATGAAATTGGAGTGCTAAAACTTCAGCACGATTCCAGGGACTCCGTTTCAGCAGGAAATGTAGGCTACATTATATCAGGGATAAAAGTAGCCAAAGAAGTAAAAGTAGGAGATACCATTACGCACGTTGACAGGCCTACAGATTTGGAAGTAAAAGGGTTTGAAGATGTGAAACCCATGGTTTTCGCAGGGATCTATCCGGTTGAAACAAGTGAATTTGAAGAGTTAAGGGCTTCGATGGAAAAACTTCAACTCAACGATGCAGCACTCATCTGGGAGCCGGAAACATCCATGGCATTAGGCTTTGGTTTTCGTTGCGGGTTTTTAGGAATGCTTCATATGGAGATCGTACAGGAAAGGCTCGAAAGGGAATTTGGCATGACGGTTATTACGACCGTACCATCCGTCCAATTTCATGCAATTGAAAATGACGGACAGATTTTGAAAGTGAGTGCGCCTTCTGAGCTGCCGGAATCAAATCTAATCAGTCACATTGAAGAACCTTTTATTCGTGCACAAATTATCACCAAAGCAGAATACATCGGGCCGGTCATCGCGCTATGCGTAGATAAACGTGGGGAGATCAAGAATCAGATTTATTTAACCTCCGATCGTGTAGAATTAACATTTGAGTTACCACTTGCAGAGATTGTTTTTGATTTTTTTGATAAACTCAAAACAATTTCCAGAGGGTACGCCTCGCTAGACTATGAGTTGATCGGTTACAGGCAGTCCAACATGGCAAAGTTGGACATTATGCTTAATGGAGATAAAGTTGATGCACTTTCTGCCATCGTCCATCGTGACAAAGCCTATGAATGGGGAAAAAGGCTTTGTGAAAAACTTAGGGAGTTGATCCCAAGACAGATGTTCGAGATTGCTGTACAAGCAGCGATCGGAACGAAAATTATTGCCAGAGAGACCGTAAAGGCGATGAGAAAAAACGTCTTGGCAAAATGCTATGGTGGAGATATATCCAGAAAGAGGAAGCTATTAGAAAAGCAGAAGAAGGGCAAGAAACGTATGAGACAGGTCGGAAATGTAGAAATACCTCAAGAAGCGTTTATGGCGGTCCTTAAAATTGATTGAGGTTAAGCTGTAAGAATGTAGAAGGAAGATGGAGATGATAGTAGAGCGTAAGAAGAAGGATAGTTTTCGCCTGGGTTTCAGGTTCGTAAGGTTGCTAATCTGGAAAGGTGCTACGACTTCAGTAGATGATTTTTTTGATTCTTCCAGAAGTTTCCTGAAAGAAGGGGTGCATCATTTATCTGATCAGCTCAAAAGAGCTTTCGGTTTAATTGCTCTTAATATACCCGAAGAGTCCACGTTACTATCAACCCCGGAACATCTAAGGTTCTCATGTTATTCCATTAGATCAATGATGGAGGTTGTGACAGGTCTTCACAATGAATTGAGAATAAGATACAAACGACACGCTATTTTCAATACGCGGTATCAAGAATGTTTTGATTTAAATGAACATGCTCCTTCCATTTAGATGCACACGGAAATGATGAAACGAGATTTAAAATTCAAAAGAACCTTAGCCTGGTACGATCCATCTGGTTTTCATTCTGTAGAATTCCAGCCCCAAACTTCGTGTTCCAGGCTTTCAACTCCTAACTCCTAGATTATGCCAACAATAATAGACGGAAAGAAAATATCAACTGACATAAAAGGTGAGATTGCACAAAAAGTTGAAGCCATCAAAGCCGAGGGAAAACGTGCACCCCATCTGGCCATTATCATCGTTGGTGACGATGGCGCTAGTCACACGTATGTAAATGGTAAAATTAATGCATGCAAAGCAGTAGGGTTCGACTTTACCCTTATGCACTTTGCAAGGACCATCTCCGAAGCAAAATTGATCAAGCATATCGAACAATTAAACGAAGATGAAGACATTGACGGTTTCATCGTTCAAATTCCATTGCCGGATCACATTTCTGTAGAACATATAACGGAACGCATCGCTCCATCTAAAGACGTTGACGGCTTTACTAACCAAAACTTTGGAAGCATTACGTCAACCAACCCATTACTCTTACCCGCAACCCCTTATGGGATCATGGAACTGATCAAACGTTACGAAATTGAAACGGAAGGAAAGGAGTGCGTGGTAGTGGGTGCCAGCCGAATTGCTGGTGCACCTCTGAGTTTAATGATGCTACAGGATGGAAGATCCACAGTAACAGTTTGTCATAAGCACACGAAAGAATTAAGTAAACACACGAAAGAAGCGGATATTCTTGTTGTGGCAGTCGGTAAGCCCGGTTTGATAACAAAAGATATGGTCAAAGAGGGAGCTGTAGTGATAGATGTAGGTACGACAAGAGTAGAAGATAGCAGCAGAAAATCAGGTTTTCGGCTAGCAGGTGATGTGGATTACGAACAAGTTGCGCCGGTTGCCAGCTACATCACCCCTGTTCCGGGTGGCGTAGGTCCTATGACCATTGCCTCTTTGTTACTCAATACGTTAAAAGCGTATGAAGCCCAACAAAACTGATCCGGCGTTCTTACCTGTGATGGAATCATTCTACACGATCCAGGGAGAAGGGTTCTACACAGGCTCCCCGGCCTATTTTATTCGGCTCGGTGGATGTGATGTGGGTTGCCATTGGTGTGACGTGAAAGAATCGTGGGATGCTTCACTTTACGGTTGGGTCGCCGTTTCTGAGATGGTGAGTCAGGCTAAAGCATCAGGAGCACAATTGGTGGTCATTACAGGTGGCGAACCCTTAATGTATGATTTGAGCTTGCTCACCAAAGAATTGAGAAAAGCAGGACTAAAAACAAATGTTGAGACTTCAGGAGCGCATCCTTTAAGCGGCGAATGGGATTGGATCTGCCTATCTCCTAAAAAATTCAAAAAACCCTTAGATGAGTTTTACAATCATTTAGATGAGCTAAAGGTGATCGTTTTCAATAAATCCGATTTCTCATGGGCACAGCAACATGCAAATAAACGTTCAGTAGAATCAAAACTTTATTTGCAACCGGAGTGGTCTAAAGCGAAAGAAATGACACCTTTGATCGTTGACTTCGTGAAAGAAAACCCTAAATGGCAGATCTCCATACAAACACACAAATACATAGACGTTCCGTAAAACAGTTAATTCTGTTCTTCTTTCTTCTGGTTTCCACACTTTCAGCGTTTTCTCAGCAACGCCTTTCAAGTAAAAATAAGAAAGCACTCAAACTGTATGAAAAGGGACAACAGAAAGCTAAGGAGCGTGATTTTGATTCAGCGATTCTTTTGTTTTCCAAAGCCATTGCGTCAGATCCTGGTTTTTATGAAGCCTATCTTAGAAAAGGCAGCCTTTTCAATGCGATGGGGCAAGAAGATTCGGTGTATGAAAACTTCTCAAAATATCTGACCCTAACAAAGTTTCCAGCACCTACGGTCTTAAGCAAAGCCGCCATGATGGCATTTCGTCGCGGCGAATACCAAACCTCAAAAGGTTGGCTGGAAAAGTCAATTCAGATAAGTCCCAAGATTACAGGCGACAAAGAAGTAACCCTACTAAAAAGTAGTCTGGACTTTGCCATTGAAGAAAGAAAAAAAGAGGCCGTACTTACCATTACCCCATTGCCGAAAGCCGTCAATAAGTTTGCCTTGCAATACCTTCCATCCATTACCATAGATAACTCGGAACTTTTTTATACCAAGAGAGATGAAATAAGCGGAAATGAAGACATTGTAACAAGTAAATACGTGGACGGCGAATGGTTGGAGGCCACATCTATTTCACCACGAATCAATACACCGTAAA
>JBCCXH010000507.1:0-3923 GCA_039192005.1 Bacteroidota bacterium
CCGTTCTCTCCAACTCAAAGGAGTGGTACTGTTCCAGTAAATCTTCGCCGAGTCTGCATAGTAGGTTTCAGAGAGCTCCTTTCTTAGTTGAGGATCCGAGGCCGAATATAGCTGACGGATGATGTCAATTTCAGGTGCGCGTTCGAAGTAACGGGCGGTCGCACACGATGTGAGGGTCAGGAGAAGAATGACAAAAGGCTTCATGGTCGACAGCTCGTTGTTTGTCGGCTAAATTTGTATCATTTTCATCAGAAGAAAAAGTTAATTTAGTTATCAAAATAAGATCAACGCCAAGCCTCCCTGGCTAAATGTTTTAACTACTCGATGTGTTCCCTTAGGTAAAGGAAATTAAAATGAACAGAAATACGTTTCTTAGGCTATTGGCAGCTTTGCCAGCAACTGGAATGGCGATGAAATTGAACGAACTGAACAAACTAACCGGATCATTTGAAAACACCCCGAAAATGCCTGTTCTCTTTTTAGGACACGGTAGCCCCATGAATGCCATTGAAGAGAATGAGTTTGTGCAAGGGTTTAGAAAAGTATCTTCCGAAATAGAACGACCGACAGCGGTCTTGTGCGTTTCAGCACATTGGGAAACGAAGGGTACGATGGTGACGTCCATGAGCATGCCCCGAACCATCCATGATTTTGGTGGGTTTCCCAAGGAACTTTTTAACGTCCAGTATCCCGCTCCCGGCAGCCCTGAACTGGCTCGGGAGACCAAAGAGCTGTTGCATCCGGTGTCCGTACACCTGGATGATCAGTGGGGGCTTGACCATGGGGCATGGTCGGTCATTAAACATATGTATCCGGACGCTGACGTCCCCGTGATCCAGTTGAGCATCGACTACACCCAGGGGCCCAGGTTTCATTACGAACTTGCCAAATCCCTGACGAAACTCCGTGAAAAGGGAGTGTTGATTGTTGGGAGTGGCAACCTGATCCACAACCTGCGAATGGCGGCATGGAACAGGATCAATGAGACGTTTGCCTATGACTGGGCCGAAGAGGTAAAGGATACCATGAATCGCTACATTCTGGAGGGAAATCACAACGAGCTCATTCACTACACCAAACAAGGCCGCGCCTTTGAACTGGCCATTCCAACACCGGAGCATTACCTGCCACTCCTGTATACCTTGGGGCTTCAAGAAGAAAAGGATGAACTGACACTTTTCAATGATCAACCTTTAGGAGGTTCACTTTCCATGACCTCTATTAAGTTGGGTGGTTGAGTTCTAAAGGATATAGGCTAAACCTTAACAAGCATTGGCTTTAAATTTTATCACGAATAAGGATGAATCAAAAACTTCACATCCCTCCTCCCTTTTCGCTTAGGTACCTCCAATACCTTTTGGGTACGTGTTGTAAATGCAATCGCCTGTTTTTTCTTGCCTTAATGTTCGTGCTGTCGAAGTAGTCTTTCCAAAGGGTCTGAAACGCCTGTTCGGACTCATCAAACCATACGTCTGACTGACTTGAAGCGTTAGAAAAAGTGAGGGTAACGGGTTCGAGGCTTTGCAGGTCGTAATAAATGCCGTATTTCCTTTTCAAGTCATAGATCAGCCATCGCTGGTCTGCATATCGATCCTTAAAATGCTGACCGACTAACGGAAGTACATCAAAATCCGGTTCAATGTTCGCATAGTAGAGCCCATCCTTTGTCAACTTGAACCGCACGAACGCCTCCATCCGATGTGCCTCCCTACCTACCTTTCGAGCAAGCTGCGTAAGTTGTAGTACGGTGTCATCCGCATAGTCTCCGGCAAACGATCTTTTGGAAGTAAACAACCGCCGAATGTAAGCCACCAATAGCCGTTCAACCTCCGTTTGCTCACTTAAAAAGGCGGCATAAAGTCGTTTATATTCGTTTTTAGGTAAACGCTTTTTGAGGCCCCGGCAAACCCGCTCCGCCTGCACCCTGTCGGTAAGAACCTCCAGGTGGGTCGAAAACATGTTTTGATGAAACAACGACTTTTTCACAACGTCAACACGTTCCAGTTTTCGTTCGAACAGGTAAAAAATGCACGTCAAAAACCCTTCAAAACTCTCGTCATACGTCAACGTGTGATGGTTCGTGTTCATGCATCAAAGAGTTGTAGCTGTTGATTGTAAAACTTGCGATACTTACTCTGCGAAGTCTGTAAGATCATACGCTTGACCTGCTCCCCGGTCAGGTCCCTTTTCTCAAATTCTTTTGACGCACAGGTAATGAAATATTGTGCCCGGTTCATGGCAATCCCCAATTTCTTCAAATGAAGCCAACCCAATCTCCGATGCCGTCGGGCAGCAATGATCTTGTGAACCGACTGCATGCCAATTCCAGGGATTCGCGCGAGCAGCTCTTTTTCTGCATGATTCACATCAATAGGAAAGACCTGCATGTTTCGAATGGCCCATGACAATTTGGGATCAATGTCAATGTCCAGATTCGGATGATCCGCATTGAGTAGCTCGGTCACTCCAAAGCCATAAAACCGCAGGAGCCAATCCGTCTGATACAGTCGGTTTTCCCGCAACATCGGCACGGCAGTACCCAGGGCCGGCAACCGGTTGTCATTACTGATCGGGATGTAGCCTGAATAATAAACCCGCTTCATGTTAAACTTTTCGTAGAAAAACTGAGAGGTGTACATGATCTGTTGATCCGTTTCCCCACTGGCCCCAATGATCATTTGCGTGCTTTGACCGGCAGGTGCGTATTTTGGAACTTTCCTGATTACTTTTTTCTCCGATTGGTACTGCAAGATTTCATTTTTCACCTTACGCATCGGCTTGATGAAATCTTTGTGGTCCTTATCCGGGGCCAGTCGTTTCAATCCTTCCTTCGTAGGTATCTCAATGTTGACGCTCAACCGGTCCGCATACAGGCCCGCTTCCCGCATCAGTTCGTCGGACGCTCCCGGAATGGATTTTAGGTGGATGTACCCGTGGAAATTTTCTTCCGTTCGAAGTTTACGTGCCACCGCCACCAGCCGTTCCATGGTATAATCAGGATCTTTAAAGATACCCGAGCTTAAGAACAGTCCTTCGATGTAGTTGCGACGATAAAAGTTGATGGTCAATTCTACGACCTCCTTTACCTGAAACGCCGCTCGTTTGATGTCGTTGCTTTTCCGGGTCACGCAATAAGCACAATCAAAAATGCAAAAGTTGGTAAGTAGTATTTTCAGTAACGAAACACATCGACCATCTTCCGTGTAGCTGTGACAAATACCCATCTGCTTCGCATTACCCAGCCCTTTTCCCGTATTGGTTCGGTCGCTTCCACTGGAAGCACAGGACACGTCGTACTTCGCTGCATCTGCCAAAATGGTTAGTTTCTCTCTGATTCGTTCCAATGCTATTTATTGCTCATTATTGAATACCAAAAATAATAGCAATTCATAAAAATACTAATTAAAATAGCAAAAACTACCTGCCAGCATTTCCAATGCTAGTCTTCCATCCAAGAGCTATGACACACAGCTCTTTTTCTCTGCCCATTCTTGGTATAAATAGCTCGTTGGCCTGTAAACTACAGACCATGGAAAGAGATTACATAAGGCAGTAATTGATAAAATTTAAATGCTTCTGTTTTCAAGCATTCATTGTCAACCCTCTGAAAGTCCAAGATAAAGTTTAATGAAACGTCATCTTTCCTCTTGCAAATTCAAAAAAGTGATTGTTATTTTTGCAACTGTAAAACCACATTATATTACCCGTTGTGCTAGTTAGCACAAAGCGACCTTTAGATTATTGATAGGTCTTTGAAAGTGAAACTTATTGATGAACTGGATAAGTGTTAGTGTAGTGATCTTTGCCAAGATTCTAGTTTTGAAACCATTGAAAGACTTGGCGTAATTCCTTCGGATCATGAATTGGTCGCAGAGCTGGGAAAATAGTGTTTCAATCCGTTTCCTAGTTTTCCTGAAGACCCA
>JBCCXH010000508.1:0-3923 GCA_039192005.1 Bacteroidota bacterium
CGGCCATCCACATGGTAAAGCACCTTGGGTGGTGGTCCCGCCCGTAGTTTTTGGCGGTCAGCTTACCCTGTGAGTACGACGTTCTTCCGAATTCGCCTCCCCAAATCACCAGGGTGTCTTCCAACAGCCCTCTTTGTTTTAAGTCTTTTATCAGTGCGGCAGTGGCCTGATCTACATTTTTGGCTTGCTTTCTGATGCCTCCCGGTAAGTAGGAGTGGTGGTCCCAGCCCTGATGGTACAACTGAACAAACTTAACGTCTCTTTCCAGCAGCCTTCGGGCCATTAAGCAATTGGCGGCAAAAGTACCGGAGTCTTTGCTGTCTTCTCCATACAGATCAAATACCCAATCCGGCTCGTCGGACATGTCGGTCATTTCCGGCACAGACGTCTGCATCCTAAATGCCATTTCGTACTGCGCGATCCGGGTATTGATCTCCGGGTCGCCATATGTATCGTGTTGTAGCTTGTTCAGTTTGTTGAGGTAGCCCAGCATGTGTGCCCGATCTGCTCCGTCGTAATGCTCCGGGTCATTGAGGAAAAGTACGGGATCTCCGCCGGATCGGAATTGGACTCCCTGGTGCTTAGACGGCAGGAATCCATTCCCCCAAAGTCTGGCGTAAAGGGGTTGCCCGCCACCATTTTTGGAAACCATGACAATGAACGACGGAAGGTTGTTGTTGTCCGAACCCAACCCATAACTCACCCATGAGCCCAGCGAAGGGCGTCCGGCCAATTGATGCCCTGTCTGAAAAAACGTGATGGCGGGATCATGGTTGATTTGCTCGGTGTACATGGACTTGATGAAGCAAAGTTCATCGACTACTTCAGAGGTATACGGCATCAACTCACTGACCCATGCTCTACTCTGTCCGTATTGATCAAACTTGTAGAGAGACGCAGCCAGGGGCAGGGAACTTTGATCTGCGCTCATACCCGTTAGTCGTTGACCTTTACGTACCGATTCGGGCAGGTCCTGTCCAAACATGGTTTCCAGCCTTGGTTTGTAATCAAAAAGTTCAAACTGAGAGGGGCCGCCACTTTGAAAAAGGTACACCACCCGTTTGGCTTTGGGTGCGAAGTGAGGAAGGCTGTTGGCAAGCGCAGGTTTTGAGATCGGACTACCCAGCAGTTTGTCCACGCCCATCAGGGAACCCATTGAAAGCGCACCCAGACCAAGGGAAGTCTTGGTTAAAAACTGCCGCCTGTCTATTTGTTTCTCCAGTTTTTGAAGTTCGGGGTCGTTGCTTTTAAATTCGTTATCGTGATGATGATTCATGGTTTTTATCGTTTAGAAATGGTTGCATCCAGATTCATAATTGCGTTGACCAAAATGGTATTGGCTGCCAATGTGGACTTGTCTAATACATCTTCGATTGGTGTTTCTCCTATTTGGAGGACGCCATCCGCTTTTTCAGGGTTTTCTTTAAATAGCTCAAATTGCTCTTCCCGTAAACTTGCCAAAAGGTCAAACTCTTCTCGGGTAGGAAACCGACCGGTCAGTTTGATGAAGGTAGATTCGATGGCTTTTGCGGTGTCTTTGTAGTTGATCATGTCGGCAGCCATCACTCGGGCCGCTTCCAGAAACGTGGGATCATTTAAAAGGACAAGTGCTTGCAGCGGCGTATTGGTTTCCTGTCTCCTGATGATGCACTCGGTGCGCAGGGGGGCATCGAAAGTTCCGATGGTTGGGTTGTTCACTGACCGTTTCCAGAAGGTGTATAAACTTTTTCTGTAAAGGTTGTCTCCCTGATCACGCTCGTAGGTCATGCCATTCACGCGCCACAGTCCTTTTGGCTGGTACGGTTTTACACTTTTACCACCGACCTTTTTTATGAGTAACCCACTCGCTGCCAGGACATTATCCCGGATCATTTCACCGGGGAGACGCCCGGATGGACCTTTGGCCAGCCACATGTTTTCAGCATCAATCTCCATGAGGTCTTCACGGTGCATGGAGCTTCTTTTATAAGTAGCAGAGGTGACGATCAGCTTTTGTAACGCTTTGACGTCCCAATCATGTTCCACGAACCAGACGGCGAGCCAGTCCAACAACTCAGGATGACTTGGCAACTCTCCCTGGTTGCCGAAATCTTCTGATGTTTTGACCAAGCCTCTCCCGAAATAGAGTTGCCAGTACCTGTTGACGGCCACTCTGGCAGTTAAAGGATGCCGCGGGTCGGTCAGCCATTTCGCCAATCCTAACCTGTTTTTAGGCAGATCGGGGTCCATGGGCAAGATGTTGCTGGGGACGTTTGGAAAGACTTCCTCACCGTGTGCGTCGTATTCTCCTCTTTCCAAAATGTAGGAACGCCTTCTTTCGGGCATTTCTTTCATCACCATGACCTCAGGGACGTTGGCAATGGTGTCGTTGAGAACAGCTCTTGCTATACGTACAGACGTTCGCTCTTTCTTTAAAGTCGGATCCACGCTTAGCCAGTAAAAATCTTCCAGTAGCTTGCGCTCTTGCTTATTCAGCGTTTCCGGTGATTTTTTAACTATTGCCTGTAGTTTTTCCGCACTACCTAGTCGTCCCAATTCAAGGGAACTTAGCTCTCTATCGAAATAGGTGATGTCATCTACGACCGCGCCTTTGATGCCTTTGCCTCTCCACCGTGCACCAATCTGAAGTCCCGGTTCTTTTTTGATGGTCGGAAACAGGATGCCTTGATATAAGTTGTCAATTTCTACTTCCGTTTCCAACTCTTCTCCATTCATAAAGAGTTTGTAGCCGTCGGCAGTGCTGGAGCCATCGTAGGTAATGCCCAGATGTATCCATTCGTTAGTAGGTATTTTCCCGGTTTTCCCGTACTCCACAATGGCGTTGTCCGGGTAATTATGGGCCATTAAAAGCTGCAGGCGCCCGTCTTTCAATGCCAGGTGATACCCTCGAAGGTTGTACAGAGCAGCACCTTTGCCTTTGTGGAAAATCACGCCGTCCGTCAGGTTTTCAGGAAGCTTTAACTGAAGGCCGATGGTAAAAGGTTCGTCTCTGTTGAAAATACCATCTTCTCCCAGGTCCAACCAGGTATCGCCGTTCAATTTCAGCCCCCATCCGTTGGATCTTTTTTCATACTCCGGGACTTCTTTCTTTGATCCCTGTCGCGCCATGTGGTAGGAGGTTCCTGTCAGGTTGTTGACCAAGGTTTTACGGTCAAAAGTTACCACTCCCTTTCTGCCGGATATAGGCGTGGTTACGTGGTTTTTGTAGCGCTCCTGATCAATCCAGCGGTCCACTTGCTGTTGGTTCTTCGTTTTATGAGCTGTTAGCGTAGTCTCTGCTTTGTAGACTTCATTTTTGAGGTAATGAAGGACGCTGTCTTTGTGATCATCGGTGAGTAACACGGTAGGTACGGGCATAACGTCGTCCCAGGAAATTTGTCCTGCTTCATTTACATTGTTGAAAAAGCTAAACATTTCAAAATAGTCCTTTTGACTAATGGGGTCGTACTTATGATCGTGACATCTCGCGCAACCGTAGGTTAGCGCCATAAACGCTGTGCCGACGGTATTTGCGCGATCTGCCACGTACTCTACTCTAAACTCTTCCTGAACGATGCCGCCTTCCATGTTTTGAGGGTGTATCCTGTTGAAAGCGGTAGCGATCAACTGGTCTTTTGTTGGGTTGGGAAAAAGGTCGCCGGCCAGTTGCCAGTGGATGAATTCATCGTACCCCATGTTTTCGTTAAACGCCTGAATCACCCAATCTCTGTAAGGGGACATGTCCCGGTATCGGTCAACCGAATAACCATGCGTATCGGCAAACCGTGCCACATCCATCCACTCCATGGCCATTCGCTCTCCGTAATCCGTAGAGGCAAGCAAACGGTCCACTTGTTTTTCGTACGCCTCCGGTGAGGAGTCGTTTAGATAGTTTCTGACAAACTGTTCGCGGGGGGGCCGTCCGGGGAGATCGAAACATAAAC
>JBCCXH010000509.1:0-3918 GCA_039192005.1 Bacteroidota bacterium
TCTTAGTTAATAAACAAGGTCTTTGGGGTGCTTATCCGCTCAGTAGGGAAGGAGTAGATCAACTATTGACAGAACTTGATATACTATTGATACAAGAGTCTTATGGAAAAGGTGTTGACAGATAATAGGTCTTATTTAAAGATTATTTACATATTATCAGCGGTTATTCCGCTGGCAGTGGCTTTTTTGATCTTTTTCCCATTAAAAGGAGCGTATCTAGGTTCATGGGTAAAGCTTTTGCCAGGTTTTCATGCGATGATCAATTCATTAACCGCTGTTTTGATGATTGCTGCATTAGTAGCTATCAAGAAAGGTCACGTACAGTTGCATCGAAACCTGATGTTTGTCTGCCTGTTTTTAGGTCTGTTATTTCTGGTTTCGTACATCCTATATCATTCAAATGTGGAGTCGGTAAAGTTCGGGGATAGCAATCACGACGGCATGGTGAGCGACAAGGAAAAAGAACTGGTTGGGAGTGTGAGAGTTACTTATTTAGGAATACTAGCGAGTCACATCCTTTTATCAATCATTGTCGTTCCCTTCGTACTGCTTGCCTTTTATTATTCGCTAACAAATCAGATTCAAAAACACCGAAAAATAGTCAAGTTTGCGTTTCCGGTCTGGTTGTATGTTTCGATTACGGGTGTTGTTGTTTACTTCATGATAAAACCATACTATTTTTAAAATGAAAAAGCTATTTTTTATTATAACTGGTATGCTTCTGCCCTTGATTAATTGGGCTCAGTGTGCGATGTGCCGTACACAAATCAAAAACAACGTAAGTCATGGGGAAACGGAGTTAGCTGCTGGTCTAAATCTAGGTATACTTTATCTCTTTTTTACTCCGTACATCGTGGTTGGAGTTGTTGCGCTACTTTGGTACAAATACAGCAAAGTTAATGACGAGAAGATCAGTATTATCGAGCGTATTAAACGCAAGATGTCCTAAATGTAGAAAAGGCCCTGTATTAACACCTGGCATCTTCAATTTAAAAAAGATGACATCCATGCATACGAACTGTCCTACTTGTGGTCTACGTTATGAAAAAGAGCCTGGAAATTTCTACGGTGCGATGTACGTTAGTTACGGGTTTTCGACCGCTATCTTTCTGGTCACTGCCTTTGCCGGCATGCCTGCCACAGGAATGCCTGCCTTTGTCGGCAGACAGGCCTGCCACAATAAAAGAGTCCCGAATCTTTCGGACTTAAAACCCCTGTAGTTCGAGCATTTTCAACGCATATCGCTTTCCCAGTTCCCTGATTCCCGATGAATTGAAGTGGACGCTGTCCTCTTTAAGTACGCAACCTTTTGAAGAAACTACATGCGCAGTAGTGATTGTTTCAGGTAACTTATTGATGATCTTGTTCATGCGGGCGCATTTTCCTCCCTGTGCTTCATGAGCCAATTCTCCGGCTAGTAGTGGAACATCCTCTGGCCGTAATGATAAGTCCTTCAATAAATCGTCATATACCTTACTCACATACGAGGGCCATTGCTCATCATCCGTATTGGATTCTCCCTGATGTAGCAAGATCCCTTTGATGACTCCCTCTTGCTGCGCTAGTTTGGCCAGGTTGAGTAGGTGTTGGTAAGGGTTTCCACTGTATCCATCTATTTTCTGGGTATACCATTCTTCCTTGTAAGTGGTCAGGTAGTCTTTGTATAGCGCTTTATCAAACAACCGGATGTCACTTCCCCCAACAGAGACATTAATGACGCCAACTTTTACTTCATCAGGTAAGTGTTCAACCATCGTTTTACCAAAATAGTCCGCAGGAGAAAGCCCGGTATAACACTGCGCCAAAGGAGGGAGAGCCGGATACCAGGTGTCTTTTTTTCGTGAGAGGTTGGGACAATCCATCGTTTGCAGCACAAGAAAATGATCATTGGCCGATTTGTCCATCGGTTCGATAGCAGCCACAGACTCCATATTTGACTGCCCGAAACATAAATACACATGGAAGTTCGAATTTTGAGCAGCCAGGACAAATGGCATCCATAAGCTGATCGTACAATAAATGATTCTCAAAGTTTTACGGATCTAATTTAAAACAGTAGAGAAAAATTATGTTTTAAATGACTCAAATACAAGCGTACTCACTTTCCAAACAAAAATTTGTTCTCAATAATGGCTTGGGTGTAGAAACTTAACTCAAACTCAGTATGAGTAATCAAGGTATGATTTTTTATGCCATCACTTCGGAAAACCTTTTTCAGCCAGTTTTCAGATTTAAGTTTTTCTCCACTCTTTTTTTGTTTGCAGCCTGGCTGTGTCAGGTTTTACGGAGAATGTTTATTGGAAACCATGTAGAACTCGGTGAATAACATTGACAGATCAAGATGATTCGGATTTCATGTCACACCAGTCCCATCGGCTCAATTATTGTATATTCATCCCTATGAAGTTAAAGGTACCGGTTGCAATTGTATTGCTGGGATTGATTGTTATTGTGCTAAACCACCACGTAATGGATTGGAAATCAATCACATCTGGTAAGATCGAAAAGAGTTTCACTCAACTAATAGGAGAGCAACGAAAGGACTTAAACAGTTGGAAAGCGTTTGAGCCAGGAGACACAAGGTTTCAGAAGAGGCGGTTTTGTGATGAAAAAGTCGTCAGCTGGAGCGATAACAAACCGTGGGTAGCAGAACCGGTAGTAAAAGACATCCAGGTGGTGGAAACAAATGAAGGCACGTATTTGATTCAGACGATTGTGTTGAATAAAAACTGTCGAAAGACATCAGTTTATCCACTCAAGAAAGAATACGAAATATCAAATAAATTCATACGATCCAGAATGGATGTGTCGCTACCCCGAAACTTGATGAACGTCTCTGGGAAAGAAGGCAGCTTTCACTACAAGAACCTTTTCTATTTTGATTTGAAAGAGTCACCCTCAAAATCGATTGACGCCATCGCTGGAATCATTATCATTTCTGCGCTGTTGTGGTTGGCCTGGGAAGGGCTCTCGCTGTTTTTTTATCCCGCGCTGGGCGTTTTACTTTTAGCAAGAGCCATCAGCTTGTATTTCAATACATTGGATTGGCTTTTCAAATATCCCTTATTTGATTCATTGATTTACAAATCGTCAAGCTGGAATCCCACGCTGGGCGACTTGTTCGTTAATTGCCTGTTACTTTTTCTGATTACGATCACCTGGTCAAGAAAATTTAGAAAGGAAGAGGTTGTGGCCGGGAAGTATCAGCTCTATCTCTTTCTTACGTTTGGGGTCCTTTTTTCCGTGTCGGTTCATACCACGATTTGGAGTATACTGGACAACTCGCAGCTATCACTGGATGTAGGCAAGTCCATTCATTTTGACTTTAGGAGGATCATCGCACTGATAAGCATTCTATTCGTGGCCAGTAGTCAGTTTCTCGTTACCTTCAGATGTGTTGGTTTGCTAAATGCTACCTCGAACAAAAGCAGCTACTATCTGTTTTTGCTGCTCTTGTCAGGAGTAGGGTTTCTTATATCACAGGTTGTCGGTGCGATTGCCTTGCTGTTTCTCTTTATCATCTTCGTTTCAAACCAACTGAACTGGACGAATAAGTTAAAACAATATCGCTATCAAAACTTACAGTTTGTTTTATTTGTCAGCGTCAGTGTCGCTGTGGTCCTTTCCAGGAGTGTATATGAGTTTCATGAGAAATCGGAACTGGATACGAAAAGAAAGTTTGCCAACTACCTGTTGATCAAAAGGGATGTCCTGAGCGAGTATTACTTAAATCAACTGCTGAAAGAGATCGAAGAAATTGATTTTCAAGGTATTTCAAGAAAAGATGCCAGTGAAAGAATTGCAAATAGGTTCGTCAACCCCTATCTGGATAAATATAACATTCAAATCATTGATCCGGTCATAGACTCTCTGAGTTATTATGAGGTGATGCCTTCTTTGACGAGGGAAACATTATCA
>JBCCXH010000510.1:0-3910 GCA_039192005.1 Bacteroidota bacterium
CAAATGGCTCAGTTCAATTAAGTAGTAGTAATCTACTACAAAACGACACATTTACTCAGGACGACGTAGACAACAACCGGGTGCAGTACGTTCATGACGGCGGTGAGACGACCAGCGACAGTTTCGTATTCAGCGTTGCCGATGGCTTAGAGAATGGAGCCTCCGCTGTGACCGGTCAGACGTTTAGCATCACGGTGAATGCACAGAACGATGGTGTCAGTGTCGCCACGAACACAGGTATATCTGTAAACGAAGGCGGCACCGAAGTGATCAACAACACGGAGCTAAACGAAGGCGATCCCGACGACTCCGGTAGCGGCATTACTTACACAGTGACGACGTTGCCATCGAATGGCTCAGTTCAACTAAGTAGTAGCAATCTAGTACTTAATGGGACGTTCACCCAGGACGATGTAGACAACAACCGGGTACAATACGTCCACAACGGCGGGGAGACGACCAGCGACAGTTTCGTATTCAGCGTTGCCGATGGCTTAGAGAACGGAGCCTCCGCAGTAACCGGTCAGACGTTTAGCATCACGGTGAATGCACAGAACGACGGTGTCAGTGTCGCAACGAACACAGGTATATCTGTAAATGAAGGCGGCACCGAAGTGATCAACAACACGGAGCTAAACGAAGGCGATCCCGATGACTCTGGTAGCGGCATTACTTACACAGTGACGACGTTGCCATCAAATGGCTCAGTTCAATTAAGTAGTAGTAATCTACTACAAAACGACACATTTACTCAGGACGACGTAGACAACAACCGGGTGCAGTACGTTCATGACGGCGGTGAGACGACCAGCGACAGTTTTGTATTCAGCATTTCCGATGGATTGGAAAACGGTACTTCTGCAGTGACCGGCCAGACATTTAGTATCACCGTAAACGCCCAGAACGACAATAGCCCGGTATTTACCTCTTCAAATGCAGTCAATGTAGTAGAAAATACCCGTCCGGCGGTGAAACTCGTAGCAACAGATGCGGATGCCGGCTCTAGTATCAGTTTCAGCATCAACGGAGGAGTAGATCAAGCGCTTTTTGAGATCGTAAATGACACGTTGTGGTTCACGACCGCCCCTGACTTTGAAAGTCCACAAGATAATGGGTCAGATAATACCTACAATGTAACCGTTTCTGCCTCGGACGGAACCAACGCAACCAATCAGTCCATTGCTATTTCGGTCACAGATGTAGATGAGTCAGGACCCAATGTAACGGTAAACACTTTATTCACTAACGATGCAACTCCTGCTCTTTCCGGAACCATTGATGACAACAGTGCGACCGTACAGGTGACGGTCAATGCTCAGGTGATCGCTGCGACAAATAATGGCGACGGCACCTGGACGCTGGCCGATAATGCTTTGACCACCTTGCCAGAAGGTCAATACACGGTTACCGTTGCGGGAACTGACCTCCTCAATAACCGCAATGAAGAAACGGTCTCTAACGCATTAATGATAGACACTACCGATCCGGTGATAACAGTAAATGCATTAGAAACAAATGACAACACCCCTTCACTCACGGGTACATTAAGCGATAACATGGACGATCCTACACAAATGACGGTCTCAGTCAATGTAAATGGTCAGGTGGTGTCTGGTACGCCTGCTGGTAACGGAACGTGGAGTGTAGACGGAGCGCTCTTCACTGCACTCTCCGAAGGTGGACATGACGTAACGGTCACGGTGACAGACCGATCGGGTAATGTGAAAGTAGATGGAACGTCTCAAGAACTGTTTGTGGATGCAACCATGCCCTCCTTCACTTCAGCCTCCGCTGTTACGTTTAAGGAAAGAATGGACAGCACGGTACAAACCGTACAAGCAAGTGATGCGACATCCGTGACCTATTCCATTACGGGCGGAGCGGATCACTCTTTGTTTTCCGTTGATCCAAACATAGGCACACTGACTTTCGGTGCGATACCTGATTTTGAAGCCCCTACCGACGCGGATGGTGATAACAGGTACGAACTGACCATTGGCGCGACCGATGCGGTAGGAAACAGTGCTACTCAGGCGATGACGGTAACCATCACCGATGTACAGGAAGTCATTACAGTAAGTGTCCAGAACGCAACCAAAACTTATGGCCATTCCAACCCGGTATTTACATTGGCTTACGAAGGTTTTGATGATGGAGAATCTTCTGAAGACCTGGAAGAACTTCCTTCAGTAAGGAGTACAGCCGATGAAAGTAGCCGGGTGGGTAGCTATCCCATCGAAATACAGGGAGGGTCCGATGAAAAATATGCTTTCGTTTTCGAACACGCGACGCTGGAAGTAATCAAGGCATCCTTAGTCATTCGGGTAAATGATGTCACTGTTACACAAGGAGATACCATTCCTACTCCAACCATGACCTATGAAGGGTTCATGCTATCTGACAGCATTTCAGACCTGGACGTTCTTCCAGTAGTTTCAATGTCTGTGACATCGGAAACCTCACCAGGTACGTACATGATGGAAGCTTCCGGTGGTTCCGATGATAACTATGATTTTACCTTGCTAGGAGGTACCCTTACTGTCAATGAAAGATTGAGTGAGCCCGAAGAGGAAAACATCAAAATATTTCCCAATCCTACACAGGATTATGTCGTCATTCAATCTGCCAGTGCAGGACAGGTGGAGCTGTATGATATGAAAGGTAAAAAAGTGATGATGTCCGATAAGATCGGTACTCCGATCAGTATCCGGGATTTGTCAAAAGGATTATATACAATGGTCTTGAGGGATAACAATGGAGTGGTCATCTCTATCAATACCATTGCTAAGAAATAGGACCAAATCACTACGAATTTTTGAAAAAAAGTTTTCAGTACATAGTTAGTTAGTTAGGATAAGCTGCCCCAAGGGGGCGGCTTTTTTTACGTGATCATCCATCGGGTCCAGTACCTCTCGCCAACTTTTACCTTCGCCCTCCTGATCCTCACCTCTTTTTTACCAGATAGTAAACAATGGCACTAAGGATGTTAAAAAAAAGTGCGAAAATCGTCCATACGATCTTCACACCTGTGTCCATTTTTTGTTTTACCCAAACATCATAAATGACCCAAATGGCACAGACAACGCCGACAATGAAAAGTAAGTTTCTAAGCATAATAAATGATATTGAACTCAAGCCTAAATAATTCATGAACTTTCGTGACGAAAGTTCAAAGTGCAAGAATATCAGGTGTTTAGGGTTATTTTGGCGTGGAGGCCTAATGAATTAAGTCGAACACCAAAATATTCATAAGTGCCTGATATTGAAGTAATTTGAGATTGTAGTAGAAAGTTCATGAATTATTTAGGCAAGATAAAGTGATGTGTCAGATCATCCAAGTTTCTCTTGTCAAATCAGCTCACGATATTTTTAGGTTATCGAGCCAGACAACCGTCCCAATCTTTCAATCGATGATCCCCAATCATCAAAATTTCAGAGTACCTTGGTTTCCAACATTTTTTCCCCTTCCAGGTAACCAACCATTACATCACCGGAATGTACCTGATCCGCACCCGTCGCCGGTGTGCCTGTCAGTAAAACATCCCCCGGATAAAGGGTCATAAACGCAGAAACGTATTCGATGAGTTGGTCAAGAGGAGTAATCATGAGAGAAGAGTTCCCTTTTTGTCGTTCCTCTCCATTAACTGTAAAGGAAAAGTTGATGTTTCTGACATCATTAAATTGGTCAATGGGCAGAAAAGATCCGATGGGAGTTGCCCCGTCAAACGCTTTAGCCAATGCCCAGGGACCTTTGCCAGGTTCTCGGCTGGCAGCCAAAACATCTTTTGCGGTTAAGTCATTGGCCAGGGTCAACGCATCCACATAGTCCAATGCGTCTTCTGCTTTAATGTCCTTTCCCTGTTTTCCTATTCTAAATGCGAGATCGATTTCATACCAGACATTCTCCGAA
>JBCCXH010000511.1:0-3887 GCA_039192005.1 Bacteroidota bacterium
CTGTGGAGTGATTTTTTTCGATATGCAGTTTATTCGACAGCTGGTAAACATTTTCCAATCAGAATGGAGGCCCACTTTTTATTCCTTTTTTTATTTTCTCTTTTTGATGGCCAGCTACTTTATGTTGAGGCCGGTGCGGGATGAGATGGGCATACAGGCAGGAGTAGAAAACATGCAATGGCTCTTTACCGGGACGTTTCTGGTCATGTTGGCAGTCGTACCACTATTTGGCTACCTTTTGAAAAAAGTCCCCAGACGAACGCTTATTCCCGCTATCTATCTTTTTTTCTCGCTTCAAATCATCACATTCTACCTGATCTTCAAGATGGCCGATTCGAGGGTTGCTTCAGTGGCCTTTTTTATCTGGTTGAGTGTCTTTAACCTGTTTGTCGTCTCTGTTTTTTGGAGTTTCAGTTCGGACATCTTTCGACCATGTCAGGCCAAACGACTCTTTGGACCCATTGCGGCAGGTGGCAGTTTAGGAGCACTTCTGGGTCCGGTTTTAACCACGACATTGGTAAGAGAGGCGGGGGTACTCAACCTACTGTTGATCGCTGCTTTCTTTCTGATGGCATCGACCTGGTTTGTTCACCAACTCTTGAAAAGTACGGATCATCGCAAAAGAGAAGCCATGTCGCGACCGATCGAGGGGAGTACCTGGGGAGGGCTTTTACTCATCTTAAAATCCAGAAAGTTGATGCAAATCAGTGCCTTCATCCTGTTATACACCACCCTTTCCACCTTTCTGTACTTCCAGCAAGTCCACATTGTTTCAGAAGCGATGACTACGCCCGAAGCACGGACCGCCTACTTTGGGCTAAGGGACCTGTTGGTCAATGCTTTTACCCTTGTTATACAATGTTTTTTCACCGATAAGATCATTCGCAAATGGGGAATGAGTATGTGCCTGATGGTCGTTCCTTTCGTTGCCGTCATGGGGTTTCTTTTTCTGGGCATCAACCCTTCCGTGTATGTGTTGCTTACCTTTCAGGTAGCCTACCGTTCGCTCAACTTTTCCTTGCAACGACCCGCTCGCGAAATGCTGTTTACTTCGGTAAGTGAGGAAGAGCGGTATGCATCTAAAAACTTCATCGACACGGCGGTATACCGTGGAGGAGATGCCCTTGGCGGGTGGGCATTTGCTATTTTGGCACCCGTCGTCGTGTCGTTGCCCATGCTTTCATTTCTGGCGATCCCGATGGCTGTATTGTGGGTTTTCTCAGGCAGAAGCATTGGCAGGCATTTTCATTATCTTAATAACGTATCTTATGAATCCATTGAATCATTACCTGTCCAGAAGAAAAGCGCTTAAACACCTGGCGGTAGGTGCAGCCTGCCTGTCCTTGCCTCAATGGTCCCTTGGGCAAACAGAAAAAATGACTAAGCGCTCCATCCCATCCAGTGGAGAGAAAATTGGGAGTGTCGGGCTGGGGACCTGGCAGACGTTTGATGTCGGCGGTGCCACTGCTGCCAGAGAACCCTTAAAAGAAGTGCTGAAGGTATTGATAGCCAATGGAGGAACGGTTGTAGACTCCTCCCCGATGTATGGCTCTTCAGAGCAGGTTGTTGGGGATTTAGCCACCGAGCTGGGGATGGTGGATAAATTATTTTTTGCAACGAAAGTGTGGACGACGGGAGAGAAAAGCGGCACAGAACAAATGAAGCGCTCCATGAGTCGAATGCAAGCCCAACCGATGGACCTGATGCAGGTTCACAACCTTCAGGATTGGAAAACCCATCTAAGAACACTTTATGATTGGAAGGAAAAGGGGCTGATTCGGTACATTGGTATCACGCATTACCTGGATACGGCACATGATCAATTAGAGCGGATCATTAAAACAGAAGCCATTGACTTTTTGCAGGTAAACTATTCCATTATCGATCGAAATGCGGAAAAGTCGTTGTTGCCCACTGCGCTGGATAAAGGAGTGGCTGTTTTGACCAATCGTCCCTATGCCGGCGGGTCACTCTTTCGGAAAACGAGTGGCAAGCAAGTACCAGCCTGGGCTGAGGGTTTTGACTGTAAAAGTTGGGGGCAGTTTTTTCTTAAATACCTGCTGGCCAACCCAGCCATTACCTGTGTGATTCCGGGGACTTCCAAGCCACACCACATGCTGGACAATGTAGGAGCTGGTATGGGACGGTTACCCGACGAGGTAGAAAAAAAGAAGATGCTGGAGTTGATCCGGTCTATTTGACTCGTCCTTGGTTAATACTTAACCAACTTACGGAATAGCTCCACTTTGTTGTCTTTCCGAAGAATTAACTGGTAAACACCCAACGGCAAATGACCTGTTTGTATAAAAACAGATGATTGATCGGACCGGATCTTATCTCTTAAAATGAGTTTGCCATTCAAATCGAACAGTTCGATACTTAAATAAGAGTTAGCAACATTACTGCCTGCTTTGAACTGCACTTCCAATTGATTATGAAACGGGTTAGGAAAAAAACGGACGTCAGTAGTTGGTTCACCTTCCACATTGGTGATGACATTTTCCGGGGGAGAGAACGTAAGTAAACTTCTGATGACAATCTCGTCGGCTGCTATCCTCCCGGCTCCGGTATTGCAACTGATTGAGGAAAAGATGAGGTAGTTACTGTTATCAGCAGATAAATCAAATGTATCCAGGGGGATCTCTGAAGAAACGAGATAGCTGTCTTCTGATTGATAAACTTCCCAGGTGATCGTTACCAACGAGTCTTCCAATACCGAATTGACAATGGCAACACTGTCAATTAAAACGGAATAATCGATGTCACAATTAGATATATTTTCCGCAACAATTTCTTTGGTTATCGCCTCGGCTTCATCTAATTCAATAGGAACCAACACACTATCCTGGCCAAAAATACAAGTTCCATTATCTATTTGTGCCAATGAGGAATAATTCAGTGCACCAGGATCCATGCACCCGGGGATGATGTAACCTGAGATGATCAGGGAATCTACGTACTGACAACTCCCATTTTCAACATTAGCCAGTGCATTATAGTTTATCGCATTAAAATCAGTACAACCGGAAATATTGCCTGAAATCCCGTAGCGACAAGAGCCATCGTCCTGTGAAGCAAATGGGTAAAAGTTTAAAGCATTAGGGTCTGTACAGCCCGGGATGGAATCGGACGCGACCGTACGTGTCAATGTTCTTATCTCGGAGCAGGAGGAATCTGCTTTGATATATTCCAATGAAACATATTGGTCTCCAAAGGCTCGATAGGTATAAGTGACTTCTTTTCCAAACAGGACAGTCGTATCACTCAAATTGAAAGGATCTGCGATTCGCCATTTGTAAGAGGCCGAAAGTGTGTCTCGGTGGGTTGCGATGTAATTGGTGGTCAATCGATCAGCTGAAAAGGTAATAGTTACCTCACAAGGATCCTCGTAAATGCATGCTCCACGTTGTTGGGTAGCTTCCGGGTTGTAGTTGAATGCGTCAGGGTCTATGCATCCGCCGATCTCTTCCGTGATGGTAATAAATGTACGGCTCTGAACAGAACAAGAGTTGTCATCGTCGGTAAACGAAACATATACTTCGTACTCGCCCGGCTCCTCAATAGTAAATGTTGCTCCAAAGCGTGTAGTAAGATTTCCAATAGTGTCTGATGCGCTTAATTGCACGCCGATGAAATACTGACCAGCGATGTTGAAGTTGCTTTGGGGGAGAACACTTATAAAACCGTCAGCGTCCCCGATAAAAATATTCCCGGAGGCGATATTGGGTGTGAAACTGCAATCAGGGGTTTGTGCGAAAGCACTGTTTGACACAGTAAAATAGAACAGGAAAAATGCCAAATGGCATGCTAATAGGCGATTCATTGTAGTATAGCGTTAAAGTTTTTAGTTGCAATTGCAGCTTGTAAAATTAACTATAAAAAAATCC
>JBCCXH010000512.1:0-3863 GCA_039192005.1 Bacteroidota bacterium
GTAGATGTCCCGTAGAGAATCGTCGTCTGTATTTACATAATAATTAAGTGATTCATAGCAATACGAATCCAGTCTATCGGAAGCGTCTGAGATGCCGTGATAAAACAGGTTCATTTGTTCAATGAGCTGTCGGAAATCCCATCCGCTTAGCGTTAAAGATTCAACATCATTCATGACCGTGTCATAAATGGTGATAAAAAGTCCTTGGTTGGCGGTTAAAACAGCGTCATTTTGCGCCTCATTTTCATCTCGCCATTTAATCATGAGTAGCTTCCAGATGTCTTTCATCAACTGCTCGTCAAAACCGAAGCTTTTGGCCAGGCACAAGGCCAATACGTGTGACAGCACGGTCTTTAACTCGTGATCCACCTCCCTTTCTTCCCTACACTTCATCATTGATTGATGAATGCCAATAAGCAATGGCTCAACCCGTTTGTAATGGCTCGGTTTGTGAAACTGTCGATACAGGTATGTTGGACTTACTAATTTCAGCGTTCGGAGTTGGAGCGCTTGTAAGCAGGGAAGGCTGGCGAGTTCGTCCATCACCTTTACCGTGCAAAATCCCGGAAGGCCTGAATGGAAATATAATAAGTAGTTGAAGTCAAAGATCCTTTCGTATTCGTGGGTAGTTGCCAGAAGGAAATACTTGTTTAAGTAAGTATTCTCAAGTAACTGATTGTAAAAGTCTTGATAGCATTTATCTTCATTAGATCGGATGTCGAGGTTTACGATCAGCCGATCTTCCGCTGGCTCGTTCGTCTCAGGAGTGGTCGGGCTGTTTACGTAATGTTCCGTGAGTGCCAATAGGTGATCCAAAGGGAAATCTCCGGAACTGCCTCTTAAAAGCAACTCATGCAGACTCTCAATAAATGGTTCATGTCCTTCCTGTTCCAAAAGAAGTTTGGTCCTCCAATAGCTGTTCTTCGTATACCAGCCTTCTTTCTTAAGCAGGTAAATGGAACTCACGTAATGGACAAATTCGTAGAGCAAAAAGGTGGAGTAAGGGCGGCCAAGATCTTTCAAAAGGTTTTTTCGGACTTTCAGTAAGTTACTCCTCAGGTACTTTAGCTCGTACATCTTCGAAGCGTGTCCAGTGCCGTAGAGCGCTTTTGCCTTTTCCCTAAGAGCATCCACCAGTTGCAGGGAGTCTTTTAGCGTTTCACTGTAGATCAGCATGCGAAGAATGACACCACTATTGTTATAAGCACTGCTGTGAAGCACTTTGACGATATCTATTAAGCCGATGACGGTAAAATCCATTTTCATGTCATCCATTTTCATGACTTTGGAGTGCATCCCATTGGAAAAAGGGACAATGACCAATACATCCATGTCGCTTTCACTGGTGACACTGCTTTGGTCCAGCTGGCTTCCAGTAAGCACGGCGGCTACTGCATCCGGGTAGCAGTCGTTTAACCTGTCGGTTGCGAGGGTGTTGATGTTTTCGGGTCGTGCCTTCATGGTCAATTCGCTCATGCTTGATTTTCCTCGAAAGTACATTTCGGGCGATTGATCGAAGGGTCCGATGTATCAGTGTAGGAGTTCCTTGGGTATTCGTTACCTGTCCTTTTCATTAACGCCTATTGGCGTAAAACCAGTTACCAATACTGCGCAGGTAGTATTGGTAATCTTATCTGGTTTCGTTGATGCATCGGGAGGTTCCGGTCTCATTAATAGGTGTGATAACGTTGATGAGATCACTTCATCGGGTCGGGCCACGTTGGCCACGACGGCGGTCATAGAGCTTAAGTCAACGGCATTAAAAGAGTCCCGAGTCTTTCGGGCTAAGGTCAATTATCACTGGGAAAGTATTGTATTCCAACCGTATAGTTATCGTCACCACCCAATCCATTAATGTTGTTAAGGGGAACATTGGTTGAAATGCTGATTTTATTTCCAAAATTTATTCCTGCATAGAGCAAAGATACATCGAACGAATCGCCTGAAGTATTCCCTATTGCTTCATTTAACGCACTGCTGGAATAAACCCTGCCATACTTATAATTACAAAAAAGTCTCACGTCCGTTTTTCTCAACCTCATTTCCAGGAATACATTTAGTGACGGTTCAAAATAGCCGATGAATTCATCCTTAGGTAGTTCATTGCCAAACTCATTGAAGTCTGAAGACATCTTTACATTTGAATCAAATACAATGGCGATCTCATCCCACCTCCTGAAAAATAAAGGGTAGTTAATATTTGCAGACAGTAACCCTCCTCCGTTGTAAATTTTGTTAACGAGCGTCTCAGCGGTATCGCTTTCATTCGTATTGTAGATGACCGTCGACAAGTTGACCCTTAAAACACTAAAATATCCCGTGACCAACTCGGATGCTACAACCGATTGATCAGAAGCACCTTGTATAACAATGTTCTGTAAAAGCTTGAAATTATTGTTTCTTACGTTCTGATAATAGAAATCTGTTCCAGCTTTACTTCTTAGTGGAAGGAAACTATTCGTGAATTTTGGTGTACCAATGAATCGATTGATGCTATGAAACAGGTCTCGATACTTTCTGAGATGTTCTCTATCTGCTTTTAACCTCCTCACGTTGTAGTTTATCTGTGTAATGGTAGCAGCAGTATCAACTTCTCCGGAGCGAAATTGAGTGATTTGACGATTGACATGTCCTATTTTTTTATTCAGGCTATCTGCAAATTGAAAAGCAATCACCGGATCTATCTCATCGTTGAAATCCTGCTTAAAAATCTTTTTTAAGTCGTTCTTTTCATCTTCTTTCAATGGATACGACCGAATTCTCAATGAAGGATCGTCGTCCTTTTTTGATTGGATAGGTTGGATCTTTTCGTATTGAGCAAACGAATAGTTAGAAGCTAAAACAACAACAGTTGTCAATAAGGTATATTTCAATGTAGTTATCATACTTTTTTTTGATGCAATAGAAAGAGTTACGACGGGTTACATCAATACCTATTTTTAAGTATATTATCGCTCTTGGTGGTATTAAACAAAGGAGTTATCCACCAATAAAACCTGATGACACAAGTTTTTATTAAAATAATTACAATTACACCTGTCTTTCATTTCCTCCTGTCTTCTTACGGGAGGTCTTTGTGCTATTGCTTTCCATCCTCGTCAAAGGCCCAAACATTGGATGGTTTCCTTAGCTTCTAAAGTTGACCGGAGGTTTCTACCCAGAACGGCTCATAAGTTGATGGTTTGAATTTGAAAGGCAATTTTATATCAGTGCATATCTACATCCTACAACTACAATTAAATGACGAATAATTAGATAAAACAGCTAGTGGTGATTTAGGAGAGACATTTTACAGCGACTGGGGTAACTCGCTTTTCTATCTGGTTTTTTAGGAAGTGATTTACAACCAAGGATCCATGTTTACTTGTCGTGGAAACACGAACCCTTCGCTGTTCAAGCCATTGAATGGATAACATACCCAAAAAATGACTTCAATTTCGCCGTCTGTTTAGCGGCAATATACGATTTCAGGTTCCCATAAAGGAGGACAGTATATAATGCACATATCATTTCCAATCCCTCGGTCGTCCCAAAAACAATCGCCTAAAATTTTATCGGATTCACCTACTTTCTCACATACTAATTCATTGTTTTTCAAACTACTTGAAAAATCTAAGTTTAAGATCAGAGCTAAAGGAAAAACAACGATTAAGCCAAAAAGTACTTTTTTCATCTTTAATTGAATTTAATGGTTAGCCGACTTCGAAGTCGGTTTGAGAATTATTCTCATATGGTAATTTTTCGAACACCAAAATTTAGGTTACGCTCAAATATCCAATCTTGATAGTAAATAAATTCGGTGTGTCCAATTTACAACTTTTTCCTTTTTAGGACCTTTCAATCAATGAATCATTGTTAAAGAC